>JASLXP010001056.1 GCA_030740295.1 Planctomycetota bacterium
CATGGAGAGCGGGTTGGCGCCGAGTTGGAAATCGGCGTTGAGGCTGGCAGCGTCAAGATATTTCTGGTCTTTGGTCATCAGGTAGGCGTAGAGGCAGGGCGCGCCGTAGAAGCCTCCGCCGTTGGCCGTGCCCCAGCCGAGATAGCCCTCTTCACCCATACCGGCGCGGTAACCGGAGTTTGAGGTCGTCTCGACGATTTTGTCGGCGCAACTGAGCAGAGCTTTCGTGAGCCGCTCTCGCACCTGCGGATCGGTCTTGTCATCGGGCAGTGCCAGGTAAGGCCAGACGAAAGTCGCGCCCTGATGGCTGCCGACTCCTATCTCCTCGCGCTCATTGGTGTAACTCTTGACATCGTTGCGGTAAGTCTGTTTGCCGGTCGTTCGGTAGAGCTCGGCTGCGGCGTAAGGGCGGATGGCTCGCCGGGCGCCGTGCTTTTTGTCGTCCGGATTGAGTACCTGTGTCCTGTCGAACGCGTAAGCCTTTTCGGCGGATGCCAGGAACGATGCAGCGTCTTCGGCGTTGAATGGTTTGATCAGACGAGCATAGAGGGCGGCTGTCCCTGCGTACTGGACGGCTGACTCCGGGTTCGCGGGCAGGACACCAAACGCGGGCCGCGGCTTTCGACGGCGGTTGTACCCAGTGATGGAATCGCAATCGTTGCCGCGCCCAAGCGGCACGCTTCCGTCTTCGGCCTGATGGTCACGCCAGAAGAAAAGACCCCAGCGAGCCTCGTCGAGGACGTCCGGGATGCCGTTGCCGCTCTCGGGGATATCGAGGTCGCCGTCTTTGAAGGTCTCCGGAAAAAGTTCGTAAGCGAAGAGAATCTGAGACGTGGCCGGCAGGTGATAGGTGAACGTGTCGAAATCGGCCGCATCGTGGTAGCCGCCGATGAAAGACTTCTTCCTCTCGCCGGGTTTGGGCCTGTAGCGTTTGCGCACCAGGTAGCCGCTCTCCCAACATTCAGTGTGGCAGGCCGGCTTCGTGAATTCAGTCCACGGCTCACGGAATGCCTGCCCACAGCGCTGATGAAAGAAGGCCCGCATCGTGTGGTAATACATTTCCCTGACCCGTTGGCCGCCGATGTCAAAGCGGCTCGAACGCCCAAGGCCGGGCACGTAGATGTGATATCTGCCGGCCGTGCTGAAATCAGAGAAATCCATCTGGTAAACACTTTCACCGGAGTTGGCGTGGTCGGGCGTACGTTCCGAAATTTTGCCCTCGAACACCGGCTGACCGGACTTTTCATCGATCAGGTTAAATTTCTGATACCTGCCGTAATCGACGTTGCCCTGGTCGCCGCTCCACCAGCCGAGATACGCATAACGTTTCCCACCGACCGGCGAGTAGACGAACTGGTTGACCTTGATTACCGGCGTGATCGTTTTTCTGTCGTTGAACGTCAGTTCGATCTTCGATTTCATCGGCGCAGCGATCTGAGCGACATGAATCGAGTAAGACTTGCCGGGCTTCAGCGGTTTGGGAAGAGTGATGTAGAAGTGGTGCTCGTAGAGGAAGTTCGATGGGAACTTGCCGATGCTCGAACGATAGACTTCCTTGCTGTGCCGGCCCACGGACGACGGCCGTGGCCCCTGGTCAAAATCCGCGTCGTCTTTGCTCGTAACCGAGAACGTCTTCGCCACCTGATGCTCGGCGACGACTTCGTTGCTGAGCCCAGCGCCGGACTTCGCGAAGCCGCCGTCCACTGCTACCTCCAGGATGTCGCCGCGAATGACGCGAACTCGACGGATGCCCTGGAAGTGCCCTTCACGGATACCGGCCTCCATCATGCGCCCGCGCTCCTGGGCGAACTTGCGGCTGAAGTATCCTTTGGGTGGGAGCTCGCGGCGTGCTCGTTTGGCGGTCCGTTCGGGAGATGCGTAGAAATCATGATCCGAGATCGTCGCCGCCCAGATGACCGGTGTCAGTTGGTTCATCGATTTGAACGTGAGCGAGGCAATCTCTTTTTCGGACGAGGGATTCTGCCACTGCATAGCCCAGACGCTGATGACGCATTTCCACTTGAGCGCGTAGATGTTGACGCCCCGAATGATGGGCCAGGCGAGTCGTTCGCGATGAGTGCCGCTCCACCAACTGTTCAGCTCGATGCCATTGCGCAGGTTGATGACGTTACTCGTAGCGTCCGCATAAGTGACGGTGCACGTCATGGCGACATGGTCTTTCGGTTGTCCTTTGGCCGTACGGCCGACGCCGTTCGTGAGCAGATAGACGAACTTGCCCTTCGCACCCGGCGTTGGCGTTGTGGCCGATTCGGGCTTGTCTTTACCCCGCGCCAGCCCACGCAACATGACGACTGATTTATCCTGTTGCTTCGGGTCGATCGCATGAAAGGTGTAGCCCTGCTGCGTGACCGTGCCGAATTTGAGCGGAGGATAGAGATACATGTCGTTGATACCTTCGTCCGACCACCCGCCCTTGCCGTTGTCCGCAATGCCGTCATCCTCGATGCTTGTGTTGGCTACTCCGCGAAGGTCTACGAGGTAGGGGTCTTCGCCGTGGACGAGAGCGATTGCGCAGACGGAGCAGGTAACGAAAAGAAGGGAGAACAAACATCTGCATGAGACGTCCGTGTCACGCATACCATTTCTCCTGCAACGCGGAAATATCAGCGGCCAGATCGTACTGCATGGGCTGCGTCTCTTTGTCGGCTTCGAGGTAGCGGTTGAGGTGAGGTGGTTTGGTGGTCATGCCGATAGTGGAGACGACGTTCGGGAAGGCGCGGCGGAAAGACATGTTGAATTCGACCCAGTCTTTGCATCCGGAGCGTTCGTAAATCCTCTTAAGATCCTCCACGCGCTGCCGCGTATCGGGATGCGTGTAATTCGGCATCGGAGTTGTCTCGGCGTCCCAGGTCTCGTACTCCACAAAGATCCTGGCCAGGGCGCGGAGAGAGATGACCTCCGCACCGCTCTGCTGCAACAAGCCAGAGACTTCGTTGCTTGCGTCTCGCTCGACTGCATTGAGGTACATCATATAGCCATCGACGATGTCCTGAATGAGTGCCCATTGATCCGCACTGACGCCGGAGTCCAACTGAAAGGCGTATTTGGCGACCAGGCCGTCAGCGCGCAGTTGCTGCAGTGCGGTAGAGATTGGGCCGCCTTCACGGATGTCGTCGTAGAATCGGTCGCTGCCCCAGATCTGTGCGATCTCGATCTGGTCTTTGCCGAGAACTTCGAGGGTCTCGTGGACGTTGCGGACGGGATCGTCGGTGGTCGCCGGCGCGCCGGAATCGTATCCGGCAATGAACAGCTTGAGGATCATCTTCGGCTTTACGCCCAGGTCATCGCATGCCTTTCGCAAGAATTTGAAGGTGCCGCCGGCGACACCGCCGCCGTAGTCCGGGCTCGCATGCAGCCAATTGTTGTTCTCGGCAACGATGCGGATCAGTTCGCGGTCGTTGGCGTAGTCGTTGCCGGGCAGACCGACGTCACCTGCGCCGTAGATATACGTGGGGAGATCTGTGAATGTGGGCATGGTGGAGGATGGACTGTTGGAGTCTCGCCTTCTCGCAGGATTCTGGAGTTTCGTCAGAGCATCAAGTAACGGCAACCGGATTTTGGGGGCATTCACCATTCACCATTCACCATTCACCATTCACTCTTCACCATTCACTCTTCACCATTCACTCTTCACCATTCACCATTCACCTCCTCCCCACTCCATGTATGAACAGGTAAAGACGGGCCGCAGAACCCTCCCGAGGGGCTATGCTTGTGAGCTATAGGGCGACAGATATAATCGCCCGCCCTTTCACCGGGAGGTATTACAGAGAGCGTCAGAATGTCGTTATTCACGAATTCAGAAACGCCTCCGATCCCGGTTTCCAATCCCCCTTCAAAACTATGATGGTTGGCAGACTCACCGTAATCGAACCGGACAGGGACGCCTATACAGTTTCAGTAACTGATGGTCAGGTGCTGATCGTTGGCCGGGGGCCGACAGCGGATATCGTCATCCTCGACAAACTTGCTTCACGGAACCACTGCGAGCTCCGCAACGACGGCGGCAAATGCACGTTGAGCGACCTGGAGAGTCTCAACGGAACTTATTTGAACGGCGCAAAGCTCAGCTCGGATTCGCTGAAACCAGGTGACAAGTTTTCCATTGGCTCTACGGAATTCGAGTTTGTCACTGAAGAGGAAGAAGTCCTCCCGCCCGCTGAAGCCATTCTGTCCAGTGAAATCGGTACGCCATCCGCACCTTCTCCGCCTCCCCTGCCTGAACCCGCAATAAAGGAATCGACCAACGGCAGCAATGACGATAGCAGACCCAAACCTGCTACCGTGGGCTCGACAATTCAGGCGACCCCAACGAATCTCAGTCCGGACGCACTTCATCCTGACCACACCGTCGACCTTTTTCTGAAGAAGAATATGGATATGGCGGCCAACAAGGTGGTCACACCTTTTCAGGTGCTTTGGTATATGACCGTTCTGGCTGCGGCGTTTGTGATCTTCCTCTACGACTGGCTGCACTTCCTGCATCTCGCTCATCTCTTCTGCTCGCTTTACCTGGTCGTTATTCTGTTCAAGCTCGCCTGCGTCGGGCTGTCTGTGCTGTTCCGCATGGACATCCGAATTAAGGAAGACGAGCTCGCAAGCCTGAAAGATGAAGACCTGCCCATCTATACCATTCTCGTCCCACTGTATAAGGAAACAGAAGTCGCCCAGAAGATCGTCCGCAATCTGAAGGCGCTCGACTACCCGCAGGAAAAGCTCGACGTTAAGCTGCTGCTCGAAGAGGACGATCAGGAAACCATCCAGGCATGCCTCGAGGCAGACCTGCCGGAGAATTTCCATACCATCGTGGTGGCTGACAACAAACCGAAGACGAAACCGAAGGCGTGCAATCACGGGCTCGAACAGGCAAAAGGTGAATACCTGGTCATTTACGACGCAGAGGACAGGCCCGAACCGGATCAACTGAAAAAGGCATTTTACGCGTTCACCGAGCGCACCGGTGTCCGCACCGTCTGCCTGCAGGCAAAACTGAATTACTTCAACCCCCGCCAGAATTTCCTCACCAAGTGGTTCGCCATCGAATACACCACCTGGTTCGACCTGTACCTGCCCGGCCTGCACGCATTGCGCGCACCCATCCCGTTGGGAGGCACCTCCAATCATTTCCAGACCGACGTCCTCCGGCGGATCGGCGGATGGGATCCGTTTAACGTCACGGAAGACTGTGACCTCGGCATCCGGCTTTACCGCATGGGGTACAAGACGGCCATCCTCGATTCCACCACCTGGGAGGAAGCCAACTCTCAGCTCATGAACTGGATTCGTCAGCGTTCCCGGTGGGTCAAGGGCTACATCCAGACACACCTGGTCCACATGCGAAATCCGGTGAAAACGTTGTGGGAACTGGGGCCGTGGAAATTCTTCGGCTTCCTGGTATCGATCGGCGGGCTGGCGTTGACATTGCTTCTCAATCCTATCTTCTGGTCAGTCGTCATTGTGTATGGCGGCCTGTGGGGTGCCCAACTCGCCGCGCCGGGAACTGAAATCTACGGGGTGGAACTAGCGCCCTGGAAAATGGTTTACGAAATCAATGAATACGATCAGTTCTGGCCCAAAGTATCGCAGGTGTTCTTTCTCATGACGGCTGTCCTTTTTGCGGGCAATTTCTTTTTCGTCTTCACTCACATTTTCGCCTGCTTCAGGAGGGGGCTGCTTGGACTCTTGTTCCACGCCCTGATGATGCCCATCTATTGGATATTCATCAGCATTGGCGCGTGGAAAGGCTTCATCCAACTGCTGCACAATCCGTTCTATTGGGAGAAGACTCAGCATGGGCTGGATAAGGGAAGTGATGACCATCACTCCTCTGATTTCAATGAGGAAGATTAGGCGGCCGGCCTGCAATTGATTGTCCTGTGGGTTTTAGCCCGTTAAATGGCTATTCGGATCCGGATGGATTCTACCTGGCCACTTGACTTGGTATTCCTATACATTCTTAAGTCTCCTTTGAAGCTCTACGCAATCCTCCCAACTCTAAGCTTACAGCTACTCGCCTTGAGTTCTGTCCAGGCCGAAGGCGAGGTGGGGGACTGGTGGAACAAAGATTGGCAATACAGGAAAAAGGTGCGCGTTCTGATTCCCGATTTCCTTACCAAAGAGACTGAGGATGCCGATGAACTGGAGGTGCCTCAGCAGGCGACGATAGACATCGGCACCTTTGTTAATCCCTCTTCAGCCCCTGCGGCAGCTCCGGACGAGCGGGATGTCATGGGCGACCTGACAACCGCCCGGGCGGTCATCTGTAGCGAAGGTAAGACGCTGGCAAACCATTCGGATCTTCGGGTCATCAACAGCGCCGGCAGCGAAGTGCCTTTCAACGCTGTATCGAGGGGGGGGCAATTGATCGAGGTGTTCTTCAAAGCGCATCCCCAAATCTCGGATTACTACATTTACTTCGGGAATCCGGATGCGAATGCAAGCCGCTCAAGTTGGCGATGGCGCCAGCCGTATATCAGGCGATTTACAGCCAGGAGCAATATCGGGTATCCCACGAAATCCGCTAATGCAATTCGTGCTTTTAAGTCCAGTGCGCGTTTCATGCGGTCAGCATACCTGGATCAGATCAATCAATTGCGCTGGAGAGGCAGCGTGCTCGGCAAGGGCTCATATGTGAGCGTGTACGAAGCTTACCTGCGGGCAGAACAGGCCGGAGAGTACGGATTTGCCATTTCAGCTATCAGCCCGGTATTTGTGTCCATCGATCATGAATCAGTCCTGGAATCGGATTTCAGAAAGGGCTCGGCTCGTAGTTGGTCTTCGAAAGTCAAGACTGAACTAAGCAAGGGAGTGCACTATCTCAGAGTGCTCCATTCCCATGGCAAGCGTTCAGCTACATTGCGCCTCGGATGGAGGCCGCCCGGCCGGTCTGGATTTTTTCCCATCCCGCCATCCGCATTTGTCAGGGCATTACCGGCCGAAGAAGTTACATTCGAAGACCAACAGGGGGCCCAATCGGTCTTCTTTACTGTTGGCGAGCCAAATTCGCAGATTGACTTCAAAGAGGGCCGGCAAAAGGATCTGGAAAACGACAGCAGGGCGAATTTCCACACGGGTTTTTTCGAATTCAAGAATCTCACTTCAACGGACCCAGATGTAAAAGCGCTTCGCTATGAGTGGAATTTCGGAAACGGTGAGAAATTCAATGAAAGAGACTCGGCAAGAAATCTGTTGATTAATCAGCAGCACGTGATTTCACTCAGTATTTTCCAGGGGCACGACCTTATAGGCAGCTACACCCGGCCGGTCAGAATTACTCGCCGCCGCCTTGCCGAACCTTTGGACCTGCGAGTGGATTTCGCCAGTTGCCCTAATTTTATATACAACCTTGAACGAACGACCATCGGCGTACGTTTTACTAATCGGAACGAGTCTCCTTTACAAGTGGATGGCACCGCGGTCATATCCAACGGAAAAGAGGTCGTACACAAAGACAGGCGCGTCATCGTGACACATCCATCAAGTGATTCGACTATGTTTATTCCGCTGGATGCGCGTAAATTTGAGGGAGGTACCGGTATCATCCAGATTAAGGGTACTCTAAGCGGAAAAGAAATACACAACCAGAACCTGCTTATTCGAAAATGGGATCAAGGGCTTCAAGACCTGGCAATTGAAAGAGGCATCCTGAAAGACAAAAGCGGCCGCCGTGTAATCCTTCTTGTTGATGTTGAGGACGCTAATAAATATCGAAAATGGGCACCGGTGAAGTGGATATCGAGGCTTACCGATACCTCTCCCAAGAGAGTTCTACTGGTCGGAGATCCTATGCTGAATTCTGAGAGTGATATCGGAGAAAATTATTCTGCCCTGTTAAAACGCTCGATTGAAAAGAATGAAGAAAGCTTTGCCTTTCTTGAATGGGGCGACGGAGTAGCCCCAAGCATGAAGTTGCTGCTGAAACTGCCTGACGCCATCTCTAAGAACAAACCCGAAATTGTTGTGATTGCCCCGGGCCTTCAGGACTTGCTGAACTCCGCAACGCTGGCAGATTGGACCCGTTCTATCGACATCATGATCGACTTGGCACGTGCTGGTGACAGCCCTGCGCAAGTCATCATCGCTTCGCCGCCGCCGCTCTTGAGCAAGATGAAACTGGCGGGGAAGTACACAAAGGCCCTAAAAGAACTAGCTGACGAGCACCATTGCACTTTCATCAATCTGTTCGACAAGCTCCAGGATTCGAAGGGCTGGAAAGATGTGAATTTCGCAATGCCTGAAGATAAGAGCCTGCTCCTCATGTATCCAAATAGAGAGGGGCAGAAAAAGATCGCAACGCTGATAGAAAAGGTTGCCTACTAATGCCTGATTCAGAAAACAACCTCGATTCACTTATTGGGAAGGACGTCGTCCTTGATACCAGCACTGCGCTCCTTTATCTTGGGGCCCTTGCTGCAATTGATGACTTATTCGTCACGCTTACTGATGCAGACGTGCATGACATGAGCGAATCCACAGGTTCCAAAGAGTACTACATATTGGAAGCCAAGCGCCACGGAATTACTAAGAACCGCCATCGTGTTTTTGTGCGAGCTGCCCAGGTAATTAGCTTTTCATTGCTGGACGAAGTGATTCTGTATTAGTTCCAGAACAGGCGCACTTTCCGAGTCTTTTACGCCGAAGGCGTTAAACAACGTAGCCCAGGGCAAGCGTAGCGCCGCCCTGGGTATAAATGCACCTCCCGACCTATGCCAACAGCGCAAACTCCCGGCAACCTGGAATCGGCGCAAAA
>JASLXP010001057.1 GCA_030740295.1 Planctomycetota bacterium
CCCCACAGCGAAAATAATCCCGGCATCCAGAACCGCCTCCACGATGGATCGGCATCCTTCCGCATCCGGAGCCATCGGTTTTTCGAGCAGCATGTGATAGCCCTTCTGCGCGAATGCAACCGCAGGGGCGACATGCATCGCGTCCTGCGTGGCGACGACCACCGCGTCCGCGAATCGCTCGCGCTGTGCGGCTTCCTTCCAATCGGTGAATGAGTTTTCTGTGGGAATTCCATGACGCTTCGCGAGGTCTTCTCGATACCAGTCGCGCGGCTCCGCGACACCGACGACTTTGGCCTCGTCGGGGAACTTCTCTGCGAAACTGGAATAGGCGCCGCCGCGGCTGCCGGCGCCGATGATGAGAATCGTGACTGGGTTCATTCAGCAGCCTTGTTGGTTCAGAGGAGTATTTGATCCCGTCTGCAGATGTGAATTGATGGGCCGCGAGCTGGAGATCTCATTTCGCGCCATAGCACACAACATTGCCCTTTCGCGTTGAGATAAACAACTGGCCCTCTACGGCTGCCATGCCGTCCCACACGGGCAGCGCATCGAGTTTGTATTCGGCAAGCTTCGAGCCGTCCGCAGTTGAGACGGCCCAGAGGTGCGCGCCATCTTTGCCATTGAGCGCGGCATCCTGCCTGGACAGGGCCTCGTGAATCTTCTCGTCTTTGTTGACCAGCTTTGAGAAAGTCTCTTCTTCATTGATGATGTCCGGCGGGCCCGCAATGAAAAGCGTCTTGCCGGAGAGCAGCATGGCCTGGACGAGGAGCGGGATGTCCTGTGTCCAGTCCCGCTGGATGGTGCTTCCGCCGCTGCGATTCGCGCGCATGGAAGGCTTGGGTTTGAAGGCCAGGGCCGCGCCGCGCTGGCCTTCTGCCGCGGTCGCGTCCTTTACATCGCCTTCTTCTTTTTCTTCTGCAAGGTTCTTCGCCTTCCCTTCTGCAAAATTGCAGTGAAGGATGAGTCGGGCCTTTGCCGCCGCGGTGTCTTTGGTAGTGGCCGCATGTTTGGCGATCTCTTCAGGGCTGACCTCGCCGAAGTAGACACGGGCCTCTTCGATCATGCCGGTGAACAGATTCGGGCTTCTGTATTTTCCGACCTCGCCCGCGTCGTCTCCACCGATTTGCAGCGTCTGGATCGGCTGGGAGGTGATGAAGGCACCTTTCGCTTTGCCGGCTGATTTACCGTCGATGAATAGCTCCAGTTCTTTGTCCGCGCTCAACACACCCGCGAGGTGAACCCATCGGCCTGTGATTTTCTGCTTGGCGGTGACTGAATAGATCTCATTGGCGGAGCGAATCGAAAACACTGGACGCCCCTTCTCCAGGTGCAGCGCGTAGCCCTGGGCAGGCCCGCCTCGAGCAACGATGACACCGGTCGGCGTGGTGGCCTTGAGCCAGGCTTCCGCGGCAAGCGGAGTTTTCGTGGGGTCGTTCTTTTTCGTGTTGCCAAAGTGAACCATCGAGGCGCCTCCGGCAGCTTTGCCTCGGCGTCTGGCTTTGGGGGCGGGTACCAGCTTCAGGGCTTCCTCCTCTTTCAACGAACCCTCTGCTACTTTCTTATCAGCCGCGAAGAGCTGGTGCTCGATGATGGTTGTCCAGCGCAGGTATTGGGGCTTGCGGCCGAAGCCGTAGACCTTGGAATCATCGGCCACCAGCAGCCTGCCCGCGGGAGCCCACTTGGCCGCCTGGTAGTAACCGTTGTGCCCGCCGGCAATGGTCTTTCCGTAAACCCAGTATGAGCGATGAAAATACGAATCATCAAGGTAACCGGTCGATGAAAAGATATGCGCTCCCTCGCCGGCCTGGACGCGCCCCTGTTCCAGCGCGTTGCCCGAGAACGGGCCGAGGGTTATCCGTTTGCCTTCGAGATCGAATTTCTGCGAGCGCATGTAGACAAACTTGCCATCGCTCGAAAGCACATCAGGCAGGCCTACGGGCATCTGCAGAGTCTTGAGCCGGGCCTGAAGGTTCTTGCCGGTCTCAGGATCGACATGATCGATGACCTTCTCTGAAATGAGCTCACCCGATGTGGGATTGAGCTTGATGAATCTGAGCCCACCATCGAGGTAGAGCGAGCGCCCGGCAATCGCGTAAAGCACATCTTTCTGAATGAGCACGCTGCCGCTTACCGGCCAGACTGATTCGAGCTGTTCAAACGCCATCACGCGGAGATCAGCCGGGGCAGCGCGGAATCGCCACACAAGCTCGCCGTCGCTGGCGCGCACGCAGTAAATACTGCCGTCGGCCGAACCGAACACAGCCGTACCTCTATAAATGGTCGGAGGTGAATCCACTCGGCCGCCCGCTGTGAATGCCCAGACCTTATTTCCAGTCTTTGCATCGAGCGCGTGCACGGTGTGCTGATCGATCTGTGAGACAAAGACTTTGCCGTCCGCACTGACAATCGAACTCAGTCTTCCGCCGATATCTGCCTGCCAGGATTCCTTCAGATCCGTCGGGATAGCCACTTCCGTAGAACCGCTGCGGGAAGCATCACGGCGCAACGTCGGCCAATCGCCGTTTGTGCCGCTGCCAGCGGTCACCTGTCCAAACGCTGCCCCCTTCTCGAGACGATTGCCGTCAGGTGCGCTCACTTTGATCTGGCGCGACGCAGTCGGCGCTAGCGCGTTGAAGCCGTAGAGCTTGGCTTCGGGGTAGCATGCGCAGTTGTGTGGCGGCGCGTAGATCAGGCCGTTGCATGGAAGGATTCCGTAAAGGCAGCCGCCCCGCACCCAGTGATTGATATTCCAGTCCTTCTTCCTGTAATCAACGAACTCGATGCCCGTGCGTGAAGGCAGCAGATACTTATCCGTTGCCTTGCCCATATGGCAGCGGTGATGAAACCAGTAAGTGCTGACGTTGGGCGGGAACTCGGCCTTCACTTCACCTGTCCGCGGGTCGCGGCCGGTGTACACACCCGAATCCCGGGAGGATGTTGTCGGCGCAGACCAGACAATCCCTCCAGCGACGAGCAGGTCTTCGGGCGAAGAATAACCACCCCGCGCATGGGGGGCTGTCCAGAGTTCCTTGCCGTCAGCCGCGTTGAATGCCTTCATGGTTCGGTCGCCCCCGGCAAAGAGTACCGTGTCTTTGTAGATCACGATCCTTGGTCCGAAGTTGAATGGGATAAACTGACGCCGTTTTGCAGGGCCGGATGTCCAGACTTCCTCGCCAGTTTTACGATTGAGAGCAAACACTTTTTCGCCGTCGTAATAGAAAAGACGTTCTGCATCCGCGGAGATGGTCAGCGGTGCGACTTTGGATTCCTTCACCCAAAGCCGTTTGCCGGTATCCGTGTCGAAAGCCATCAATTCGCGGGGCTTTTCGTTCCAGCGATACTCCTTACCGACTCGCCCCTGATCACCCACGTTCAACTTCGGGTTGTAATCAGCGAGAGCCCACTGGCCTTTGTTCACGAGGAGGAAGGCCACGCCGTCCGAAACGATAATCTCTTCCGTGCCTTTGCTCTCCTTATAGGAATGAATGGTCTCACCGGTCGCGGCATCGAGCACAGTAACCGGATCGCCGAGACTGAGCGTGACGAAGACTTTGTCCTTCACAGCAACCAGCCGGCGGGCAAGCTGCGTCGGCCCGCTCTTCAGAGGCCACAGGTGCGAAAACCATTTGGCAATCGGGCGTTTCCAGAGCACCGTGCCATTAAACGCATCCCTGGCGATGAGCGACCACTTCGGCGGGAGCTGAATCGAGACCCGTGAGCCTTCATCCTGGATGTAGAAGATGCGGCCACCCGTCGAAACCAGCGCACTCATGCTGGCCATGCGATCGTGATGCCGGGACCAGCGCGGGCTGCCAATCCACTGCAGGTGCCGAGGCGGTCCGACCACGTCGTCATGCGCGACTGCGTTGCTGCTCGCATCGTGGAGGAAATGGGTCCATTCATCGATCGTGCTGGGCACGGGCTTGGTGGTCTTCAGCCAGTTGTTTCCTTTCTTAGTGTAAACGACCCCGCCTGGCACGAGTACGCGCAACATTTCCTGGTTGGAGATGCTTCCGGCTTTTTCAGCAACGATCAGGTTGACCATGTTGTCTGTGTAGGGCAGGCGACCGTTGACCCGATCTGCTGAGACAGTTCCATACAGCCCAGTGGCCTGGATGTTCTTGCGGGCGGCCTGAACATGTGCCGCGTCAGCATCAAGGCCATGGACCATGTAGCTCTGGTTCGCCCGAAGCGCTATCGTCAGTTTGCCATCGCCACATCCGAGATGGACGACTAATCCGCCCCTGACGCCCGTGGCCTCGAGGATTGCCTGTGCCTGCTTTTGAGGGGACTGGGCGAAGCCGCATGTGAAAGAAAAGAAACAGAGAGAAAGTAGAGAGACTGCTCTTGTGGACTTAATCAATTATCGATCCTCCTGATTGTGCAGCGGCCTTGATTTTTGGGTTGCCCTTCAGGTGCGGCATTTTACGGCGAGGATTCAGATTCGCCTGATGGGCGGGTAATGCCGTAATGCGGTGATGCGCACTTGGATTTCTGTTGCTCAATGCCCTGGCATTGAATGCCAACAGTGAGGGAGTCTCGATCCAGCGGCCAATCATGGTTCGCCGGGGCAGGCCCCGGACGTGACCCGAAGTCATGTCCGAAACAGGGATTAAGTATTACGTTTGCGTATTGCCCATAATCCGCTCGTTCCCCTCCTTCGACACCCGGCGCACACGTTCGTAATCATCGAACTTCATTCCAAGTTCGCGCATGGCGTAGATGGTCTTGTTTGCCATTAGTGGATCGGATCCGTCGAAACCGTTTCTGATCGCCTTCCCATACTCGACGGTACCCGGTATGGGAGAGTACTGGGAAAGAGAAACGCGCGCCTTCCTTTCATGGACGAATCGTACGGATTCGAGCACTTCATCAGCCGGCTGGCCGGGCATGCCGATGAGGACGTAGGCCATCACATCGCGGGGCGTGAAGCCTGCCTCGTACAGATTTTGTATAGCACGTGAGAATCCGCTGTTGCTGACTTTATTGTCCGAATCCTTCTGTCGTTCGATGTCCGAAGTCTCGAAGCCAAGGCGAATCGTCTTGAAGCCGGCTGCATGGAGTTTCCTCGCAAGGGATGGTGAGACCATTTCCGTGTGCAGTCCGTTCGGCGTATGGAAGCGCGCTGTCAGTCCACGATCGATGATGCCCTCACAGATGGCCTCGATGTGCCGCTGGCTCGCGAGCAGAAGCGCGTCGTCATAAAACGTGATGTCCTGGATGCCGTGATGGCGCACGTACCATTCAATATCGTCAACCACCTTCGGCACCTGCCTCAACCGGAACCTTGGATACAGCACGTGCGATGCGCAGTAGGTGCACTTGTAGGGGCATCCCAGCGAGGTCAGCATGCATGCCGAGCTGGGGCGGTCATAGAGGTGGTATGCCGGCCGCGGCATGTCATCCAACTGGTCGGAGAAGCGAGAGCGGTCGGCATGGTTACCGAAGAAGTCGTCCATCAGCTCGAGCATGTCCCGCTCCCCGCGTCCGGTTATGACTGCGTCCGCGCCGAGAGTTCTCGCGTGCTCCTCGCAGAGGGTCGCGTAGATGCCGCCGAGTACGATGGGCACGCCGGGGAAAGTCTCCCTTAACACTTCGATAGTTTCGGCGACGCCGGGATACCAGTAGCTCATCATGGATGAGAGGCCGATAACCTCGGGCGGTGGAAGCGCATGCAAACGGGATCGGAATTCTTCGGGCTTCATTCCGTAGCGTTTGAACTTTCGTGGAATATCCCGAAATGCGATCGGCTTCTCGATCTCTTCGCTGTGGATGTAGTGGCAATTGTATTCGCCAAGTATCCCTCTCGAGCGCGGCCCGGACTCAGGATCCACGCAGTCAATGAAACAGACCTGGTATCCCTCGGTTTCGAGCACGGAGGCGATATACAGCAGACCAAGCGGTTTCATCCAGAGATCAAACGCTGTGAAGTCATGAATCCAGGGATTGACCAGCAGGACACTGCGGGAGCCCGATCGCGCCCGCCCA
>JASLXP010001058.1 GCA_030740295.1 Planctomycetota bacterium
CACCCCCAACTTCCATCTGCACAATACATTGAATTTCCCTTAAACGCATCAGCAAAACTCTATTTTGAGTCTGGTCCACCACTGCTTCAGAAGTACCTGCCTTTTTGGGTTGCTTCGTTTTTCGATCGCGGAGCGATTCTGTTACTGCCTGCCCTGACTTTGCTTTTTCCACTCTTCAAAATTGCCCCCCCTCTCTACCGTTGGCGAATTCGGTCGCGCATTTACCGTTGGTACAAACTACTCCGCGAAATGGAAACGGACCTGAGAAGTGTCGACGATATCGAAAAACTGCGCGTTCATTGGAACACATTGCAAATCATGGAAACCGAACTCGATGACCTGCAAGATGTTCCATTGGCATACATGCAGGAGTTCTACAGCCTCAGACTGCACATTGAATTCGTAGAAAGACGTGTCATTCGCAGGCTCAGACTGAATAACGATTCAGGTGAGAATTCGGATAGCGAGAATCCGACCGACACACAATCAGGGAAAGAAACGGATCCAAATGCGACAATGCTGAGTAAAACTGAAGAAACAATCGCGATCGACTCAACAGTCTCATTTGACGCCGCTCAAGCAACGGTGACCGACATTCAATCCGAACAAAGCGATTCATCCCCCAACAACAGCCACGCATCCCCTAAGAATCAGTAGGGTGCCGAGCAAAAGGAGCCGGTTCCACATCGCCTCATGCGTGTATCAGGCTCTGGTCAACACGCGTTGCACCTCTGACCGCCGCCAATAAGACTGGCCCATGCGGAGTGAGAGGATTTGGATAACCAGATCCTCGAAGAATGAAGCAAAAGAGACACAAACCAGAAGAAATTATCCGACTGCTGCGCGAGTGCGACGGGAGCGGATTGAGCCAGGAACGCTTCTGCCAGCAGAAGCAGATCTCGATCGCGACACTGCACCGCTGGCGTAAGAAATACGGTCAGATGGACGAGGCCGCCGCGAAGCGACTGAAGGCCCTGGAGAAGGAGAACACAGAGCTCAAGAAGATGTATGCGGAGGCCATGCTGGGCATCAAAGTCCTGCAGGAGACGATCGAAAAAAAGCTGTAAGCGCGGCGCACCGCCGGGAGTTGGCGCGTCAGGCTGTTGCCGTTGAAGGCTGCAGCCAGCGCCAGGTCTGCCGGGTGTTCAAACTGCACCGCTCGACCTATCGTTACCGTGCGAAGTATCCCAGCCTGCGCAAGCAGGTGGTGGATCAAAGCATCGTAGATCTCAGCCGCGAGCACCCAGAACTTGGAGCCGACAAGATTGGCCGGCTGGTTCGCAGGCAGAGACATCGCGTGAGTAACGCACGAGTGCGAGAGGTGCGCCGCGAGGAGGGCTGGACGGTGCCTCCTCCCCGCAAGAAGCAACGCCGGGCCGGGCGCTCCACCGGTCGCCACCCTCAGAAGGCTGCCTACCGGGGACATGTCTGGAGCTGGGACTTCATCCATGATTGGACGGTGAAAGGAGGCAATTACAGGGTGTTGAGCGTAGTGGATGAATTCACGCGCGAGACCCACGCGCTGCATGTGGATCGCCACATTGGAGCGAAGAAGGTGCGCGAGGTGATGAAGCAACTCATCCGCCAGCATGGAGCGCCGAGTTACATCAGATCGGACAATGGCCCGGAGTTTGTTGCCCACCTCCTGAGAGACTGGTTGGAGAAGGCTAAGATCAAGACGCTCTACATCGATCCAGGCAGTCCCTGGCAGAATGGTTACGTGGAACCGAGCGGAGCGAGATAGACAGGAGCCGAAGGCGACGTGCTCCGAAGGAGTGCGACCGGAGGAGAGCATCAAAGCTTCCACGACAAGTTCCGCCGGGAATGCCTGGGTCG
>JASLXP010001059.1 GCA_030740295.1 Planctomycetota bacterium
ACTAGCAGCGTGCGGATTCCGTACATGCCCAGGATGTTCGCCATGGTGAGGCCGGTGGGGCCCGCTCCTATCACCAGGACCTGGAAATTGTCTCCGACCATGTCTCAAGTCCTCATGATCGCGCGTCCCCACAGGTTCAGAGTGCGTTGTTCATGCGGCCAGACGCCGGTGGGCCGATCTGCGTCACAGCTCTCAATCTCCGCCGAGATTTCGACGAGATTGCCGTCCGGATCCAGGACCATGAAGAAGACATCGTTGCCCGGCCCGTGGCGGCCGACACCCCAATGGATGGGAATGTCGAGGTGCGAGAGATGGTCGGCCCAAGCCACCAGGCTTTCGACGTCTCTGGTTTCGTAGGAGTGGTGGTCGAACCGCCGCTCCGAAGCACGAAACAGTGCCAGGGCATGGTGCTCGTGATCGCTGCGCAGAAAGCAGGCGGTGAGCTCGTTTTCAGGATTTTGAACCCGATCCGACAGCACGAAGCCGAGCCGCCGATGGTAGAATTCAGTCATCTCCTCGATCTGTTGTGTGCGCAGCGCACAGTGTTGAAGGCGCGCCACCTGAGCGGTCGGTTCGGTATCGGTGGCGTCCAAGGCCAGACCAAAAACCACCGCGTTGCCATCGGGATCGGTCACTGAAAAAGCCCGGTCATCAAACAGGGGAGACGGATTCTCACGCAACGTCTCTCCTTGTGCCTCAAGCCGATTTCGGTGCGCGGCCAGTGCGGCATCCGATTCGAACGCAAAGGCGAAAAACTCGATCTGATTAGCCTCGCCTTGTGCCACGATTATTCGGCGTTCGCTCGCCTGGCACAGCCAGCGGCCAGCCTGGTTCGCCCGGGTCATTCCGTAGCCACGTTCGAAAAACTTCGACAAGCGGTCGGGGTCTTCGGAACCGAAGCAAATGTGATCGAGCGTTGCATCGATCTCAGGGCGATGACCGTTCATGGCTTTCTACCATCAGAGTAGCGAGATCCTCGAAAGGTGGCGGCTAATCTGCTGCCAAAGACGCAGCGTCAGGTGTTGGCAGGCGTTTTGGCAAGATCGCCACGGCCACGAGTATGACCAAGGCGGCGACGGCGAGGATGCAGAACAGAGTGTCAAAGCCCCAGTTGTCATACACGAAGGCGATCAGCGGCAAAGTCGCGGCCAAAACGGTGAAACTCACGACATAGCGAACACCGTAGATGCGGGCTCGAAAAGCGCCGCTCGCCATCTTGCCAATCATGTAGTCGTTGATGGGGATTTGACCAAAGGCGCCAAGCATGAAGCCAAATGCGACAAGGAGCGCCACGCCGTCAACCAGCCCCGGCATCAGCGTAAAGAAGATAATTTGTATCACCGCGACTGTGAGGAACACCTGGCGCGGGCCGAAGCGGTCGAGCATGCTGCCGACCACGAGCTGGGCCATCGAAGCGACTGCGAAGACGATGAATGCGAACGAGCCTATCACGGTCGCCGTGTCTCCCTGACCGGGAAGGGCGATGCTTTCGGCCCAGGTCGACATTGCCGCCGCGAGGCCCTGCAGGCGTTCGTCGAAGATTTTTGGCAGGGCGAAGGTGGTGGATTGGAAGATCA
>JASLXP010001060.1 GCA_030740295.1 Planctomycetota bacterium
TGGCAAGGGGTCTTTCTGTCCACTCAAATAGTAACTTTTTTATTCCAATCTTGGCCCCCTCGGCGTCGACGAGGAAACACCTTTGGGATACAGAACTTGTATCGAATTATCGATCCACATGAGATGAGTTCTGTAGCTAGTGTCTGTCTGGAATTGGCCGGCTCATTGTGGGGTTACGCGGATTGCTGCAGTAGGGTATAAGAACTCATCCGGCCGTAAATGCGCTTCTGCCAATCGGCTTAGGACTCGGGCCAGAATAAATCTGCCAAGTCTCCATAGTCCCGAAGGGACGCAGGCGAATAGCCCCAGGTTTCAACCTGGGGACATAGTCGGAAAACACGGTAAAGCCCCGGAGGGGCGAGGGGGCGTATGGGAGACACCGCCGCCCCTCCGGGGCTTCAATCGAATGTGTCTTCGCAACCCCTGGTTGAAACCAGGGGCTACTCGCCTGAGTCCCTCCGGGACAGCTAAACGGATCTTCCGTTGATGAAGTTGATAAATTAATTTCGATCAAAGTCCTTAGCGATCAAGGGGGAGTCTGGGGTCAAATCCGGTTCTGTCTGTTAAATTGGGCGACTTGCGATGCATTTAGATCGCAAGCCGTTTCTTGCATTGACCAGAATGTTCCCTTCCGGTCCCTGCCGCATAGACGTGACAACTGTCCCGAAAGACGAAAAGGTTTCAGCCAGATTTTCACAGGGAGATTGGCTCATTCGGTCCGACCTCCGTCCAGGAATTTCCACCATGGACTTTTCAGTTTGCCGGCCGCAATCTGCAGAACACAGCATTATTCACCGACAGCCTGATCGCTTCGCGTCGTGGGTGTTCAACGGTGGCCTCTGGCAGTTCGTCGGGGACGAGATCGTCATCGGCTTTGGCAGCTTCAAATGTGCATACGATGGGCCGGAATCGGTCAAGCACGCCAGCTTTGAGCATGGCGAGTCGAGTTGGCAGCTCGCCCGATCAACCGATGGCGGACGGACCTGGGAGCAACGCGACTTTGTTGAGCGCTCGGATTCTGTAGCTGCTGAAAAGCTGTCTCCCTACAGCGATCCCGGTGAACCGGTCTCGTTCACGGATTCGGATCTGCTGCTCTGTCACCGCGATGACCTCGTGATTCTGTCGCCGGACCGGGGCCGGACATTCACGAGCTGGCGCCGCGTTCCGCACTGTCGGCACAAGGATGTGCGCGGCAGATCGGACTGGGCGGTGCGTCCCGATGGTGCCTGCCTGCTGTTCTCAACGGTGTCAACAGAGGCGACGGAGTTCGGGCGGCCGGTGGTCTATATTTCGCGCAACGGCGGACAGTCGTGGGAGTTTCTGAACTACATGACACCCGAGCCACAGAACCGCTGGCTCTGCTATCCCAGCGGGCTCTGGCTGGCATCCGGGCGCTGTATCGCAGCCGTGCGCAGCCAGATGCTCGGTCACGGTTTCAGCTTCTGGACGGAGATTCACGCCTCCGACGACGGCGGTCGCAACTGGTCATACCTGTCTCGAGTCAACGACCTTGGCGCACCGTGCCAGCTCCGGCAACTGCGGGACGGGCGGATCCTTGCCACCTATGGGTACCGGAGCCGGCCATTCGGAGTGCGGGCAGCGGTGAGTGAAGACGGCGGCATGACGTGGGGGCCGGAGATCATCATCCGCGACGACGGCAAGTCGTGGGACCTTGGCTACCCGCGCTCGGTGGAACTCGAAGACGGCACAATCTTCAGCGCCTACTACTTCAACGCCTCAGACGACCCTGTCGATGTGGATGGCGGTGTCCGCCATATCGCCGGCACTCACTGGACACTGCCCTGAGTGAACGGCTCTGCACCCACGTCAATAGAGTCTGATCACCCTCAGATGATAGATAAGTGCTGGGGGGCAGATCCATTTTTGACGCTTAAATCGAGAGTTCCGCCTGGGGCGTCCGGTCCGGCCTCTGACCCAGGTCCCAAAATCGGCCGGCGCAGCTCTGCCCGACCCGAGATTGACCATTGAGCCGCGGCGACGCGAGACGGTCAGGGTGGACTACACCCGCAGCGATCTCGTAGGCTATCCAGGGACGAACGTCTTCGTCGACATCCTCTTCATTCCGTTCTACGGAGGAGTTCCATGCGACTGAGGCCCTTCAGGTCCTGTGAGAGAGGTGTATGTGTGGTCCTCGCCATGGCGTCCACAGTGTGGGTAGCGACCGCCGCGGATGACGATACGCGAAAGGTAGACGCGCGAAGCGTCGTGCGATACGCCCTGAGCTGCGAGAAGCCTCAGGGGGGCTTCGGGCCGGCCGACAGACCCTATGCCGAGGTGAGCCGGACCTATTTTGCAGTCGCCGCACTCAAGGTCCTCGGCGCCGAGGTGCCCAACCCCGAAAAGATTCTCCGGGACCGCGGCGTGCTTCGCGATTTCACGGTGCAACAATCGGCGCGCGGTTACCACAAGGCGAGTCTGTGTTTCCTTCTCGGCAAGCCGTTCGATATGCGCCTGGTAGGGACCGCGCACAAGTGGCCCGGCGAGACTTCCGGTACGCGACACTCGGTGCCTGAGGACGACGGGGGCTTCGGGGGGCACACGATCTCCTACCCTTACACGAAAGTCCACAATACGTACTACGGCATGGCGATCCTCGCGCAGGGCGGCCGTGAAATCGAGAAGGTACGCGATCTGTGCAAGAGGACGCCCGAGTTCCTGGCGAGCCGTCAGAATCCTGGCGGATCCTGGAACAACTTCCCGCCGCCTGGCACGAAGTACCGGGAAATTTTCCCCGATGTGAGGGGCATCGACTATTGGGACAAGAATCCAGAGATCGGCCATGTGCACCTGACCTGGTGCGCGGTGAAGGCGTATGAGCTGCTGGGGATCGAGGTGCCGAACCGGGAGAAGACGATCGTCTGGCTCCGCGCGTGCCAGGGGCCGGGCGGCGGGTTCACCCGGGCGCCGGGACGAGGCACAGAGGATATCTGGGAGACCTGGGCCGCCGTTTCGGCTCTCAAGGCGCTGGCGTCCGAGCCCAGGGACAAGGACGCCGCGGTCGCATACATTAACTCGCTCCAGAACGCAGACGGCGGGTTCGGCGATCGACCCGGCTGGCGCTCGCGGCTCCAGTGCACCTTCAACGCAGTCGCCGCGCTCCACGCACTGACCGGCGACGCAAGGAAGGCCATCACCACCAAGGAGGTCCCCGTCCCGGCGCCCGTCGAGGTGCCCGATGCCCAAGGCATGAAGATCTACTGTGCGTTCTCCAACTACGTGCGGACCGGCTCGACGGAGGTGCTCGATCAGGCGCCCGAGCTTGGCGCGGACGTGGTGGGAATCTGGCTCCTGGACTACAAGGGACCCAACGACCCGCGTGTCCTCCCTCTTCAGAAACACATCGCTGACCGGGGCACCGGCGTAACGGCCATAGCGGACAGCACGCACTACCGGATCGCCATCTACTTCGAGGGCACGGGCCAGGCCCAGCACGGCGTGCTGGGCATCAAATGGCCTCCCGGCGTCGAGTTCGATCGCGCGTACATCCGATCGATCACGCACGGCGCGGTGACCCACGAAGAGCTCGCGAAGCGACTCCAACTCCTCAAGGACAAAGGCGGGCTCACCTACTGGGGCGGACGTCTCGACATGGAGTCGATGGAGCGGATTTCTTTCGACGCGGCCATCGAAGGCAAGGGCGGTTACGACTGCATCTCAATGCCCGGCACGAGCGACCCGTTCAAGGCCAAGCCCTGGCTCGAGAGGTACGTTGGGCGTCTGCCGTTGCTCCACTCCGTCTCCACGATGAACAAGGAGCCGCACCCGGTTGTTTACTTCGTGCGTACGCTCTTCGTGGCCAGGTCGCCGAGCTACAAGGACTTCGCCGACGCGGTGAAAGCGAACAGGGTGGTGGCCGTCTTCGGCCGCGAGAATAGCTCCTATTACGGCCCGCCCGAATGGGTTCAATACGTGAAGGCACACGAGGACGAATGGCGCCCCCGCTGGCCGGAGCCACCGCGGGGCGCGGAGAGATTCGCTCCCAAGTGAAAATGGACGCCGACAGGGCTCGTCATGCGCTTTCTGACGCTCTGAGTTGCGAACTGCCGCGGCCGCGACGTTCTCCCTCGTAGTGGGCGAGTTATCGCCCCTCTGGGCGACATGAGATACTGTCAAGAGGCTGAGAGTGGGCGTATCCCAAAACGACCCAGCCGTTTCTTGCATTGACCAGAACTTCCCTTCCGGCCCCTGCACAGCATAGACGTGACAACTGTCCCGAAAGACGGAAAGATTTTCAGCCAGATTTTCACAGTGTGATTGGCTCATTCGGTTCGCCCTCCGTCCAGGAATTTCCAGAATGAGAAGTTGTCTCCGCCGAGAGTGCGATCCAACTCAATCATCAGCGATGTCGAGTTTTCGGAACCGGAGGACCTGCTCAAGAGCGCCCCTCAAGTTCCCGATTCGTCTCCCAGGGGATGACTCCGCCATAGGTGGGTACGGTCTTCAACTTCCCGTCCTCTACAAAGCCCTCGGGGCGGCCGGAAAGCTCGTGCACCAGGCGCTCCTTCCACTGAGCCAACTCCTCTTGGGGCGTATCCGTTTTCCCCGCCAGGTTGCATAGCTCGCCGGGGTCCTCCTCCAGGCTGAAGTACAACTCCGTGCCGCTGCGTGGGTCCCATACGTACTTGCGCTTTCCATCGGTCAGCGCGTGCTGATAGCCGCCGTGCTCGATGTGAACGTAGTGACGCCAGGGGACCGCCTCCCCCTTCAGCAGTGGGTAAAGGCTCTGGCCATCGACCGTCTCCGGCACGGGGAGGCCCAGCATGTCGAGAAGAGTCGGCATGATGTCGTGGTGTGAGGCCGGTGCGTCCAACACCGCGCCTCTGGGAAGACCAAACTGACTCGGCGCGGCAATGAGGAAGGGCACCCTCGCGGAGCCCTCGAAAGGGCGCGACTTGCGCCAGCAGCAGTGGTCTCCGAGCATTTCGCCGTGGTCGCTGGTGAAGACGAAGATGGTGTCCGAGAGATTCAGTCCACCAATGCCCAGGACCAGGCGGCGCAACACCGTATCAATGTGGTTGATGAGGCCGTAGTAGGCGGCCCGGGTCGTCAGGGCCTCTTCGGAATTCAGTACGACCTTGTCCGACGACACGTGGTCTCGGGAGTTACCCCAGTCCTCCTCAGCCCAGTCTCCCATGAACGGATCGGGGACGCCGGTGCGGAGATAGCGATCGAAGTAGAACTGGGGCGGCTGGAGAGGGGGGTGCGGCGCGACGAAGCCGACCGAGAGAAAGAACGGACGCGTGGGATCGCGGCGCTGCAGGAAGCGCATGGCGCGGTCAACGGTCCAGTTGGTGGGATGCAGGTGCTCGTCCAGGTGCCATGGTCGCGTGGGCCAGTCGTTATGCATGATGCCGACCTGCCAGTGCCCCTGGGTCTCGGCGCCGGGTGGGCAGTTCTGGGCGAACCATTCTTCATACTCGCTGAAGTGCTCATGCTGAGGGCCGCTCAGAATCTCACTGTCATCGAAGCCGTAGAGCTTGCGGCGCGGGTGCTGGTGGAAGTCGCGGCCCACGTGATAGGTCTGGTACCCGCTCTTCCGCAGTTCCCCCGGGAGGGTGGCCACAGCATCGGGAATCTCGCGGCTCGCGTTGGAGATGATCCCGTGTTTCTGAGGTGACTGCCCAATGAGCATCGAGCGGCGGGAGGCAACACACACTGGGCAGCCCGCGTAGAAGCTGGTGAGCCGGACCCCGTTGAGTGCGATGTTGTCCATCGTCGGAGTTTCGAGCACCGGATGATTTTCACAGCTCAGACAGTCGCCGCGCTGTTGGTCGGTATGGATGAATACTATGTTGGGTCTCTTGTCCATGAATTCCTTCTTCTCGCTGCCTTGTCTTGTTGGGCCTGGAGGGACGTAAGGCCCATCAGACTACGGATCCTCATGTCTGACAGCAAGAAATGGAAGGGGCCGCCGGCGATTGACCTCAGGATGCGGACCTCTGGTTCGTCAACTGGACTCCTGAGAGAAACGACCTCTCTCCTTCTTGCAGACTCTCGGAGCCCGCGCCATGGCTCATTCCGAAATGGGGATCAACGTAGCGCGGCCTGGGACGCAATCGCAGCTACGGCGAGACTCCCTGTCTCATGCCAGTCGCCTCTATTTGAACTCGGTCGGAGTGACATCTTCACCGTCTTGCTTCGCCTTGTGGTCCGCTTGTTTCGGCGTCCAGAAGAAGACGGGGGCGGTGATTCCTCCGGTGCCCAACTCATTCAGCTTGGCATTCCGGACTCGCACCACGACCAGATTCTTCTTGCCCGGACGCACGGATTCGGTGACATCCATCTCGAACGGTTTGAAGGACCGTCCCGGGCTGTCGCCGATTCGCTGGCCGTTGACCCAGACGGCCGCGAGCTCGTCTACGCCACCAAACCACAGCAGGACCTTCCCTTCGCCGGTCCTTTCCGGGAGCTTAATACGCTGCCGGTACCAGCCGTCTCCCTTGAAGTAACGCAGGTCCTGGTCGCTCCACGAGAGGGTCGAAGTTTTGAGCGTCCGCCAGTTGCCGCCTGAAAGTTCCTCGGAGAACCAGCCCAGCGGCTCGCCCACTCCTTCCGGGTCAGCTTTGAAGGCCCAGGTGTCGTCCAGGCCGGTCAGAAGGGTCCCCTTTTCCAGTGCCCGCTCGATGCCCTGCTCCGTGCAGGGGCGGAAGAAGCGCTTCAGGTAAGAGATCGCGTATTTCTTGGTCACGAGTTGGGGCTTGTAGGAGGTCAATTTCTCCCGCAAGGCGTCCAGGCGGCTGAGAGCCTCTTTGGTACCGGCCCAGTCGTGTACTGCGCGCCGCTCCATCATCAGGATGAACGCGTCGGTGTAGTCGAAGACCTCAGTCATCATGCGCACGCGGTCCGCGTAGATACCGTCCGCCTTCCCGGCCGCAGCGCTCAAGTGCTCCCGCGCCTTGGCCCGGACTTGAGACGGGTAAAGGTTCGGGATGTCGTAGGAGCTTCCGGTATGAAAGTCTGCGTCCCGAACGGTCGTGTTGATCAGGCCGTAGTAACGGGACATCAGCTCCGCGGCGGGGCCGAAGTAAGTCTGGTAGAAATCCGCGAGCAGCGCGTCAACGTCCGCCTCGTGATCCCACATCAGTTTGCCGGCGAGGTAGAGCGACGGGAGCTCACTGCCCCAATGCGCGAGGCACTCCACCCGCCAACCGGTGATGCCGAGCTTGTGTGCAATCGGGATCTGGTCTCGAATGCGATGGACCATGGGGAACAGGAAACCGGGGTCCGCGAGATTGAACCAGTAGCCCCGGTCGTACACGTCCGGAAGAATCTTCCCCCACTCCTGGATCAGCCAGCGGTAGTAGTTGTTCTTCTCCGGGCAGACGGGATTTCCCAATCCGTGGATTCTGCACAGCGTGATGGGCGCGAACGCGGGCACGATGCGGGGTGAGGGCTTGAACTTCACCGGCGGCCGGTTGTAGGACGCGTAGGAGTAGAAGCAGACTTTCTTGTCTGGGAATTCGTCCTCAATCCCCGCCAGCATCTGGTTGAACAGCCAGACGTAGCGGTCCGTCATGGACATATGGGCTGCGAACGGATCCCAATCGTTGCCATCCAGCGCTTTGCACGGGTCGCATTCGCAGAAGCCGCGACCGTCGTTGGGGCCGATGCCGATCCAGCGCGCGTCCGGCTTCTTGCGGAAGAACGATCTGGTCGTCGCAACTGCGCCTTCCACAACCTTCGAGTTCGAGACACAGAGCTGCCGCTTCCGACGCTCCCCGTTGATCAGCGCGTAGTATTCGGGATGCTCATCAAAACTGTGGGTCTTGGGCAGATGGATACCGTGAGCAGGAGGGAAATAGGGACCGCCCATCCTCTGGCGACGCTGCCAGGTTTTCGATTTGCTCGCGTACCCGGCTGCCCAGCGCCCGGGGAAAGACGGTACTTGCACGGTGAGCTGTTCGCGGACTCTGACCCGCTTCACTTTCGGGATGACTGTTCCGATGTCACCGGGGAAGAACCAGCGAACCCCCAGTTGTTCGAGCAGTTCGTAGGCCCCGAACAGCGTCCCATCAGACGATAGTCCTCGAATATCAACGCGCCCCTTCTTCACTCGCAAGGCAAACGATCCTGGGTCATCGCCTTTCTCGCGAATCACCGCGTCGAGCTCAGGGTCCGCGGCCTGCCCCAGGAATATGCGGGCCCCCTTCGGCCCCTGGTTCTCATTGGCCTTGACCACGGCTATCTCGGCTCCGGTCATCCGCCGCAGGTGTTCCTGCAACTCGACGGCCGCACGCTGCTCGTCGGCCGTCGGCTCGGCAGGAAGCACGATGACCGCATGCACCTTCTCCTTCTCGACCAACTGCAAGTCTGCGGCGACACATCCCCCTGCATTGAGCAGTAAGACGCCCACGAGCCCGGACACAGTCATTGTATGAACTGATTTCATCAAATTTGACCTCTGAGGAACCTGAGACTCCGCGACATCTCCTCCGTGAAGAATCTTGGCGCGTGGCGCGGATGCCTTCCGACAACGGGCAACCTATCGTCACCGACAGTACATTCTTCGCAAGGACCATTGGGGGGAGGATTCTGAAATCGCCTTCATCCCCCAGAAAGACGGCGAGGTGACCCTCTACCTGAAAGGACGTCCCTACGCGAGCAAGTCCGAGGCCCGCAAACTCCTCCCCGTGTGGGGCTACTTCCACGACGTCGTAGTCGCGAGGGTGCAGAGATTCGTAACGGCAGCTTCGAGGAGGTAGGATCCAAAGGACTCCGGGCCCATTGGCGTCGCGGAATCGTCTGCTGATAAACATAGGCGGAAAAGACGCATCTTCAGGTGACTCGAAATCAAGATTTGCTGGTTTTCGCACACGTGTGGCCTCAGGAATACGTGAGCAATTTCGCAAGATCGCATACTGGGGTCGACGGAACGGAAGATCCTCTTGTCTAATATGTAATGAAAGGTATGGTTGAGATATGAACAGCAATGCACTCTTATCGGTTGATCCCGGAGGGGACGTCTGGACTGCCGGGTCGATCCTGGCGGGCAAACCGCGGTGCGAGCGCGGCTCGGCCTCGTGGGGTCTTGGCGGCAACGAACTGGCGGTGGCCGATCACCCTCATCTCGAGAGCATCGACGGAGTTCCGTGCCTATTCGTGGGGCGGGGGACGCGGAACTTTCTGCCAGCCGACTTCGCATCCTTCGCCGAGTTACCGGATTCGTGGCAGAAAATCGCAGGTCTCACCCTTGAGCCAACGGACCAGCATTTCGGTCCGGCCAGTTTGCGACTGACGGGACGCGGGGAGACGACCTTGACGCTCCCGCCGATCCAGGCCGATCCGCAGGAGGAGACGGCCGTGCCGAGCACCGGTTACCTGGGAGTGCTCTACCAGTTCTCGATTCACGCACGCGGGGAGGGATCGATCACCCTGAAGCTCCGCAACTTGGGCCGCCCTGAGGAAACGACAGCGACAGAATTCCCGCTCGCCGGTTCCTGGCAGCGCCTGTGCATTGCGTTGGATGGCGTGTTTGGGGCGCGCAATCTGGAGGCGTCGATCACGGTGAATGGCCCTGAAGCGTACGTGGACGGCCTGATGCTCGAGCCATACGTGGTTACGTACCGCTCCAAAGATCGGGCGAAGCAGGTTCCCCACGCCGGGCCGTGGGTGCCCGGCGGCGCCAAACGGGAACGGGACCGCCTCGAGCTTCCCATCACAAAGGGGGCCATACCGTCTTCAGGCATGATCGACTTCTGGTTTCGCCCCACCTGGGATGCGCTCCATCCTCAGCACACCTTCTTCCAGATGTGCCATGGCTACTTCGGCTTCGAGGTCCGGGCTCAGGCACCGATCTTCTTTGCGGGACAGAAAGCTTGTGAGTGGCTCTATTACTGGGAGTGGGCGGTGGCCGAGGGATACGAAGCCAATTCCTGGCATCACTACGCCCTCATCTGGCGTGAGAAAGGCGGCGCCACGATCTACCTTGACGGTCAGTCGCGCGCCCACGTCGAGCAGGTGCCGGCTCATGCGTTCGACCCCGCCCGAGCCGTCGATCCCCTAATCATCGGAGGCTCGGTCGACGGCACCATGAGCCTCGACCCCAACGTGCCGGGCGAATTGGATGCCCACCTTGCCTCTTTTCGATTGCACGCCGGCGAATTCGACTCAGCGGCGGTTTTGGCGACTAAAGAGGCAAGCGACCCGCGCCAGCCGGAACGGTCGTTTCCGCCCGAGGCAGTATTCCTCAACTCAGAAGATCGGCACCTCATTGCGAGAGCAAAGGACCATTGCTGGTTCGTGCACAATCTCGCCGGCACGCATGACCATCTCTATACCTCCATCAGCCGGCGCGAGGACCACCATCCCGCCCCCAATCTGAGGCAGGCCACATGGGGGGAATCCTCGGTCATGGAGAGTCGTGACGGTGGACAAACCTGGCAACCCGGAGACGCCCGTCACAAATGCGAGCCAGGAATCCTGCCCGACGGTCGCCAACTGCACATTCAGTATCCTCTCGACGGCGATCCGCCGCGGATGACGTTGGTCGTCGAGGCGGCTGATGGAACTGCCGAGGAGATCGAGGCGACATTCGACGTCAGCGAGTTGAGGGACTGGCTGCCGGATACGGCTCTGTGCGTCCACAAGGTGCTGCAGTTGCAGGACGGCGACTATCTGCTCTTTGCCTCCGGCGCCTCTTCGGTTCTTGTCTTTCGCAGCCCGGACCTGCGTCAATGGCGAGCGATCGCGCGCCCCTACCAACCCAACGGAGTCCAGGACCGCTTCAACGAAACGTCGGCCGTGCAGCTCCCGAACGGCCGGATCGTCATACTGATGCGTACGGGCGGATGGAACATGATGCTCGCCAAGGGAATCTCGGATGACGGCGGCTTCACTTGGTCACCACCGCTGCGCAGCGGATTGCGCGGGATCCAGCCGCGCATGCGCCTGCTACAGGACGGCTCCATCCTGCTGGTGACGGGCCGGCCCGGGATCATCATGGCGATCAGCTCCGACGGGGGCGAGACGTTCTCAACGATCGCCTGCGCAGAGGACGACCGCATTCACGAATTCTCGAACGAGTTCGGTTGGTACGGCTACTCCTGCATGAACAACGGGGTGACGGTCGATGAGTCAGCCGGTAAGGCATTCATCAGCTACGACCTCCTCGACGAGCGCGCCGAGGCCGATGGAACGCTGCTCAACGCCTGTTTCGTCCGCCCCTACGATCTGGTGCGGATTGACGACTATGAACTGGCCGTGGCGAAGAGCATCCGGCCCGGAGACGGCACACTCCGCTTTGAGGGGCACTGGACGACCGTGGCCGATCGCGTATCGCTGACTAACCTGACCGGCGCGGCCCTGACGGGCACGTTCGAGGGCACGGGTCTGGTGGCCCTGTTCGAGACCTCAACTCACGCCGGCACCGCACGGATCAAAATCGACAGCGGGGAGGAGAAGGCCATCCCACTCTATCTGCCCTACTGCAAGGTGCAGCGCGTGCTGCTGGCGCGGGGCCTGGCGCCGGGCAAGCACACCTTCCGCATCGCGTTGGAGCAGGGCCAGGACCCCGAGCACAAATTCGCCAATCCCGAAATGCCCTTGTTGGGCGGCGAGCAGACGTTCCACATGGCCGGCACCACACCAGAGCGGCGACTCGCAGTCTACGGCTTCGAGATACTGGCCAAATGAGCGGCCGACCCCAGGCTGAGTAGAAGCCCAACGAGGTCCCACGGTCGGTAAGGGCGTCCTACAGAGAAGGAAGAAACGTCAAACGTTCAACATTCAACTCTCAGTCCCAGACTGTCGCAGTGTGATTGGCTCATTCGGTTCGCCCTCCGTCCAGGAATTTCCAGAATGAAAAGTTGTCTCCGCCGAGAGTGCGATCCAACTCAATCATCAGCGGAACCATGAAGTCGAGAGTGCGGGCGTGCTTTTCATCACCACTGTCCACGGCCCGGAATCCGAAGGACTCGGCATGCTCGGCAATGATATTCCTGGCTTCGGCGTCGCTGCTGCCCATGAAGCAATCGTGTCTGATGCCCGCTGCGTTCTTCAGTTCAGGAAACGTCTTCCAGGAGGTCGTCTTCCAGGCCGCCACCCAACGTACTGGTGTGACATTGAATCGTTTGGGCGGAATGGTAAATGCCCTGCTACGATAGCTCAGCGCAGATTCTGAAGATAGTAATTGGTCTGTCTCCAATTCCTTGCGGCCTGTTGTCACGGTGGTTCTTTCTTTGGGCGCTCTTTCACGTGGAGGTGTAGTGTGAGGAAACCGGCTGTAGTCTTCTTGCTTGTGGTTGGGCTCGCGCAGCCTCTTTCCGCGAAGACATTCCTGATGAATCCCGATGCGAAGGCCAGGAGTGCCTACCCGGCTTTCAGTGTCGGTGTGACGGGCCTGCGCGTGTCCGTAGAAAAAGGGTTGATCGTCACTGTCCAGGGCACGGTCAAAGGTTCGCCTGCGGAGGGAAAGTTTACGAAAGGACAGATTGTCGTCGGCGTTAATGGGAAGTCCTTCGCGGATAAAGATCCCCTGGTCATGCTCGGCGAAGCGGTTGGTGAAGCGGAGGCCGGCAACGGCACGGTGACCTTTGCCTTGAAGGACGGTAAGCAGGTGGCGGTGACGATTCCGGTCCTGGGCGCCTACAGCGATACCTGGCCCCTGAAGTGTGAGAAGTCAGCCAGGATCATCAAACGGACCCGCGACTACATACTCTCCGGTGACCTGCTTGCGGGGGGAGGCATCCCGAACATGCTGGCAGGGCTGTTCCTGCTCTCCACGGGTCAACAGAAAGATCTGGCCGCGGTCAAGCCCATGATTTTGCGCATTGCCGGCAACCCCGTTGTTGGCGGCGGAAGCAACTGGCCGCGCGGATACCAGGGCATTCTGATGGCGGAGTACTACCTCCGAAGCAACGACGCCAGTGTCCTGCCCGGCCTCAAGAAACTATGTGATGGTTGTGCAGAATCACAGTTCACCGGCGGTTGGGCCCACGGTGGTTTAGCGAAGAATCAGAACATGGGATACGTTCAGGGAGGCCTCATGAATCCGGCGGGAGCGCCGATTCTGACCGCTCTTATCCTGGCTAAGGAGTGCGGCGTTGACGTGAAAGAGCCGTTGTTTTCCGAGGCCTTGCGCTTCTTCTACCGGTTTGCGGGTCACCATGCCGTGCCGTATGGGGATCACCGGCCGGAAATGTGGATGAGCTGCAATGGCAAGAACGGCATGCTTGCCAGCGCCCTGCACCTGTTGCCCAACGATCCCTATCGTTCCGCGGGTCAGTATCTGGCGATGGACATGGCCGACTCCTATCGCTGGCTCCGGGCCGGCCATACCGGCGGCGGATTTGATGTGATCTGGCGGAGCATTACTTCGCATCTGGTACCGGCCACCAAGATCAATCACTACCGCACGCACATGAAGCGCCTGGCCTGGTACTACGATCTTTCGCGCCAGCCAGACGGCGGGTTCGCCATGGTTGGCGAAAGCCGGTACGGCGGAACGGGCTGGGGCACGGGCGGCATGGCGATGGCCTACACGGCGCCGTTGCGGAAATTGCGCATCACCGGCATGCAGCCCCCCCGGAACAGCAGGAAGGTGGCCGTACCATTTCGGCCCTGGGGCAATGAAGCCGATGAGGTCTTCATCCGCACGGACCACTGCGAAGGGTTCGGCCCCGAGCAATTGGAAACGCACGAGATCTTTGCCGCGATCAGCAAAGGCGACAAGGCCGTCTGCGTAAAGATGCTCAAACACTACAACTCGGTGATCCGTGCCACGGCTGCTAAGAAGCTGGCTGAAATGCAGGCTGTCGCGGAGTTGGCGAAGGACTTGTCCCACCCCGACCCGCGCGTTCGCAGGTCTGTCTGTGAGGGGATTTCCAATGACAATGGCTTCTTCCGATCACTGGACGGCCGGGCAAAATCTAAGTTCACTCCGGAGCGGGTCTCTGCCGCGTTCGTGGCAGGCCTGACGAACATCCTCAGAGATCCGAAGGCCGCGTGGTGGGAAACCGACGGCGCTTTGTATGCCATGGCTCGCGCCAAGCCAGAAGATATTCGCAGCAATCTCGATCTGATCACCCCGTGGCTGAAACATCAGGAGTGGTATCTGCACGAAGCCGCGTTCTGGGCCATGGTAGGATTGGGAGAAACCATTCAGCCGGCAGAGATGTTCATGCTTGCCGAAGTGTTTGCCCAGGAGAAGCACAGCAAACCGCAGATGGACTACGGCGGTGCTTTTGGCTACCTCCTCAACAAGAAGGGGGTCAAGCTTTCTCCGGCGGACATGAAGACATTCCTGAGCATTGTCGGACGACAGATATCCGACCCGCAGATCCCGCGCAATACCTCTGAGCCGGCCAAACATCAATGCGTCTTCAAGGTGGCAATGATGCTCAAGCGTATGGATAAGAGCGTGCACGCCATGCTTCAGGATGAATACGCCCGCTATATGGCGATCTGGAAACCGGACTATCAGCACTCGATCTGGCTTGTATCCGGCAGTCGCTGGACCATGCCGATGACGACTGTGCTTGAGTCACTGGGCGAAGACGGGAAAGTGCTCTGCCAGGCACTCAAGGCAACCATCGAATCAATCGAGTCGGGGGAACGGGAGATTCCGAAACGCGATCCGGGGACCGGCGGCGCGCATCTGAAAGTGCTGGATACCCTGAAGAAGGCGGTTAAGGCGTGGGAAGCAAAACATGGCACGGTAAAAGCCCGCTATCCGGAACCGCGCGGCGAGTAGCGTGAGCGTGGTCGATGCGCTTCAGGAGAATAGTATGAAACGCGCCGTTGTGTGGATGGCGGACCGGGAAGCAAAGAAGGACAGCCAAAGGGCAACGCCCCGACCATTTGCACGACTGACCTGCTGCAAACGACCGGGGCTTCGCCCCTGAAAGGCAATCCTTCTCTAAACCCAGCCCGTTGGGCTGGGCTAGGCAAACGACCGGGGCTTCGCCCCTGAACAAGAGGATTCCCATTTCTTAAATCCGTAAGGAGAACCAGATGAATTCCTTTGAACGTGTACTCGCCACTCTCAGACACGGGCGGCCGGATCGCCCTCCGATGGGGATTATGGCCATCGGCCCGGTCATCCAAAGCCTCTGTGCGCATCTCGGTGTAGGAACGGAAGAAGAGGTACTGACCGCGCTCGGTGTCGATTTCCGACCCTTCGCCCTGGGACTGAACAAGACGCAATGCGTCCCTGATGCCGTTGTCCGGGCCCATCGCGCGGACGCCAAACTGTCCGCGACGCCTTATGGGGTCGTGCTCATGGAGGAGGAGAACCACCCTCAAGCGGCCCGCGTCTGGGGGCCCTTCTACGATACAGAGGATCTCGACTCCTTTGACTGGCCCACCGCTTCGGACGTGCGGCCGCCTGAGACTATCTCCGAGCAGGTGGCTGAACAGAATGCGAAGGGACTGTGCACCGTCGCCCGGTGCAACAACCCGGTGAAATTCGCTTACTTCATGAGGCCGTTCGAAGAGTTCCTGATGGACTGCGTCCAGCGACCCGCGTACGCGCGGGAAATGCTCGAGCGGATCGCCGATGTCGAGTTTACCTGCGCGGAGATCGGGGTCCGAGCCGGATGTCGAGCCGTGATGATATTTGGGGACTTTGCCGATCAGCGCAGCCTGATGATGAGTCCGCGTACGTTTCGGGAATTGCTCAAGCCGATCCTTGCCGACCTGGTCTCTCGGGTCCGCGCCATCCAGCCGGATATTCCCGTCATCCTGCATTCGGACGGGAACTTGACCGAGATCCTGGAGGATCTGATCGAGTGTGGATTCAACGCAGTACACCCGATTCAGCCGGAGTGCATGGATATGCTCGAGGTCAAGCGGACCTTGGGGGATCGCCTGACACTCTTCGGCGGGGTGAGCGTCCAGACCGATCTCCCCGGCAGCCGCCCGGACGAGATCCGGCAACTGGTCAGGAAGCGAATCGACGAACTGGGCCAGGACGGCGGGTTCATGCTGGCCCCGACGAATACCATTCTTCTCGATTGCCCTACGGAAAGCGTGGTCGCCATGTACGAAGAAGGCCGGCGCGAGACAGGAACGTGAGACACACCCGATAGCCATCAGACGCGCTCATACGACCAGGCGACGGAGTTACCGGACGCCTTGCTCCACATCGAGCCGAACGCGGCGTTGGTCCACATTGAGGACATCAACAATCACTTTGGCTGGCCTGACGAGTGGTAATCCACCGAGGCCAGACAACGGACCCTCTGAAAGAAGGAACGGCGACCATCGTGGGTTGGGAATTGATGAAGTCCTTGATCGGAATGGGAGGTGCCGTACTATCAGATTTCAAGTCAAATCAAATGATCAAAAGCCTCTGCTCGGCAACCCCCGATGATCTCGTGCACCTTGAATCTGTTTCGTTTGCCACTCCTTCTATGGGTGGCTTTCGTTGGACTGCTGCACGCTGAAAACGCTCCGCTCACCTTTGAGGTCCGCAACAGCCGGTGGGAGCGGTTTCGCGAAGCAGTTCATCTGACGCTGACGCCGCGGCAGGCTGAATCTATCAAAGGTCACCGTCTTGCCGAGATTGGGCCGAACGATGAAATCCTTGGCACAACGCTCCATTCTCTGGACGAGACCGACCCGAAACGGCCGGTGTTGTCGTGGCTTCCGCAGGGGATCACTTCGGCCGGCACGGTCCGGCGATTCGCGGCCGTGTCGAAGGGTGCCCCGGGCGCGCCTCAGGCCATCAGCGATCTGGTGCTTGAAGAAACGGAAACCCACATCACGGTCTTCAACACCTATTTCGCTGTCCGTCACCCCCGGCGAGGTCACGGCGGATTTCCTGACCGGATCAGATTTCGTCTGTCCGGGAATGAGGAGTCTCGGCTGTCGTTCATCAACCGTCTGTATTCCCGTGAGCTTCGTCGAGTGTTTTCCGCGGAGCCTGACAAAGGAGCGACGGCCAGGGTGGTCTTTCAGAGCCCGACGCGCATCGTGGTCGAGTCGAGCAGCGGCTATATCTCGGGGGCCGATTATGCACCGGGGAATCCGCGAGCGGTCTATCGTTATGTCTACTCCCCATCCTCACCGGTCGTCGAAGTCTCCTGTACGGCAACGAAAGAAGACGACACTTTCTGGAACGAGATCCATTTCCTCCAGCCCTCTCGTAGCGACCTTCACTACACCCGTTTCATCGTCGGCGAACCGGGCAAGGTATTCCCGATGCAGCGGCCCGGTACGAAGAGCCGGGCACACAGTGGCCGGCACTGGGCCCTCATGGCCACAGAGCAGGACGCCATCGGAGTCGGGCCAAGCGGCGTCTGCTGGGACGCTTCCGATGAATACGTCTACTACGTGGACACTCGTTCCACGAAATGGAAGGCGCGCACGATTTCTTTCAGAGGTCTGCTCTACGTGGGGCCCGCGGTTGAAGACTTCTCATGGTTTTCCCGCTGGCTCGGGTCTGACAGAGATCAGAAGGTAACGCTGAGTGCTCCTTCCTTCGTGGCCGCCGAACCCGAGAATGACAAACCACTCACTGGCGCGCACGAGTTGGCAGATGAAGCTTTGCAGATCGTCTTTGCCGATGCTTCCGCTGGCTTCGCTTGCATGGGCATTGAGAATCGTCTCGGCGCCGGGGCACGCTTCGTTTTTCCCCATGATGGTTCGCCCGGTCTCTGGAAAATCGAATTCCGGGCGCCGTACGAAAAGCAGGCAAAGAATGAGGGAGGCCGAGAGTTGCCCGGCATCTTGCTCGACAACAGGTCAGACTCGGTCCGCCGGGCCGAAATACGTCAGACCCCCGAAGCCCGGATTCTTAGGTTGACCTGGAAGAACCTCGACTTGCCGGACGAGCCCGATGCGGTCGATGTGACCGCCGAAATAAAACTGTTTTCCCGCGTGGGGAGAAGCGAGTGGCGACTCTCCGTTGCCAACAGGAGCAAACGCCTTGGGCTCTGGCAGACGCACTTTCCCCTGCTCAGCACTGTCTCTCGCAGAGGATCCGGGGACATGTTGCTTCCCACCGGGAATTGGGGCGGCGTACTTGTCAGAGGCCACAAGGGAGCATTCACCGGGCGTTATCCGTCCGGCCAATGCCCGGTCCAGTTCATGGCTTTCATTCGTGGAAGGAAAGGGCTTTATTTTGGCGCGCACGATGGCGCGGCGCGAACGAAGGAACTGGTCATTACTCAGAACCAGGACGCGGCCGTTGTGACCTGCGCCGAGGATATGGGCGTGCCCGGTTCGACCGTGGCATCTCCTTTCGCGGTGGTCTTGCAGGCTTTTGAAGGTGACTGGTGGGACGCGGCCAGGATCTATCGGACCTGGGCCGTGCAACAGACCTGGACCGGTAAAGGTTGGATCAGAGAGAGGAAGGATATACCGAGCCGATTTCTCGAACTGGGCCTGTGGATGCTGGGCGGCGGCATGCCTCAAGACGTACGGAAGTGGATGATTCAGGCCGAAGAGCTCTTCCCCGTGCCGGTCGGTCTGCACTGGTACAGTTGGCACAAGATTCCTTTCGATCACAGCTACCCCGAATACTTCCCCACGAAGCCGGATTTCGACAAAGTGGTCCGCGAACTGGTGGGTCGAGGACAAGTGATGATGCCGTACATCAATGGCCGGCTCTGGGACCGAGACATCCCAAGCTTCAGCACGGGCATCAAGGGCGCAGCCAAACAGCGGAACGGTGAGCCCTACACCGAAATCTACGGGTCGAAGAGGCGCCTCTCACCCATGTGCCCGGTCACAAAGCTCTGGCAGGACAAAGTAAACGAGATCATCCACGGTCTCATCCAAGAGTGTGGTGTGAATGCGGTTTACCTCGACCAGATCGGAGCTGCTCGGCCCCGCCTCTGCTTCGACCCATCACATGGGCATCCGCTCGGCGGAGGACGGCACTGGGTTGACGGCTATCGCAAGATGCTCGACCGCGTCAAGGCGCAAGGCGTGGCAAGCAACGTGGCTTTTACAACCGAGAACACGGCCGAGCCTTACATGGACAATATCGACGGCTTCCTGGCCTGGAGCCCTCGTTACGAGCGCGATGTGCCGCTGCTGCCCGCGGTTTATTCCGGCTACACGATTTATTTCACCAGCCCGCAGGATTCCAAGGATGACCTCGATTCGTTCGTGATGGCCCAAGGGCGCGATTTCCTGTGGGGATGCCAGCTCGGCTGGAACGGAACGTGGATTCTTGAAGACCGGCACCGGGCCAAAGCTGAGTTCCTCGGCCAGCTCTGCCAGTATCGTCTCGCGGCCAGAGAGTTCCTCATCTATGGACAGTTGCTCGACGAGGTACGTCCCACGCACCCCGTTCCCCATCGAACGGCAGTGTGGTACCGACGCACTCGCCACACGGCGACACTGCCGGCAGTCATGGGCACGCTCTGGCGCGCCGGGGACGGGTCGCTTGCTGTTTTCATGGTCAACTGCGACAGCGAACCGCACGAGTTCACCTACACCATCGATACAAAGCGTTGGGCGCCCAACGACAACAGGCCAAACGGATGGCTGTGTTCGCGACTGACGGCTGAAGGTCCCTCTCCGTGGAAAGTGGCCGGCACGGATCAGGTGGAGCGATCTGAGATCCTCGCGGGTCACGAAGTGCGTGCGGTTGTGCTTCGCCCTGCCGGCCAGATTGAGGAAGCGGTCAAACAGGCGCAGCGTCTCGTCAAGGCCCGACCCGCCGATTCACCGCTCGGCGCCGCTGCCCGGGAGTTTCTCTTTCACAGAACTGCCCGGGAACTGGGACTCGATATTACAGTTCCCGCTCCTGTTCTCACCGTTGCGGCCGGAGAACCGGCAGAGCCAATCCTGAATATCCGGAGTCTCTCGAAGGAAGCGCGATCACTGGCGGTCACCTGGGCCGATGGGCGGGTGACGTCTCATGTGGTGGCCCCAGGCAAGTCTCTCGAAGTGCGGCACGTCTTCTGGCCGGCCGAAGGTCAGAGGCCTTGGAGCGACGGCGGAGTCAGCGTTTCATTGGGCGGCCAGACACACAAGCTGCCGCTGTACGTCCGACGAGTGCCAACGGTGAGTGTCACGTTGGGAACGGTGCCGGACATCCGGGGCGGTGAGAGTTTCCTGCTCCCGGTCGAGGTGCGCAACAACAGCCGGACAACTCGTCGTGGCGCGCTCGAACTGGCAACGCCCCCCGGATGGAAGGTTGAACCAGGCTCGCGTCTCGCGGTGGACAAACTTCCGCCAGGCGGCCGATACGATTTCCTGCTCAAGTGCGCCCCGCCACCCACGGCCACGCAGAAGATCGGTCAGCTTACACTGCGTTTCATCGAGCATACCGTTACCACCCGCGTGACAGTGCTCAAAGCCCGTCCATCCATCGACTGCATCCGGCTCCTCGAGCCGCCCGCCATCGACGGCAAACTCGATGAGTGGGCAAATCTGCGCGCCTTCGAACTGGGAGTCGACGCCGACAGCGTTAAGATCAAACAACACGGGGGCCCGTCTGATTGTTCAGCGAAAATCAGAATGGCCTGGGACAAAGACCACTTCTACCTGGCCGCGGAGGTCACGGACAATAAGCACCACCAGAAAGAGAGCGGGTTCCAATGCTGGAGCGGGGACTGTATTCAACTCGCCTTCCGCGCCGGGCCCCCAGGAAGATCGCACGGCTTCGACGGCACCGAGTTCGAGGTGGGCCTCACCCTTGCACCCGCTGGCCCGATGCTCTTCCAGTGGACGCCCGGAAGGCGCGCCCTTGATACCGGCAAGTTGGCCATCGTGCGCAAGGGAAATATCTCCCGCTACGAAGCGGCAGTGCTGTGGAGCGATCTCGGAGTGAGACCTGCCCTCCTTCCGGGCCCCGTGACCTGGTCCATCACAGTCAACGATAATGATGGTGAAGGTTTCCGGGGTTGGCTCGAGTGGACGCCCGGAATCTGCGGCGGAAAGGACTCATCCGCTTTCGGCTGGCTCAGATTCAAGGAGTGATGTCCGAGCATGTGGCCGCGTTCGGACTGGGATGGAGAACCTGAATGTAGAGACTGCTGCTCGCGGTCAGCTCCCGGACAGGGGAGAGGTCATCAGTGCCACCAGAAGACAAGATTTCCACCTCAGCTCAGCACGTTGCAGGAACGTGCGGAAGGTCTAACCTGAAAGGTCATGCTACTACGGCAGATTTCAGGCCCGATCCGAATGGAAATTCAGACATGTCAGAACGTCAAGACTCGATAATCGAACGCATGAAGAAGATGCCTCTGTGGCAGTGGGGGTGCTGTTTTATCTTTGGTGCCATGTTCTCCAATATGGCGGCCGTGCTCATGATCCAATCAGGGAAAATGCGTCGAGCGCAGGAGAAGGCGACGCAGTTGGGGGTTGCCTGCGCGGGCGGATTACTCTTGCTTTTTGGCATCGTTCTGATTGTCATGCATTTCGTAAAGCGCCGGAAGGATTAGCACGGATTTCTGCACATCCTCCCCTGGGCCGCTCTGAGTTTCCTGTTCTCTTCTGCTGCACCTCCGCCGAGGAGGACCGTGTACGCCGGGAAGGCGGCAATGTACTGTCGGAATCGGGGTATGCACTTGACCCAGGTAAGGACTACATGTTGTGTCGGGCCAAGAGCCCCGAAGGGACTTAGGCGAGTAGCCCCGGGTTTCAACCCGGGGAGGAGTAGCATAGTCACAGCTAACCCCGGTGGGGTGACGGCGGCTTTAGCAAGCTTTACCCCGTGCGGGCGGACACTCGGGAGATCCCGATTATGCCTGGCTTCTCGTGTGGATCCCGGAAACAGCCTACGCCTTTTCCAACAGACCGTAACCACTGACTGGAATGGGCACGGCATGGGCGCCCGCGCTCAGCGTGGCTTCCTGTTCACCTGCGTCTTTACCCGTGCAGGTGGTCGTTCGCAGATGGTACTTACCGAGACCCCCTGCGCAGTTGAGTACCACACTCTCATTGTATGTGCCGTTCACGAGCAGGATTGTATCCGGTACTTTTTCCGAAATGCGTGCGACTGCATCACCATAGAACGCAACCAACAACTTGGCGCTTGTCTCGGCCAGCACCAGCGGAAATGAGTCTTGCGGAGCGGTCGCAGTCAGTTCACCGTCCAGAATCACGTCACGATGTTCTGACCAGAACTTGAGATACGTGCGAATGACTGCTCTGTGATCCGCCGCGATGTCATGGAGCCTGACCGAGATCTGGGGCACAGAGAAAAGTGTGTGTATCAAGTGCATTGCTGCACTCTCGACCGGTTCCTCCGGACTCCACGCAATCATGTCTGCGTGCGCCGGCGTCTTGCCGGCCGTCAGACGGATGTCGAGTACCCGCTGACGATTGTCCGCATAACAGTAGCCACAATCGATCGCTCGCATCATGGTCGCATGCTTGAGCATGTGCGGCCCATTGTAGCGCTGTCGGAACTCGATCATGGCCTCCGGATTGATCGTCCTCATCGCGGCCGCCGCCTCGCCCAGCATCCGGTCTGCGCCCTCGGGAAGCGACTTGCAGTCACGCTCGTCATTCTCCGGTTCATCTTCCGGCACTCTCCCAAGCGATCCGATGAAGTCGATCTTGAAACCGTCCACATCATACTTGGTCATGATGTCGCGGTAGAAGTTGACCGCGTGCGCGCGCGTCTCCGGATACCTGAAGTCCATCCGCCGCTTGCCCGCCTTGCCGACGACCAGCGATCTGTCTTTGAGCGAGTCCACGACGATCGAGGGAGACGTCCAAAGCAGGATCTTCATACCCAGGTCGTGCACCTTCTGAACCATCCCGGCGAGGTCGGGGAATTTGTCTGTATTGACTCCTTCATACCCGCCCCAACCGGCATCAACGAGAATGCCTTTCATGCCGAGCTCCGCCGCGACCTCCGCTTCCTTCTCGATAACGTCCTGCGTCATCTGGCCGTGATAGCTGTACCAGGACGAATAGAATGGCTGGCGCGCATCATCAGGAATATAGGCCGGCTTGCAGTTGTCGACCTCCTGCCACCATTCTGCCACGTCGACCAACGTCTTCTGGTAGCTCACGCGCCGCTGATCGATGCGAAGGATGACTGAATACTCGTTGATTGCGTCCCATGGTTCACAGAACAGCCTTACCGTGCAATCCGGCCAGCCTTCTTCTCCGATGCCAACCCCGATGCCAGGGACATCGTGCTGGTAAAGAAAGGGAAAGCGCGGGCGACCATCTACCACACACTCGGGGCCGAAGCTCCCGCTGGGGAGACGAAAAGTAAACCCGAACGAGCTCAACTCCGAGCAGCAGTGGAGGACCTCGCACTCTACCTCGGCAAGATGTCCGGCGCGACGATCGAGATCGTGGCAGGAGCGCCACCGGCGAAGCCGAAGAGCCTGCCTATCCTCATCGGCGAGCTTGGCGAGAAACGGTTCGGCGCGCCAGAAGTGAAATCTCCATTCAAGCAGGCTATTCGGGTCGTGGTATCCAAGAGGGCCATCGCCCTCATCGGTGAAAGCGACGTAGCGACCAGCGACGCGGTCTATGAGGTACTGCACCGGCTGGGCTGCCGGTGGTACCTGCCTGGCGAGATGGGCGAAGAGATACCGACCTCAGTGAACATCTCCCTCCCTGAAATGGATATCTCTAAAGCTCCGCCCACCATCTACCGGAACATCTGGTACGCGAGTGTGGCGTACAAACGGCGCAACCGGCTCGGCGGCATCCTCTTCAACTCGGCCCACGCGCTGGAAGGCTACATCACAAAGGAACAGCGCGAACAGCATCCGGACTGGAACGCGGAGTTCAGTGGCAAACGCTCGCCGGCGCACGGCCGCATCTGCTGGGGGAATCCGGAGGTCGCCAAAGCCGTCGCCGACGCGATCATCAAGAAACTCGACGAGAAGTACATCTCGAGCATTAGCCTGTCGCCGCACGACGGCATGACCTTCTGCCAGTGCAAGAAGTGCAAGGCACTGGATACCGGCGACTGGGATCCAGGCCCGGGACAGATGTCCATTACGGACCGGTATATCCACTTCTGCAATCAGATTGCCGAGCGGGTGACCGCCAAGCACCCGAACGTGATTCTCCCGGCCCTTGCCTACGAACAGTACACTCGAGCGCCGACCCGCGAGAAACCCCATCCGAATCTAATCTTTATGATCGCGCCGATCCTCTACTGCCGCGCGCATTCCATGACCGATCCGACGTGTCGTTCTCGCACGCGGCTGAAAGGCATCGTCGAGGGTTGGGGGAAGGTGAGCCAGAGGATGGCGATCGATGACTACGCCTACAACCTCGCCGAAGTCTCCTGCCCATTTCCCCTGATCAGCAAGTGGAGCGGCGATCTGCCAATCTACTATGAGAACCACATGAAGCTGTTCAAGACGGAGACCATGCCGACCTTCGCGTCATCCCTGCCTGGCCTGTATCTGGGAGTCAGGATGTCGTGGTATCCGGAGAGCAAGCCAGAGGAGATCCTGGACGAGTTCTTCACGCGTTTCTATGGGTCCGTGGTCGAGCCGATGCGCAGATACTGGTACACCATGGACGATGCCTGGAAGAACACCCCGGAGCACGCCGGGGCCCAGTTCGGGCACGGGCGTCGCTTCACTCCGGAGGTCATGAAGGCCGGTCGAGCCGCGTTGGATGAGGCCCTCGCGACGGCCGAGACAGTCCTCGAGTATCGGCGTGTCAAACTCGCTGACGATTCGTTCACCCAGTTCGAGCTCTATATGAAGATGCTCCGGACCTACCACGCAGGCCAATGGACCTACCTCCAGATGCAGGGGGAGCAGTGGATGGGCACCTGGAAATCCCTCGAGCAGGAATACAGTAAAGAGAGCGCCTTCAGCTTCTATGGGGCCCGATACTTCAATCGGCTCAGCCGCCTCATCTACAAGGACGCGACGCGTGTCGCCAGGGATTTCAAGATCCTGGTCAGGCCCATGCGGAAGTGGAGGCTCAAACCGGACCCGGATCAGAAGGGCAAAGAGGAAGGCTGGAGCAAGGCCGATTTCGACGACAAGGACTGGAAGGAACAGGACCCCTGCGTCCAGACCTGGTCAGCTATCGACATGTTCGGCTACTTCGGAGACGCCTGGTATCGGGCGAAGGCTAAGGTACCCGCCGTTCCAGCCGGCAAGAAGGTCTTCCTCTGGATCGGTGGCGTGGACAGCACGTGCAAGCTCTTTCTCAACGGCAAGCACATCTCCTACGTCAATCAGAAAGGCGAGGCCGCGGAGCAATTCCGGGGCTACGCGTACCCCGCTTCGTTCGACATCACTTCCGCAGTAAAGGCCAACGCTGAGAACCAGATCACGATGCTCTGTAACCGGAATTTCGGGTGGATAAATGAGATCGGTACGGGCGGCCTCCTGGGACCTGTCGTTATCTACGCGGAGAAGTGAGGCGCCATCCATGAGGGGGGAGTCCCATCCTTTTCCCGTTGATTGTGTTCGATGCGATTACTGGTAATCCTATCATGGCAGCACGAGCGAAGTCTTCCGGACGGACACCTACATCAGAGCGCAGGAGGTTCAGTATGCCGACTCAAGTGACCATCATCGGGGCAGGAAGCGTTGTCTTCTCCCTTGGGCTGGTTAAGGACCTTTGCCTGACGGCGGGTCTGAAGGGCACCAAGGTCTGCTTCATGGATATCAACGAGGAAAGCCTTGACGTCGTCTGTCGTCTGGCAAACCGCTATGCCGAGGACCTCGGGGCAGACCTGACGTTCGAGCGGACCCTGGATCGTCAGGAGTCGCTGCAGGGCGCGGACTTCGTCATCAACACGGCCACGATCACCCACAACGAACACTTCATGAAGCGCCGGCGAGAGCTTACCGCCCGGCACGGCTACTTTTACGGGCGCACCGGAATGCCCGAATACCACAACCTTCAGATGATGCTCGAGGTGGCCCACGATATGGAAGAAATATGCCCCGACGCCTGGGTGCTGCTGGCGGGCAATCCGGTCTTCGACGGCAGCACGCTGATGAGCCGCGAGACCGGCATCAAGGTCTGCGGGCTGTGTCACGGTCACTACGGGTATCGGGAAATCGCCAGAACCATCGGGCTCGATCCGGAGAAGGTCACCTGGCAGGCGCCGGGGCTCAACCACAATGTCTGGCTCACGCACTTCTACCACGATGGCGAGGACGCCTACCCGATTCTGGAAGCGTGGATCGAGAACGAGAGCGAGAAATACTGGGAGGAGAAGCAGAAGGCAGGCGAGATTTCCGCACAGATGTCGTTGTCCGCCATTCACCAGTACCGAATGTACGGCCTGATGCCCGTTGGCGACACACCGCGCCGCGGCGGCTGGTGGTACCACACGGACCTCGAGACCCGGCAGCGATGGTACGGTGGCAAGGGAGGGAATGACACCCCCGCCGGCCGTGACCGCGTTCTCGAGGGCAAGGAGAAAAAGTTCGAGCAAATGAAGGAAGCTGCGTACGATGAAAAGGTCCGCCCGATTGATCTCTTCGGGGACAAGATGACTTCGGAACAGCACGTGCCCATCATCGACGGCTTGGTGAACGACAACGAGGGGCAGTTCCAGGTGAACGTCCCCAACAACGGAGCCCTCCCGGGCATCCCGGACGACGTGGTGGTCGAGCTGCCGGCCATCGTCAATAAGAAGGGCATTCAGCCGCTGCGTGTCCAGCCACTCCCGAACAAGATCATGTTGGAGTGCATCTACCCGGACTGGTTGAGAATGGAGCGGACCCTGGAAGCGCTGCTGACGGGGGACCTCTCGATGATGCTTTTCAGTATCCTCGAGAGCCATCAGACGCGCTCATACGACCAGGCGACGGAGGTGCTGGACGCCTTGCTCCACATCGAGCCGAACGCGCCGATGGCCCACATTGAGGACATCAACGATCACTTTGGCTGGCCAGACAAGTGGGAGTAATCCACCCGGGCTGAAATGCGGTGTAAGGGCCGCGGAGCGGGCCGTAGCACAACTCTCCAGAGTTGTGAGAAGCCTGTAAGCCCCACAGGTCTGGAGACCTGTGCTACGCGGGCCGCGGAACAGGCCGTGGCACAGAGGTCCGGAGACCTGTCATTGCCGAAACCTGAAGGCGTAAAGATCGCCTTTCTTCAGGTAGAACCGGACACGGATCTCTTTCCCGGCATGGGCGCTCAAGTCCCTGCTCCCGTTCCAGGACATGACACGCCTCAGCTCGTCTCCTTGGAAGGGATCGCAGTCGTTT
>JASLXP010001061.1 GCA_030740295.1 Planctomycetota bacterium
ATTCTAGGTGGCGCAGAACACGTCAAGCTTCTTGCGGGAATGGTCGGACGAAAAGATGCCGTGGGAAAGCAAGCCGCCCATGCGCTTCGCCAACTCGACGGCGAAGGTGTCGGCAAGGCGATTCAGAGCCTCGCCGCGACCGCGACGCCGGAAGCGCGTCCCTTCCTGATTGATTGCATGGCTTACAGGGGGGACCCCGGTACCGTTGAGGTACTGCTGAAGTTTTGCGTACCTGGGGACAAAATCGCGCTTCGAGCCGCTTGCTCAGCGTTGGGCAAGACGGCCAAGTCAGAGCATCTCCCTGCCCTTCTGGATCTGTTGAAGAAACTGCCGGAAGGCGACAGGTCAGAAGCCGGCCGTGCGGTCGTCCGCGTCTGCAACCGTGCGGAAGACAAGGCCCCGTGCATTCAGATGGTCGTGAATACCTTCAACAACTCCCAGCCAGCAGTCGCGCTCGATCTGTTGAAGCTCCTTCCGAGCCTTGGGGGAGACCTGGCGTTATCGACCGTGCGCAAGGCCATGGGATCCGGCGATGCAAAATTGCAGGCTGCTGCAACCAGGGCAATGACGGAGTGGCCTGAGGTCTCAGCGGTGCCGGATCTTCTGGCGCTCATGCAGAAGGACGGCCCTGAGACAGCCGTTCTCCGCGTTCTCGCCTTGCGTGGAATAGTGAGGTTGGCCTCCAGCCAGAGCCTTGAGTCGCCTGAGAAGGTCAGGATTCTGACTGAGGCCCTGAAGGCTTCCACGCGCATCGAAGATAAAAAACTCGTGATATCAGCCCTCGGCAAAGTGAGGGCCCGCGCCGCTGTTGAGGAGTTAGAGAAGCTGCTTGACGACGAAAGCGTGCGTTCAGAAGCAGCGATGGCGATTGCATCGGCTTGTATGCCCAAAGGCTCGTCCCCGGGCCTTTCCGGAAAGCGAGTGCGAGAAGCATTGAAGCGTGCCCAACCATTCCTCGTAAATGAAAGCCTGAAAAAACAGATCGACAGCGTCATCGCCACGATGCTGCGGACGAACCTGGCTACCGGCAGGCCTGTTACCGGCTCGCCGCCTCAACAGGGAGGTCTGAGTCCAAAGCTGGCCGTGGATGGAAAGGTATCGCTGAGGTCCTACTGGAGCTGCGGCGAAACGCCGGCATGGCTTCAGGTGGATTTACAGCAAGTGGCGACTTTCGACACGCTGCATCTCTATACCTATTGGGATGGGAAGCGTTATTACCAGTACACCATAGAGACTTCTGTGGACGGCAAGGAATGGAAACAGGCCGTGGACTGGAGTCGGACCACAGAACCAGCCAACTCGAACGGAGTGGTTCACAAAGTGGAACCCGTCGAGGCCCGTTATGTTCGGGTCAATATGCTGAAGAACAGCGCCAACCCGGGCCAGCACATCGTCGAGATAAAAATCTATGAGTCAGATGAATAAGCCAGAAAAGGACAATAACGAATCATCCCGTCGGGCCTTCCTGAAGCGTTCCGCCTGTGCCGTGGGTTTCCCAACGATCGTTTCTTCCGGGGCGCTTGGGCTGGCGGGAACGGTCGCTCCAAGCAACCGGGTGACCATGGGATTCATCGGGTGCGGTGGCCGAATGAACAGCGTCCTGGGCGCGCTGCTGCGAGTGCCCGGCGTGCAGGCAATGGCGGTGAGCGACGTGTGGCAACCGAATCGTGACCGCTTGCAGCGAAACCTCAAACTCGGCCCCAAAGACAGCACTGTCGATTTCCGAGATCTCGTGGCCCGTGATGACATCGATGCGGTGGCGATTGCCTCGCCGGATCACTGGCATGTCCCGCACGCAATTGCCGCCATCCGGTCCGGTAAGGACGTTTACTGCGAGAAACCGCTGAGCAACACCATCCGGGAAGGACGGGCCCTGGTCGAAACCGTGCAGCAATACGGCGCGGTCTTTCAACACGGGACCCAATTGCATTCCACCCCGGGCGTTCATCGAGCCTGCGAGCTGGTGCGCAATGGCAGAATCGGCCGCTTGAAGGAAATCCTGATCGGGTCTCCGCCAGGCCGCGCAACAGGCAGCCACCCTGAGATGCCCATCCCAAAAGGACTGGATTACGATCTTTGGCTGGGGCCAGCGCCCAAAATGCCTTTCACGAACCTGCGCGTTTTCAGAGCAGGTCTTCCCGGCTGGTACTTCATTTCGGATTACAGCAAGGCAGGCTGGATCGCCGGATACGGCGTCCATGACCTGGACATTGCCCAGTGGGGGATGGGACTCGAGCGCAGCGGTCCGGTGAGCATCGAAGGAAGCGGCGTCTATCCGGCAGATGGCCTCTTCGACACGGTGATGACCTACCGGATCGAATTCACGTACACCAATGGCGTTAAGATCGTGATGACGGACACGAGCAAGAATCGGCATGGGGTGAAGTTCGTCGGCGAGGAGGGCTGGATATTCACCCGCGGGGGAATCGATGCGGAGCCAAAATCCATTTTGAGAGAAACCATCGGCCCGGGGGAAATTCGCCTGTACCGCAGCGGGGACCATGCACGGAATTTTATCGATTGCGTGCGGTCCCGGTCCGAAACGATCACGCCTGCGGAAATCGCGCACCGGGCCACGTCTACCGCGCTCCTCGGAGGCATCGCCTGCCAGCTCGAACGCAAACTGAAGTGGGACCCGGAGAAAGAGAGGTTTACTGACGATCCGGAGGCCAACCGTCTCCTGAGTTGCGCCATGCGCGCGCCCTGGCAGGTTTGATACAAGCGGCGATTTGGGCAAGCTCCAAGAGGAGTGACGAGAGGTGAGTCCTCTAAAGAAGATTGCGCCCGCTGGCGGGCGTTTGGAGAACTTTTCCGGTTGCTGGATCTGATGCGCTGTTGGCATTCTGGGAGTGGGTTGGACGATTCTAGCCTACAATCATCGCGCCACGGGGGCAGGCCCCGTGGAGGGGAAGAACTGGTGCTTGAACGTCATACGCCGTGGCATATGCTAAATCTCTTATGACGTCGTGTTTAAAATGAAACTGTGGCACCTTTCACTTATATCGCTGTTCTCAACCGGTGTGGCTTTTGTCGGCACAGTCAGGTGCGAGCCGCTGCTGCGTAACGGCAGCTTTGAAGACGTTCGGCAGGCCAAACCGGGGGCGGATGGCCTGGTCAGCGGCTGGACGCTTGGGAAACCTCCACTGGTGCCTTCTCACTGGCAGTTGAACACGGCTTATCCCGGACGGCTGGCGGTGGGCACTTCGGCGCCACGTTCGGGGAAGCGTTTCGTCCGGATTACGGCGAAGACTCAAGGCAGCACACACCTTTACCAAATGTGCAAGGGACTGAAAGCCGGCAAGTGGTATCGGGTTTCAGCCTGGGTGAGGGGCGGTCCGTTTACAGTCCATTTCTACGAGTATTTTGCAGATGGGCCCATCGGTGGACAGGTGGTTATCCAGGGGAAATCGAAAGGCAATCAGTGGCGGAGACTATCGAGGTTTTACAGTCCCGGCGGCGAAGGCTATTTGCGGTCCGCTCTGGCCATCTACACGAGCCGCGGACATTCTGTGGACGTGGACGACGTTTCCATCGAGCAGGTCGACGTACCGGACGTGCCGAAGGGCGCCCCCGACCTCACGTATGAAAATGGCCTTCTTCAAATGACGCTCTCTGCGAACGGGATGCTCAAGCAGTTCCGCTGCAAATCGACCGGCAAGGACTACAGCATCAGCTCGATCCGGATTCCCGCATTCACCGCGGTGCGCGACGGAGTTGCCATCCCGGTTCTCTCTGTGGCGCGGGACGGCGAAATGCTGAACGTCCGATTTCTTGATCCGGACGTTAAGGCCAGCCTGCGTATCAGGGCGCGCAAACGGCACTTTCTGATTGAAGTGACAGACATTCAGCCGGAAGACGTTGATGAGCTCACCATCGAATTCCCGGTCAAGCAACTGAAGACTGTCGCCTTTGCCTTCAACGCAACCTATGACGACGAATTCGGCGCATGCATGTTCGGGACGACCGTCAACGCCCGGAACCTGCCCGCTGCCCGCAGAAACGGCATGAGTTTGCGGGGAAGTTGTTATCGGGCCCACGGCATCGTCGGAGCAAAATTCGCCCTTCTTGCCGCGCCCTGGTCTGAATTCAAATCAGCCATCATGGAAGCTGAGCGAGAGAACGGCTTGCCTTGCCCCATGCTGGACCAGAGCTGGGCGCGAGACTCGGACGATGCCCGCCGATCCTACCTGTTCGGGGTGCGAGTCACCGAATCGGACATCGATAAGCTCATCGAGTATGCAAAGATCGGCGGCTTCGGGACGATTCTGATCCTCAAGAATTCGTGGCTCTCCAATCACGGCCATTTTGACGTTAACACAAAGAACTTCCCTGGCGGCCGTGAGAGTCTCAAGCTTGCCGTGAAGAAGATCCACGACGCCGGTCTCAAGGCCGGGGCTCACGTCTTTGGACCTTCGGTATCCCCAAACGACCCCTACATAACGCCCAAACCCGATGACCGCCTCGCGTTCGTACCGTGCCCGCCCCTGGCAGAAAACATCGACGCCAAAGCCACGGCTCTGACCCTGACCGGACAGCCCGACCTGCCGCCCAGGACAACTCGTACGAGAGCCTACCCCGGGTACTATCTTCGCGTCGGGGACGAGATCATTCGTTACCGCGAGGCCGAAGTTGGTCCGCCGTTCCGATTTCTGAAGTGCCAGCGAGGAGCGCTCGGAACCAAAGCCGCACCACACAAAGCTGGCGACGAAGTGAAGGGCCTGCTTACTGTCTGGGGTTTCTTCCTGGTCGATCCTGACAGCACTCTCGCAGACGAGCTGACCGGCAATTTCGCCGACTTTTTCAACCAATGCGATTTCGACATGGTTTAATTCGATGCCAGCGACTGCATTCAGGATGGCGCAGTAGACCGGTGGTATTACCTGAACAAGATGCATCTGGGCTTTTATAAGAAGTTCAAGAAGGACGTGCTCTATCAGACCAGCAACGGCACGGGCACAAACATGCTCTGGCACATCGTTCCACGGAGCGCGTCTGCTGATGGCCACGGTGATATCAAAGGCTATCTCGACCAGCGTTGGCCCGGCATTCTGAACCAGGCCAAAAACTTCACTCGCTCCGACATCGGATGGTATTACTGGTTCAGAGCCGTCCGCCCCGACCAGATCGAGTACGTGTGCGCCAAGGCCATGGGCATCGACGGCTCGATCTCCCTCGAAACTTCCGTAGCCGCATCGAATAAGCTGATCCAGTCTCGCCAGATGTTCAAGATGATCGCCAGGTATGAGAAGTGCCGTCTGTCCAACTATTTTCCGGAATCCGTAAAGGACAAGCTCCGGAAAACAAAGAAGGACTTCAAGCTTTCTGAAGACGGCCAGGGCGGTTGGAGACTCTACCGAGCGGTCTACGAAGAGCCGCGAACGGTCGATGCCCTCGATGGCACACAGAACGTCTGGACCATCACCAACGACCGCCCCGGCCCTTGCCTTTTGGGAGTTGAGATCGTCCGAGGCCATCGTCATGTGGCGAAGCTCGATTACAGCGACCCGAAGTCGCTCACGATCGAAGACTTTTCCGATCCCGCAGAATACCGGATGAGCGAACGCAATCCGTATGAGAAGTTCGTGATCGGCGGCGGCAAGATGCTCAGCGAGAACGGGCCCGTGCGCAAAGGCGTCACTCAGACTTTCGAGGTCTCACGCGAGGCGCCGAGAGTCGGTGAGCAATCCCTGGTCTATTCCGCGGAAAACAAGGGCGGGCTCGGAGGCTGGTGCGGCATCGGTCGCCGATTCGAGAAGCCGCTCGACCTCACAGCTTACCGCGCCGCCGGCCTCTGGATCCACGGCGATGGCAAAGGCGAAATCATCCGCATCCAGTTCCGAGACGCGGCCGGCCGCCACGCGGATTTCCTCCCGAAAATCAACTTCAAGGGCTGGCGGCTCCTCACCTTCCCGTTCCCCGATAAAGCCGACTACGACTGGTCGAAGACAGATTACCTGCTTTTCTATTTCAATGGTATTCCTGCCGCGACAGCCGTCCGCGTGAGGTTCGGCCAGTTAAGGATGCTCCACGAGCTGCGCCCGCCTGTTCCTGGAAAGCCCGCACTCATCGTCAACGGGAAACGGACCGTTTTCCCAACCAACCTTGAGCGAGGCCAGGCCCTGACCAGCGAAGGTCCCGGCGGAGTGAAACTCTGGCCCGGAGGGATGAAGCCAGGCCGGAACCTGGATCTGACGGGCTCCATGCTTCGCCTCAACACCGGCAACAACAAAATCAATTTCTCCTGGAACGCCGCCAAGGACTTCCCTGGCGACGTAAAAGTGCTCCTCTACCAAATGTGGCCCATCGAGGAATGACGTGAATGCGCTGGACCGATTCTTCAGAAACCGCCTTCCACCGGCCACAGGTCTGGAGACCTGTGCTACGCGATTCGGGTTGGGGGGTTCCTAATGCTGGTAAATGTTCCGGGCTAAGCGATGATGGCCTGAAAGGAGGCCAGTGATGAGACACGATTGGTTTGGGAAGATTCCGCTGCTGATCCTTGGCACCCTGTCCGTCGGCGGAAATATCCAGGCCAAAGAGGCAACGGACTGCAAGGCATACCTGATGACCGGGAAGGTCAAGATCGACGGGGAGCTCTCTGACCCCGCCTGGGAGACGCTGCCGGTGCATACAGGTTTCGTCTGGGCGAACAAAGGCGACACCTATGCGAGTTATCAGAGTTCCTTCCAGGTCGGCTATGACAAGAATGCAATTTACGTGAGCATCCGTGCCGACGAGCCGCGCCTCAAAGCGCATCTGGAGGTGGCTCGCAAGAGGGAGACCGGTGAGGTCAACTGGAAGTATCAGCTTTTCGAAGTCTTCCTCAGTCCAAAGACGCCGCAGGGCCTGCGGCACTATCAATTCGCGTTGGACATCCTGGGCCACAAGAGAGTGTTCCAGGCCCAACTCGAAGGCAAGCCCTATGTCCATAAGCAGACCAAATGGAAACAGGTCGATATCCCGTGGCAGAAAGGTGTCAAGACGGGCAGCGACTTTTTCACCATGGAGTTCCGATTCCCCTTCAAGACGCTGGGCGGCCATCCCCAAGCGGGAGACAGATGGAAGCTCCACATTGGCCGGCATGGAACCTGGGCGCCGAAAGGTGTTCACTGGAGCATCGCTAACTGGAGCGCGTGGAATCCACTGCAGCACTGGGCAAATCTCGACTACCACGCCGTGATGGAATTCGCTCCGGACTCCCTGTACCCGGAATATGCCCGGAAACTCACCAGCGAGATAAACAAGGACTTCTACGAATGGAAGGCCACTCACGGCGAAAGGCTGGTCGAGCTGAACGCAATCGTCGCCAGAACAGAAGGCAAGCCAAACATACTGCGGCAACTGAACAGAAAGCTGCGGCGCAATCGAAAGCCATCGGGGCTGGGCCTGGCGGAAAAGCCCTCAGACTCCTGGCATCGGGGAACCTGGAACGGCCCCAACAACATGCCCAAGGCATTTCTCCTCGAATGGGACAAGCCGGTGGAGTTCAACTGCAACGTCATCGGCTGGCTGAGCACGACCTGCCACGCGACAGACTACGCCCTCGAACATTGGGACGGTAAAGAGTGGCAGGTGGCGTACGTCGAAACGGGACACGATCTGCCTCGCTCTGCCCATGTCTTTCCTGCCGTGAAAGCAACCAAAGCGCGGCTGACGATCACCGGCTTCAATTCTTCGTCGTGGTACATGGCCGTCAACGAGTTCGGGCTTTTTCTGGTGGATGATGTTGGTGCAGAGAAGCCGTAGCCACGCCATCGGACAGTTCATCCGGAGTTTCAGAAATGAGGAACAACGTTGCCGAAAGTGTCTGCGTTATGTGCGCCTTTGCTCTCGCGCTGTTGACGCCAGGCAACGCCTCTGCGAAGGAGCTCGATTCCCGCGACTGGCGTTTCGCGGGAGATAACGCCAGGCAACTGGCAAACGTTTTCGACCGCAGAATCGAAACAGTGTGGACGAGCGCGGCACTCCAAAAGGACGGAGTCGGATTCACCATTGACTTCGGCCAGTCGGTGACCATTCATCGTCTGATCGTCGATCCCGGCGAAGGAAAAAACCTGTTCCATATTCCGCGTTCTCTGCGTTGCGCGTTGGGAGAGGCCCCTGATGCCCTGAGAACGTTCCACGAAGCAGATTACAGCATCTCCCCGCTCAAAGTGCTCAATCTGCGCTTCAACGGGGTGAAGGGTCGCTACCTGCGGATGGAGATAGGCAAAGAAGGCGCCGGCTTTCCGTGGTCCATTGCCGAGATGAAAATCTATGGCTTCACGGGCGCGGAGAACCTCTCCGCAAAGGACGCGGTCATCCTGCCGGAGAAGATGCCCGCGGGAGGGACCTACAACGTGCCAGGTGACCTGGGAGCGCGGGACCTCAGTTATTACCTCGGAGAGATCACGGGCCGGCCCGTGCCGGTCATCAAGCCGGATCAGAAAGAGAACTACAGTGGTCTGCTGTTCGTTCTCGAGGAGCCTCAGGAGGCAACCTTCGAAAAAGGGGACATCATCCATCGCAAGAGGCAGTCCGTGCACGTTTACAGGAACGGACGTGAAGTTCGTTTTGCCGGCCATACCCGCATGGGAGTTTTCTACAGCATCGTGGAGTTTCTGGATCGACAAGGCGTGCGCTGGCTGTTTCCCTCGGTCTACGGCGATGCCGTCCTGCGGCGCGGAGACCTGGACCTCAGCCTGCTTCCACTCAGATACAACCCGCAAATGCAGCTTCGCTGGCTTGGGGGCCACGACAGTTTCAACGATGCCCGATACTGGCTGCCTTACCATCGATGGAACCACTTCTTCGGTGGCCGGGGAACGGCCTACCGCGGCATGGGGCATCACAGTTTCCATAGCCTGATCCCTGGCAAGTTGTATGAAGAACATCCCGACTGGTTCCCCATGCTGACCGACGAGAAGTGGAAGGCCGACCTGGAGAAGAAAGGACACAAGCTGGGCCAACGCATCCCGTACAGCGCTTCTCCAAGCGGCAGGCTTGCCTTCTGCACGTCGAACAGGGAAGCGAGGGAGTACATTGTCAGAGAGACCCTGAAGAAGGCCGAGAGGAAGCCCGGCTACCATTCAGTGATGGTAGGCCAGATGGACGCGTGCCGGTGGTGCGAATGTCCGCAGTGCAGAAAGCGGAATGAGAAAGCCGTCATGGAGGACTGCACTGTCTCGCCGCCTTCGCGGAGCAGGAGCGAAAGCATGTTCGACTTCGTAGCGTATCTGGGCCGGCGCCTGCAGGAAGAATCGCCAAATCGGACCATCCAGGTGGCCAGCATGGCATATGCCCAGTCCATGCACCCACCGGTCACCATCGACAAGCTGCCGGACAACGTAAGCGTGGACGTAGTGCTGGGGCCGCGGTTCATGATTGGGCTCCCTCCCGGATCACCGCGCAATCGGGAGATCGTCCGTCGCTTGAAAGCCTGGGCAGGCAAAACCGACCACCTGGGCGTGTATAATTGGGACCTTCTGATCGGGTACCACCCGCGCCCGTTTGTCACCAGCGCGTCCGAGTGGTTCAAATTCTGGAAAGAGTTGGGAGTGGAAGGCATCGAGCCGGAGGTGCGCACGTACCCGGAGGCAAAGTGGCGATGTAACCCGTGGTACTATTACGCCTATTCCCGGCTGGCCTGGAATCCTGACGAACCGGCGGAGAAGATCCTGAGGGAGTTCTTTGAGGGCTACTTCCGCGACGCCGCAAAGCCCATGCTGGCCTACTACAAAGTCCTGGAAGATCACGTGCGCGCGAAAGACCTGATCTACGGTGCCTGGTACGGCGGCGGACCGACAAAAGAGATCTTCACACCGGCCATCCTGAAGGCCATGAGCAAGAGCCTGAGGGAGGCGGAGCAACGCGGAGATGACTTCATAACCCGGAGAAGGCTCGCCGGGATCCGGAAGGGCTTCAACCTTGTCCTGAAAGCCCTGGACGTGTCCGCAGAAGACCTGAATGGAGACTGACGATGAGGGCAGCCGGTGGTTCTGCTGTTTTCAGTGCACCTCCTGGAAGGTCAGTCTATCTCTCAACCGGGACACCCAATGAGCTCTGATTGGTAGAGAATCAATACTACCAGCGCTATCTCTGGTAAGGTTCTTTCGGCTGCGGCCAAAAGGATCATCACTCATGAGGGCAGGACGCCTGTCGTCTGGCTGGATGAGACGGAGGAGTCTTTTTCCCGCGTCCGCACACTTGCTCGCGTTGGCACTTTATGGCCAACCTCAGTCACGACGACTTCTCCAGCAGCCTTTGCACCATGATTGGCCTTCCCTTGGTGTTGCTCTGAACCGCGGCTTCGACCAGGGCCATTGCCTGGAGGTTGTCTGCCACGTTGGTCTCCATCTTCGGGCCGCCGGAAATCCACTTGGCGAACTTCTCGATCAGCAAGGCGTTTGACCATTTTCGTCCCTTGACCAGTGAAAGCTCCTTTCCGCTTCCTTCCCGCCGGGCCCCGTAGCGGCCCTTGGGGTCGTACGGGAAACGCTCGAGACGGCGGTGGTCGAGGATCAGGGTGTCCTTCTCGCACTCAGCGCGGATGTACTCATGTCCCCAGGAGTTCAGGCCGGCCGCGTTGGACAAGCCGAATTCACACAGGGCCCGAACCCCGTTCTTCATCTTCATCGTCACCAGGCACTGGGTGTTGGTCTTGAAGCCACTCCACGGTTTGGTCCAACTCTCCGCGTACAACTCCTCGCAAGGAGCTCCCGCCAGATCGGCCAGAAGGTCCAGGTGATGCACTGCGCAATCCTGCAGCACGAAATCCACCATCCGGTCTCGCCAGTTGTCCCCCGACGCAGTCCAGTCACGCCAGGAGCAGGTGAGACGGCAGACAAGGTAGTCCAGGCGTCCGTGTTTCCCGCTGTCTAATTCCCGCTTAAGAGACTGCTTGTCCTGGTCGAAGCGGTGGCTCATGGTAATGCCCATCTTCTTGCGCGCCTTCTTGACCTTGGCCGCGATGCGTTTGGCTGTTTTCAAATCCTCGGCGATGGGTTTCTCACACAGGATGTGCAGGCCGTTCTTCAGCGCGAGGGTTACCGCTTTCTCTTTGAAGTGCGGCGGAATCACCAGGGCGCAGCAATCGGCGCGCACTGAGCCAAAGCACTTTCTGAGGTCTGTAAAGCACTGCTCGTCGCTCAGGCCGAGGAACTGCTGTGCGTTGTCGAGGGCCGCCGGGTTGACGTCGACCGCCGCGACCACCTCGACCGTCTTGTCCTTGAGGTTAGGCGGTAGGAAGTGCTCGCACCAGAACTTACCGAA
>JASLXP010001062.1 GCA_030740295.1 Planctomycetota bacterium
CCCGAACAGGTGATGGACTGGGAAGGTATCGATCACCGGGTAGACATCTTCGCCCTGGGCGCAACGCTCTACTACACGGTAACCGGCAACCCGCCATTCGTTGGGAAGTCGCCCATCGAGACTCTTAAGAAAACTACCACCGATATCCCGCCCGACCCCTGCACAATAAACAGCAGTCTTACCGTAGGCTTTACCGAGGTTATTTTTAAAGCGATGGAGAAAGAGCCGGCCAATCGGTACCAGAGCTGTGCCGACATGGCGGATGCGCTGGCGGAGTTTGAAGTCTGATGCGCTGGCGGGTGATGATGAGTGAAGAATCGTTACTGAGCAGCCTCGGAAGTCCAAAGCGATGACTGGTCACCGCGCTCCAGGTAACTCTAGGAGCTCGGAAGTCAGCAGCACATGAGAATTGAACGCCTGCTGACTTGTGGGTGAATCAGATTCAGCCAGCTCCCCATAGCATGCTGTTTCGAATTACAGGAACCGACTCCAATGAAATCCATCCTCACGTTTACACTCGGTGCAATCATTCTGCTTTGCATCGCCGAGACGTCTATCTCCGAAGAGACGGCGAAGCGCCCTAACATTCTCTTCATTACCGTTGATGACATGAACGCCGATTCCATCGGTGTGTTCGGCTGCAAGCTCAAAGACACCTCGCCCAACGTCGACCGGCTCGCATCGGAGGGACTGCGATTCAAATACGCGCACGTGCAGGTCGGCAACTGCAAGCCGTCGCGCAACGTGATGTTCTCGGGCAGGTACCCGCATAACAACAGGGTGGAGGGGTTCTATCCGGTGCGCGACCCGGATTACCCGATCCTGGCAGACCTGATGCGTGAGAACGGTTACTTCGCTGCCATCCGCGGCAAAGTCTCGCACTCCACTCCGTATCACCCGTACAAATGGGACATGGTCCTGGACATCATCGATGGCGAAAAGATGCACTTCAAAAACGCGGAATCGTATTACAGATCCACCAACGCAGGGATTGCCGCCAGCAAAGCTGCAGGCAAGCCGTTCTGTCTGATCATGAACATCTCCGATCCGCACAAACCTTTCTACGGGATGAATCGGAAAGGCGCGGTCAAAGATCCCAATGTCCCCTCTCGTGTATTTAAGGCCGGAGAAGTACCGATACCAGGATTCCTGTTTGATGACCCGGCAGTGCGAACAGAGCTGGCGCACTATTACTCATCGGTACGCCGCGCGGATGACTGTGCCGGAGCGATCCTCAAGGCCCTGAAAGAATCGGGAGAGGAAGATAACACCCTGGTCATGTTTCTTTCCGACCACGGCATGCCTTTGCCGTTTGCAAAGACTGCGGTCTATCACCACAGCACTCACACACCGTGGATCGTCCGCTGGCCGGGCAAGGTTAAGGCGAACACTGTGGATGCGCAGCACATGATCTCAGCGGTGGATCTGTTGCCTACCTTCCTGGACGCGGCAGGAATCAAGCATCCGGAAGGACTCGACGGCCGCTCATTTCTGCCGCTGCTCAGCGGAGAGACACAGAGTGACCGGGAAATGATATTCAAGGAATACAACGAGAATGCCGGCGGGGGCCGGCATCCCATGCGCGGAGTCCAGACAAAAAAGTTCGGCTACATCTTTAATCCCTGGGCAGACGGCATCCGAAAATTCAGGACAGCCACCACAGGCACCATGACCTACCGAAAGATGAAGGAACTGGCACTGACGGACGAAAAAATCGCGGCAAGACTGAAAGTCTTCGACCATCGTGTGCGAGAAGAGTTTTACGATTACGAAAACGACCCGGACGGCCTCACCAATCTGATCGATGACCCGAAGTATGCCGGCGAAATCCGCCGTCACCGAAAAGCGCTCGAAGAGTGGATGGTCAAATACAACGACCACATGCTCGAGGTTTTCCAAAAGCGCAGCGACAACGATGTGGTCGAAGCCTACATGGCGAAGGTAGAGAAAGAATCCGCAGAGCGGCGGAAGGGCAGGAAGCCGAAGAAAGGCAGGGCGAAGAAGAAGAAAACGGCGGAGTAGAGACAATTTCCGGATGAGTTGGCGTGCCGACACCATTCCGGATCAAACTTCGCGAGCAACAATCTCCAGTCCGATGATCGAGATATCATCGTCTGCCACTGGGTCTTCCCTCCAGGATTGGATCTCGCTGAGCAGGCCTGAGATGCTGGCTTCGAGGTCCTCGGCTCGACAGTTTTCCAGAGCATCCAGCACTCTCTGGGTGCCGAACTCTTCGTCTGCCGCATTGAAGGTCTCCGGGATTCCATCGGAGTACATGTAGAAGCGGTCACCTTCTGACATCCGGATCTCATGGTCTTCGATCTCGAAAATCTCTTCGTCGACGACGCCGATGGGAAAACCAGATACCGGAATCAAACGGGACGATCCATCGCCGGCAATAAGAACCGGGCCGGGATGCCCCGCGCAGACACATCGGCAGAGCAGTGATTCAGTGTCGAGGATGCCATAAATCAGGGTGAAGTACTGGCTGGTCTTTTCATCCATCGGGAAACGCCTGTTCAAAGCTGTCACAACCTCGACAGGCGAAAGGATTCGAGCATCGTCCCCGGAATCGCCAACCTCAATCAGGACGGAAGAGCCATCGCCCTGCGCGGTCATTACCCGGCTGAGGGTGACGGATAAAAGAGCGGCGCGAACTCCGTGGCCGCTGACATCCGCGACGTAGAAAGCGATGTGCGTTTCGTCCAGTTGAAAGACGTTCAGGGTATCGCCGGCCAGCTCGTCGCAGGGCATGTATTCCCATGCGAACCGGGCCCGGGGGCTGGTTGGGACTTTGGCCGGCAGGAATGACTGCTGCACTTCGGCTGCGGCGTTCAGGTCTTGTTTCATTCGCCGGTTCTGGATGGCGAGGCTCTGCTCCAGGCGGAGGACCCGTTCGCCGGCGTGCAGGCGTACTCTGAGCTCATCGAGCACGAAGGGCTTAGTAATAAAGTCGTCAGCTCCCGCTTCCATCCCTTCCACAATGTCGCTCTTTTCAGCTCGTGAAGTCAGGAGGATGACGTATACGTAGTTCTCTCGACCGGCCTCACGGATCTTTCGCACGAGGTCGAGGCCGTTCATTTCCGGCATCATCCAATCGCTGAGGACCAGTTGGAATTCATCCTCCTCAAACAAGTCCCAGGCTTGGCGACCATTCTCCGCGACGGCGACATCGTATCCCAGCTTTTCAAGATCGCGCTGGAGCATGGTCCTCGAGATGAGCTCATCTTCAGCTACAAGTATTTTCACGATTCGTTACTCCTTCAGGTCACCTGAGGGTTGAGTTCTCTCAGCTCGAGCTTCACCTTTTCCAACTCACTTTCGAGCGCGCTGAGACCTTCCTCCGCCTGGGTCAGGTCTTCCTGCCGCCCCATGGATTCCAGGGCATAGGCTGCGTCAAATGCGGGCTGGGCGTAGAGGTTTCCAACCATGCTTTTCAGTGTGTGCGAAGATTCCTGGAGGGCCCCGCTGTTGCCGGCTTTCACCGCCTCGCGGATTTTGTCCATGAGCGGTGCGTGCCCCTCCTCGAAAAGTTCAATCAGCCGTACCAGGAATTCTTCGTCATGGTCGATGCGCTCCATCAGTTCGTCGCGGTCTATTACCGGAGCGCCTGGCGTTTCTTCATTTTCTTCTTCGGTTTCATCAGATTCTTTAATCGCCTCCTGTGCAGCATCCTGTTTGGGAAACAGGTCAGCCAATGCGGCGAAGAGTTCTTTAGCACGGATCGGTTTGCTGACGTAATGGTCCATCCCTGCGTCGAGGCAGCGTTCCCGGTCGCCTTTCATTGCATGAGCGGTCATGGCGACGATGAAGAGATGCTCACCGGTCTCCTTCTCCATTTCCCGGATGGCCGCGGTCGATTCAAAGCCGTCCATAACGGGCATCTGAATATCCATCAGCACGACGTCGTAACGCTCGTTCTTCAATCTGTTCAGCACTTCCTGGCCATTGTTGACGACCACGACGGTATGGCTGCGCTTCGTGAGGGTTCTGCTTGCCACTTCCTGATTCATGGGGTTGTCCTCGGCCAGCAAAATGTGGAGCTGCCTCGAAGGCTCCAAAAATTCTTCGGGCGATGAAACCCTCGCGCTGGCCTCTTCGGCGCCCTTGCCGAAGGCATTAACAATCGCATCCAGGAGAGTCGATTGTTTGATCGGTTTAGGCAGATAGGCGGCCACGTTCAGCTCTCTTGCCTTGGCCGCGCCTTCCGCGGTCTTCGCCGAGCTGAGAAGCATGAGGGCCAGTTCCTGAAATTCATCCCTGGAGCGCACCCAGTCAAGAAACATGAAACCGTCCGTTTCCGGCATGTACACATCGCTGAGAATCAGCTTGAAGGGGTTGCCCTCTTCTTCGGCCAGCATGAGTGCGATCTTGGCTTCTTTGACGCTGGCGACGACCGTTGGCTTCATCCGCCACTGCTTGAGCATCTCTTCGAGAATTTGGCGATTGGTGGCGTTGTCGTCTACGCCGAGAACCGGCAGCTTTTCGAGCTCATCGATATTGGCGGGGATGGTTCGGTCGGCCTCGTCCTGGATGCCGAGCTTTGTGGTGAAGTGAAATGTGCTTCCTATCCCTTCTTTGCTTTCCAGCCAGATTTTGCCGCCCATCAGGCCAACCAGTTGTCCTGAAATGGCCAAGCCCAGGCCGGTGCCGCCGTACTGCCTGGTGGTTGTGGTGTCTGCCTGCTCGAAGGCTTCGAATATCTTGTCCTGCTTGTCTTCAGGAATGCCGATGCCGGTGTCCCTGACCCACAGGTGGAGAACACACTCGCTCTCATTCATCGATTCCACCTCCACGCTGACCAGGACTTCGCCTTCCTCCGTAAACTTGACCGCGTTGCTGACAAGGTTGACGATGATCTGCCGCAGGCGCCCGGGATCGCCGATCAGATAATCCGGCACTTCCGGTGGAATCCGGCAGGCAAGCTCCAGGCCTTTCCCATAAGCCCGGAGCGTGAGCGTCTGCGTTGTATCCGTGAGACTGTCCCGAAGGCGGAAGGGGATGTACTCGATGTCGAGCTTGCCGGCCTCGATTTTTGAGAAGTCAAGGATGTCGTTGATGATCATCAAGAGCGCATCGGCTGAGGATTGCACCTTTTCCATGTACTCGTGCTGCTCCGGTGTCAGCCCGGTATCCAGCGCAAGCTCGGTCATTCCGATAATGGCATTCATGGGTGTGCGGATTTCGTGGCTCATGTTCGCCAGGAATTCGCCTTTGTGCTGGCTGGCGTCTTCGGCCAGGGCCATCGCTTCGGCGAGCTCGGCAGTACGCTCTTCGACCTTTTGTTCGAGGGTTTCCCTGGCTTCGTTGAGGTCACCGATAAGTGTTCTCAGGGAGCTGCGCATGCCATCGAAGGAGCTTGCCAGTTTGCCAATCTCATCGTCGCTGTCCGCCTTGATTGATGTGTCAAGATTTCCCTGGGCAATCTGATCGGCCGAATGCTCCAACTGCGCGAGGGGCCGAAAAATATATCGACGGGTGAGAATGATGGTGGTGAGCGATATCGCAACGATGATTGCAACGGCGAGGACGATGATGCCGACAATTTCTCTGAAGAGCTGCTGTCGCAATTCATCCAGAGAAATGGCAATCGAAAGGGTGCCGACCTTCTCGTCTTCGTAGGTGATGTCCGTCGTGGCTACGGTGAACCTGGTCGAGCCGGTGAAGTCATCGAGCTTGGCGTCCTTGAACTTCGGACTGGCTTTTGTGAAGCTCTCGCCTTCCCTGTTATTCGTCGTGACAAAAGTCACACTTTCATCCTGGTGAAGCGCTTCAAGAACATCTTCGACGCCCTTCTCGTCGAAATTCCAGTGGGCCGAAGAAAGACTCATCCTCGCGAACTAAGTCAGGAGATTGGCTCTCCTTTTGAGGAGGCTCTGGTTGTGGGAGACGTTGTAGAGGATGGCGAACGTTGAGAAGGCGACCAGCACAAGAGTCACCACAGCAATCAAGGCAAAGCTGAAGCGCCGGCTCAGGCTGCTGCGTCGGCCGCCTGCCGCCCCAGGGCTGGGGCCCGACTCACTCGGGGAAAGATTCTCGTTAGGGCTCATACTTGAAAATCGGAGAGAATCCTTTCGGCCCGAATAGCCTCCCGTAGGTAAAATCGGCAAGATTCTTCAAAGTGACGACCTGAATCACCGGCCCGGAACGGAAAGGGAATTTGGATGCCTTGTCGCCTGGCTTCTCGCCATTGAGAATTCTGATCATCATATCGACGGACATCCGGCCCTGGTCAACGGTCAAGTCCGTCGGGGCCGCGGCGATTTTGCCCTGGCTGATCTTTTCGTAAACGTCGGGGATGATGTAGGTCGAAACAATCTTCGCGGTCGGGTGATCCGCCCGGTATTCCTTCAACACATCCACTGCGGCATCAGCGGCAACCGCGTTGCCCACCAGGTAATCAATCCTCTTGTAGCGCTTGAGAATGTAGCTGATCAGGTTGCGCTGCATCTTGTAACCGGTATCGCCATACTGCGCAGGAAGGAGCTTCAGCTTGCCCTTTGCTCCCTTGCTTCCCTCAAATGCCTGCTGAAATCCGAGCAGGGTGTCCGGCGCCCATCCCGATCCTTTGGGGCCGGGGAAGAAAGCAACCGTGATGTCTTTTCCCTCTGAATCCTTCCGCACGTACTGCCCCGCCTTGTTCCCCATGTCGAAGAAGGAGACAAGCGCTTGGCGCGGATGGACGATGCTCGGATGTCGTTGATGACTTCGACGACTGGAATGCCCTTGCCATTGACTTCCTCGACCGGCTTGTCAAATTTGTCGTAGGAAATGGCGGCCAGGATGATGCCGTCGACCTTGTCCTTAATCAGGTCTGACGTGAGCTGTCTTCTCTGATCGCCCAATCGTCGATAGCCGCCGGCCTCGAGCAGCTTGATGGTTACGCCCGTTTCCTTTGCCCGTTCAATGATGCCATAGTTCACCGCCAGCCAGTAGGGGTCTTTCAAGTGCGGAAACAGAACACCAATCTTGTAAGCTCGTTTGGGCTTGGGCGCGCTCGGCCAGGTCTCGGCATGGGGTCCATCCAGACTCTTCGAGGCGCCACGAATATCTTTCTGCTTGACATCATACTTGCCGTAGTAGCTCTCGACCTCGAGGCCATAGGCAGGCTGGCAGACCAGGGCGAAGGGAATGGCCCAAAACGGGATGACGCGCAACATGCCATGACAGATAGCAAACATGATGACTTCTCTTTTGTGGATTTTTCTACACCCACGGCCCGGTTGAGGATTCTAAGAGCGTTCGGCAGGTTTTACAATACCAACCTTTCGTCAGTTGACCGGGGTGGAGAATACAGTCGGCCTTCGGGAGAGATTATTGAGCAAAGCTCAGGATTGAAACTGGGCTGTTGAATGCTTTCGGGACTAAATTGCCGATGGTCCTTCAGCGCTTATGGACCAGGCGGGCCATCGATGCGATCACGAGCCCTTCAGGCTTATCGCGTTGGGCCTCATAGGCCGCCAGCAACGATGGGAGCAGTTGGTTGAAGATTTCGTCTCCTCCCGCGAGCGCGGCCTCGACCAGACCCGCGAACGGGGTGAGGGTGTGGTAGCCGAGGTACTTGCGGTTCCGTTCGGCAAAGAATCCCGTTTGCTGCTGCCGTGCCAGCATTTGATTCGTGTAACGAAGAACCTTGTCGCGCAGGCCGGCATGCCCCGGATGCCCGGGCTCCATCGCGGCCTGCAGTTTTGCGAGCCCCTTCAAGGTGATGCCACCATATGCGCTGTAGTAGTTGTGACCCCTTTGCGCACCGGACATGTCGATGTGGTGGCCGGCAAACTGCAGGTAGTATTCTGCTCTTTCGAGTACGGCGGAATCGGCGGTAACGGAATACAACTCGCTGAGATGCCACAACGCAAAGGCAGCGTAATTCTGATTGTGTTCGAGTGGATACAAATCGTAGGCATTCACCGCGCGGACAGCGGCATCAAGACATTCAGGATCGCCCAGGACCCGGTATCCGAGCACGAGTGCCTCACAGACGGCGCCGTGGCCAAATGCGCCGCCGGCGAATGGCATCGTGGCCATCGGGTCAATGCACAGACAGGGGAACCAGTGGCCTTCCTGTTCGTGCTCGAGAATTCGGTCGCAGGTCTCTCTGACTTTGGATTCATAGTCGGGCGTGGATTCCAGAAACTGGCAGGCCAGTGCATAGGGCTCCATGCGGAATGATCCATGATGATCTAGACATAGCCCGGCTGGATCGCTGCCCTTTGTCCCCCATGTGCCTGGCGCGATGTATTCGTCTGCGTCTTCTGCACTCCATTGCCGAAATGCATCGACCAGCTCCTCCTTCTCGGGCATCTCAGGGCCCTGGACGTGAATACCCGGAACGATGCGATTGCCGCTGAATTTCTGAAACGAAACGGCCACACCAGGCTCACCGACCGCTGTCATCACTTCCAGACGATTCCAACCATCGGCAACAGGGAATTCCAGTTCGGTGCCGGACCCGATGTCCGACGTGTGCTCCTGGCCGTTCAAAGCGATTGTGTATCTGCGAAGATACTCGCTGTAGTGCGTGCCTTCGGGGACACGGGCAAGCCGCTCCTTGTCCCAAACACCCCTCCATCGAACCGCGAACCTCCCTGACTCATCGGCCGGAGAGTAATGGACATCGATGCGATCCACCGTCGGTACGGGTGGTTCCTGTGGCTGATCAACGAATTTCAGATAACCGAGCTCATCGTGCCGCGTTTCCCACATCAGGTTGGAGCCCCACGAAACCAGCTCCCCCGTAGCAAAGCAACGCCGGCCGGCCGTGAAACCGAGCCGGCCATTCTCCAACCCGTCGCGGATGACGGGCTTCCCTATTCGCCAACAGGCTGCGATGCCTTCGCTCAGTTGAAGGACACGAGCTTCGTAATCGAGATCAAGTGGCTGCCATTGGTCTGTTCTGAATTGTGACCACGGGAAGTCATCGTAATCCTCGTCTTCCTGAAGCTCAGGGTCCCAGACCTTCGGCAGGCAGATGCATTCGTTGTTCTGATTCAAGCCGAAGTAGATGCCGCGATGCAGCCCGTTCGAGGCAAAGTAAAGGCCGAAGTCTTCGTCCGTATTATCAGCCAGACCAGGGAGCGGATGCTTCGGGCGGTAAGCCGCCACGAACGCGTAGACCGAATGGTCGTCGTGAAAGATTGCCATCTGCGTATGGCAATTCGGCCACTCTCTGGGCAGGCCAGCAGGAACCTGGCTTATCGCAGCCGTTCCATCATCAGGACAGTATCGAAGAAGATCGCCGTTCGCGTTTGGTAGTTCTGCGAGTTCCGCTTCGCCAACAGAATCCCAAGAAGTGGACGGCCACGGCCATTGAGCGACCTGGTA
>JASLXP010001063.1 GCA_030740295.1 Planctomycetota bacterium
TTCCGCCAGAAGACGAAGAGCATTATTGGAGCGGCAAAGAAGATCGACGATGACTACGGAGGTGAGGTTCCCGACGATCTGGATGAGTTGATCAAGCTCCCCGGAGTTGCCCGGAAGACCGCGAACGTCGTCCTTGGAACGTTCTTCAAGAAACCGACCGGAGTCGTAGTCGATACCCACGTTAAACGCCTGGCCAACCGCATCGGCCTCACCACCGAAAGCGATCCTGAAAAGATTGAAAAGGACTTGATGGAGCTGTTGCCCAAGGACGAGTGGATATTCATGGGCCACGCCATCATCTGGCACGGCCGACGAGTGTGTAATGCCAAGAAACCGATGTGCTCGGACTGCACATTAAACTCCTTCTGCCCGCGAGACGGTGTGACAACAAGCGTGTGATTCAAATCCTATGATAAAGGAAGCCATTCCATTTCTTATCATCCTCGCGTGCCTTTCCGGCTGTAAAAGACCCGGACTGAAACAGAGCCGCCTGGTCCGACCACAGGTGACTCTGGAAACCGTTTCTGACATCGAAGCACAACCACTCTCGCTTCAAATGAAGCGGCTTGTCGAGGCCCTCAATTACCTCGGCCATCCTCTGCCCAAAGAAACACAGAACACGCTGCTCAACGGCTCTAGTTCAGAAGGATATTCCGAAGCCGTCCAGGGAGTGCTCGATCCGCTCTGTCTGCTCGCGGTCAATATCAATCCTGAATCGAGGGTGAAGTTGAAACCGGGCCCGGCGTTCCCTGAACTGGTAGAAAACGGCTGGGCCCAGTTTCTTGTCAAAGTGCAAAACGAGGCAGGCGTCACTGCCCGGTTGCGTGTCATGAGCCCCAACGCCCGCTCGGTCAGGAATTCTCCGGCTGACGATGTCGCGAATCGATGGCTCGATCTGCAGCTCTTCGAAGGCCGCCCCATGCAGCCCAGACTGAGTGGCCTCGGTCTCGAATACCGCATCATCCAACTCTACAGCAAAGATCACGGGAAACGGATGGCCGAGTTCACAGCAGACGTGGGACAGGGCACTCAGGACATCGGCTTCCGCGCCAAAACGGACGTCCTCTTCCAGGCTCGAAAAAGCGCGCGAATCCGTTTTCGGGTCAGAGACGAAAAAGGTCGCCCAACCATGGCTGCATTCGTGATCAGAGACAAATGGGGCCGCGTGTATCCCTCGCAGGCAAAGCGCATCGCGCCCGATTTTTCGTTCCATCCACAAGTCTACCGTGCGGATGGCGAGAGCATTCACCTGCCCGCGGGCGAATACACGATTGAGTGTACACGTGGGCCTGAATACCTGAAGACGACAGAGAAGGTCACCCTTGATGGACAATCACGCGTGCTGGAATTCAGACTCAAGCGGTGGATCGATCCGGCCAGCCACGGCTGGTATTCGGGAGACCATCACATCCACGCGGCCGGCTGCGCGCATTACACCAATCCGACGCAGGGCGTTCACCCCAGGGACATGATGCGCCACTGTCTCGGCGAAGATTTGAAGGTTGGAATCAATCTCACCTGGGGCCCCTGTTTCGATTATCAGAAACAATTCTTCACCGGCAAAGTCTCGAAGGTCTCCACCAAGACCCATCTGCTGCGTTACGACGTGGAGGTCTCCGGTTTCGGTTCCCATCGTTCGGGCCATTTATGCCTGTTGCGCCTGAAAGACCAGATTTATCCCGGTGGCGATTCCAAGCATCATTGGCCCACTCTTTGTCTGAACACCCTCCGCTGGGCCCAAGCCCAGGGCTCGGTCTCCGGGATTGCCCATTCTGGTTGGGGCCTGAATGTAAACACCACCGAGCTGCCCAATTACATCATTCCACCTTACAGTGGAATCGGCGCCAACGAATACATCGTCGATGTCACCCACAAAGTGCCCGGCCCGGACGGCGAGCCAGTGCCGGCCGTCGATTTCATGTCCATGGTCGATACCCCATACGTCTGGGAGATGAACATCTGGTATCACACGTTGAACTGCGGTTTCCGCACACGCATCAGCGGCGAGACAGATTTCCCATGCATCTATGGACAGCGAGTCGGGCTCGGACGCTCCTACGTCAAGCTCGATCGGAAACTGGATTTCGATGGCTGGTGCCGCGGAGTGGAAGAAGGTAAGTGCTATGTGTCTGACGGCCTCAGCCACATCATGGATTTCAGTGCCGCTACTGGAGCCAAGAAAGTGGAGGTCGGTGAGAACGGAAGTGAGCTGCAAGTGGAGAACGGCAAAGTTACCTTCAGTGCAGCAGTTTCAGCCCTCCTTGGCGAAGAGCCCAGTAACGACATCCGAAGCCGACCCTACAGCCAGCAGCCTTACTGGCACATCGAGCGCGCGAGATTAGGCAACACCCGCAACGTCAAAGTTGAATTAGTTGTCAACGGCTATCCAAAAGCATCAAAAGAAATCCTCGCGGATGGCTCGTTGCAGGACATCACCTTTGAAACGGAAATTAGTCAGAGCAGTTGGGCAGCCATCCGAATTCTTCCTTCTTCCCACACGAATCCGATTTTCCTCATCGTTGATGACAAACCGATCCGCGCCAGCAAGCGTAGTGCAGACTGGTGCCTGAAAGGCGTCGACAAATGCTGGTCACAGAAAAAGAGATTTATTGCGGAAAAAGAAATGAAAGATGCCGAAGCCGCCTACGCGCACGCCAGAAGGGTCTACAAGAAAATTCTGAGCGAATGCGAAACTGATTAGTTTCATCGTAGCAGCAAACTGCTGCCACCTGAAAACGACCTAGGCCCAGCACTTACTCATTACTCATTACTCATTACGCTAACCCCATGCAGTTGGAAAAAGGGCCGCCGGTAGAAGTGCCCAAAGTAATATCGGATCAACAAGTCCAGGCTTATATCGAAACCGGATATCTGATCGTGCCGGATCTCATACAAGAACATGAGATCGAAGAGATGCGGCAGGATGTGATCAAAGTCGCTCGCGGCCAGTATCCGAATGAAAACGAGGAATTATTTCCTGGTGAAATGTCAGATGAAGAGGTGTTGGAAAACATACTGTGCATTCATCAACTACATTTTGTGAGCCCGGTCATCGAAAAATATGTCCGGCATGCGAAGCTCTGCGGAGCATTGAGCCAGATTACGGGCGCACATCTGCCCTGGTGGGATGGCAGTGTGAAATGCATGCAATCCATGTACTTTGTGAAACCGCCCGGCTTTCAAGGACAGGCATGGCACCAGGATGAGATCTATATCCCCACCCGCGACAGATCGCTTATCGGCGCCTGGATTGCTCTCGACGACGCGACCACCGAAAACGGCTGCCTCTGGGTCATTCCGGGATCGCATAAAACTGGGATGCTCTATCCGCAGCGCGAACATAACAATAATGATGAATTTGACTTTACCCTCGAGAGCTACGGCTTTGATGAAAGTGATGAAGTTCCCGTCGAGGTCAAGACTGGTTCATCCGTTTTCTTCAATGGCTACCTGCTCCACCGATCTCGAAAGAACCGGGGGAACACGACCCGCAGAGTTTTAGTCAATCACTACTGCAACGCATGGTCATTACTGCCCTGGCAGTTGAAAGAAGGGGAGCGTGCGTCGACTGCCGATCACAGGGCAGTGATACAGGTTTCCGGCTCTGACCCATATGCCTGGAAAGGATACGATAAGCCACCAGCCCGCGTTGGCCTCAGACAGTGCAAAGCTGTCCAGGAAAAACAGCAGGAGAATAAAGGTGGGCAAAATCAGTAAGGCCGGAGACGACCATGAGCCAGACTCACATGAAATCCAGAGCGATTCGGTGGGACATCCTGATCCTCGCTCTTATTGGCTGTGGGAGTCTGCTGTTCAATCATCTTGGATGGCCTTTCATTTATTGGATCGCGCTGTTCTTTTTTGCTGCGGCTAATTTGAATCCATTCCTGCTGGGTGAAAGGGCAAAGGCATGGCATAAAGTGCTGCTCGCCTTGCGTGTGGGCAGTTGGATTGCCCTCATTGGATTGCTCTTCGAGATGCAACTCGAACGCTCGGTAATCCTGGCGATCGCACAAGCTGCGTCCTTTCTGGCCCTGATCCTGTGTCCGTTTGATTCAAAGTGTCGCGGCGTACTTCTTGGATTGGGCGCGGCACTGATCTGCATGCAGGCGGCGGATGAATCGCCTTTCATGCTTTGCGCGTGGGCTGCCATCTTCGGCCTCCTTTTCGCCGGGCCCGCGGATACTGCCAGGCTGACTGAACGGATTCGGAAAGACTGGTTGGCCACCTGTGTCGCGCTTGCCCTGCTTTCGATCATGTTTGTTGGGAGCTGGTTCTACTTTGGCCGGTTTGGTCCGCAGAAGTGGGCTCAGTCTTTCGAATATGGGCTTTCACGACATCTTTATGTTGCCTTCGAATGCCTGCTGCCCATTTCTCTTCTGCTGCCTTTCTTGATGGTCAGGGCAAAGTCCGTCCAGAGGTACCTGCTTCTTATATTTGGCCTGACAGCCACTTTTGCGCTTCTTGAATTCACGCTCCGAGTGACTACGGTCGGTCTCACCCATGCAGACGGCGCCGATTCTGATGATGCGCGTGCGCCGACTCTCGATTTGGAGTCGGTTACCAGGTCCAAACCGGCCGGGACGCGCCGTTTACTCTGTCTGGGTGACTCGGTGACTTATGGAGCAGGCTGCAGAAGAGACAGTATCTACTCCGAGCATCTTGCTCGGATCTTGAGCAAGGAGCACGGCGATGGTTTCGAGGTTCTGAATCTCAGCCGTATCGGATGGAATACCCCGTGCGAACTTGGCGCTCTGAAAAGTGATGGTATCAAGTATTCACCGGATCTGATTGTCCTTGGCTTTGTGCTCAATGATGCCGAACCAGACGGGCCGGGTTTCCATCTGGCCACCGTCTTTCCGAGGCATCTCAACTCTCGGCTTGCATGGTCATACAACATCAACCTGCTCAATTTCATGTATGACAAATCGCTTCAATTGACGGGCCGGAAGGACGATTACACCAATTACCTGTTGAAGCTGTATCGTGAGGGCGAAAGGGGCTGGGAGCAATGCAAGGCGGACCACCGGGAGATGCTCAGGATTGCCAAAGAGCACAACATCAGGTTCCTGGCGGTGCTGTTCCCCGCGTTCGTTCAGTTCGAAGACTATCCCTTTCAGAAAGTCCACGAATCAGTGGGTGCCTGGCTGCAGCAACAGGGCGCGGTGACCCTGGACCTGCTGCCCTACTACAAGAAGTATGATCCCAAAGATCTGATAGCGAGCTTCATGGACGGACACCCGAACAAGCTGGGACACAAGATCGCCGCGGATGCCATTTACGAGACCATTCGAACTCATCCGGACCTCAAATCATTTCTCGACTAAGGCAACACGATTTAGGGCAACACGATTAAAGGCAACACCATCTGAAGCGGTACGATTTAATCTTAATGGTGTTGCCTCAAATCGTGTTGCCTCTCTGTTTTGAATAGAACTTTCGTGGCAGCAGTGGATCTACCTTTTTCCGGAGCCTGTCCGGAATGTCTGTGTGGCTGGAGATCTGTTCGGTGTCCGCGTGGCCGTAATAGATGTGGAGCGTCCGACGCTGGCGGGAGCCCCTTCTCAGACGCGCGGTGTGAAGGAGAGCCGTATGAAAGAAGACCGCCGATCCTGCCGGACCGAGAATGTCCACCTCGTCTGCAGGGCCGTGCTTTCCGGGCTCTGTATCAATGTCACGATTGTGAGACCGCGGGACGACCGCGAAGCAATGGTCCGTTTCCGAGACATCCGAAAGATAGTAAACCAGCGAGAGCGAATGAATGCCGAGCGGAAAATCTTCTGACCGTTTGAAGTCCCGATGCCAGGCCGGCTTCTCAGGAATCTCTTCTGTCGGATTCCGTATCATGGCGGAGAATTCGTCGAACGTCGCGACCTCACCGAGCAGTGCAGTGATGATCGGCATGACCGTCTGGCTCTCAATGGTGATATCCAGAATCGGTAGCCGCAGCAGTATGTTGGCGTCCTGCAGATGGCCGTCGCCACGTTTGATCGGCCATTCGTTCTGTTCCAGATCTCGATCGAGCGCTTCGTTGATGGCGCCTACCTGCTCTGCGGTGAGCGCGTTGGGAACGATGCGATAGCCAAGTTCGTTGAACTGAGTCCGGGTTTCATTTGCGTTCATCGGTGGAATTACTCTTCCTTCACCAGGTGAGCGATAGGCGAGGAGTGATGAAGGATCATCTTCCATGCACTTTCCTGCTTTACAAAGATATTGGTCGCCTGCACAGCACCCATGCGTTCCGATTCGCCGACCCCTGCCATGATGTTTTCGATACAGGTCACAATGCCAACGTCGCCCTCCTCGCTTATTTCAACTTCGGTAAGGATGAACTGCATGCTGCTCGTGTTCTCAAAGATAGCCTGCCAACTGGTCATCACAGGCTCCCACCCAGATACGGTCCGCCAGCCCGGATGGACGCATCTGACAGAATCTGATTTTAGCCAGACGTCACCCATCGTTTCCACGTCCAGTGCTTCAAACGCTGCGTAGAAGGATTCGTTTGCCCGGGTGATTTCTTCGGAACTCATGATGAGTATCACGTCTAATACGACTTCGCGAAGACAACCCTCTTGCTGGATGGTTCACCGGTGAGGATGCATTGGCCTGACTCCGCCTCCGCGTTCAATGGGATGTTGCGAATGGTGGCCTTTGTCTGATTCTGGATCTCGATTTCGCTGTCGGTCTTGCCGTTCCAGTGGGCCTCGACAAAGCCTGAGCCTTTCTTGAAGAAATCTCTGAAATCGTCCCAGGTATCGATGCGGTGAGTGTTTTCTTTTCGGAAAGCGAGGGCCTTGTCGTAGATTCCCTTCTGGATCTCTTCGAGCAATGCGATGGTCTGAGTGATGGCGCTTTCGATGGGCAAGTCCTGTTTCTCGCCGGTGTCGCGCCTGGCGGCAATGACCTTGCCGGCATCCACATCCCGGGGGCCGACCTCGATTCGGACTGGCACGCCCTTCATTTCCCATTCGTTGAACTTCCAGCCCGGCCGCAGTTCATCACGGTCATCGAGCTTGATGCCCAGTTTGTTCGGATATTCATCCATCAGACGGTTCGCGACCTCGAGCACTCGACTGCGGCCTTCTTCATCTCGATAAATTGGAACGATCACCACCTCGATGGGCGCGAGCTTTGGCGGCATGATCAGGCCCTGGTCATCGCTGTGTGCCATGACGAGCGCGCCGATAAGTCGAGTGCTGACGCCCCAGCTCGTGGCGTACACGTACTGCAATTCGCTGTTCTCATCCTGGAACTGCACATCGAAGGCCTTGGCAAAATTCTGTCCGAGATAGTGGCTCGTGCCGGCCTGCAGCGCGTCACAATCCTGCATCATGGCTTCGATGGAGTAGGTATCGACGGCGCCGGCGAATTTTTCATTCTCGCTCTTCAAACCAGCCAGAACAGGCACGGCCATGATGTCTTCAGCAAACTCGCGATAGATATCGAGAATCTTCATCGTCTCTTCGCGGGCCTCCTCTTCAGTCGCGTGCGCGGTGTGGCCTTCCTGCCAGAGAAACTCCGAAGTGCGCAGAAAGAGGCGGGTGCGCATCTCCCACCGGACGACGTTTGCCCACTGATTAATCAGCAGCGGCAGGTCGCGATAAGACTGAATCCACTTGCGATAGGTATCCCAGATGATCGTCTCGGAGGTCGGACGCACCATAAGCGGTTCTTCAAGTTTCTTGCCGCCGGCATGAGTTACCACCGCACACTCCGGCGCGAAACCCTCGACGTGTTCCGCTTCTTTCTTGAGGAAACTCTCAGGAATGAACATCGGAAAGTAGGCATTCTGATGCCCGGTGGCTTTGAAGCGATCGTCGAGATCGCGCTGCATCTTTTCCCAGATGGCGTACCCATAAGGCTTGATGACCATACACCCTTTAACAGGCGCGTAATCGGCCAGCCCGGCCTTCAGAACGATGTCGTGATACCACTTGGAGTAGTCTTGACTGCGTGGAGTAATCTGCTTTGCCATGCCTGAAATCGTAATAAGTAATGAGTAATGAGAAAGTGCCCTTGTGTGCAGGGCGCTGGATGCAGCTTGAATCGCCTCTGTCTGCCGCCCTTTTTACAGGGCGCGGGAGTCTATCGCTTCGGTGCGAATGCGCAAAGGAGTAGGGAAGACAAGGAGACTGGATCGGGTTACAGCCTGAATGGATGTAAGAGCGAGGGCACGGCTCCGAATCCTGTTACAGCTTTCTCGCTGAGCCGATAGAATTCCGCCCTCAAAGAAATGAATGACGAGCCAATGGAGAAGATTTCAAAAGAACAGGTCCGCCACGTGGCGCTTTTGTCTCGTATCGAGATGTCTGACGAAGAGGTCGAGGTCTTTCAGTCGCAGCTCGAGAACATCCTCGAGTACATGGACAAGCTGGATGAATTGGATACCTCAGATGTTGAACCTATGTCGAGCGTGATGGGGCTGAACAACGTGTTCCGGGAAGATGAGGTCAAGGCATCCGTGCCGACCGAGGTGGCCCTCGCCAATGCGCCCGAAAAGGCCGGGGACAGTTTCAAAGTGCCGACGGTGGTGGAGTGATGAATCTCGAAGATTTCACGGCCACAGAGCTGGCGGAGAAGATTCGCCACAAAGAGGTCTCGGCAGCAGAAGCAGTCGGCGGCTCTCTGGAACAGATTCGCAAGCATGACGATCAGCTCAATGCCTTTTTGAATGTCTGTGAAGATGCGACCGAGAATGCCACAAGGATTGATGAAAGGCTCGCGGCCGGAGAAGACGTCGGACCGCTGGCAGGAGTGCCCATCGCGTTGAAGGACAACATGTGCGTCCAGGGCACACCGACGACCTGCGCGTCAAAGATCCTGGAGCATTGGATGTCGCCTTACGACGCGCATGTGACGGATCTTCTCGAAAAGGCCGGAGCGGTCATTGTTGGCAAGACGAACATGGACGAGTATGCGATGGGCTCGTCGACCGAGAATTCAGGACTCGCGCTCACGCGTAATCCCTGGAACACGGAACATGCACCTGGTGGCTCGAGTGGTGGCTCGGCCGCAGCGGTCGCGTCAGGCATGGTGCCGCTGGCCCTCGGCTCGGACACCGGCGGCTCGATCCGTCAGCCGGCGGCTTTCTGCGGCGTTACAGGTTCCAAGCCTACGTATGGACGCGTATCCAGATTTGGGTTGGTCGCCTTCGGCTCGTCACTCGATCAGATAGGGCCGCTGTCCCGGGACGTGCGTGATAACGCGCTGCTGCTGCAGGTAATCTCCGGTCATGATACTCGTGATTCCACTTCGGCGAATCTGGATGTGCCTGATTACCTCGCCTCACTCGATGGTTCGATTGACGGCCTGAAGATTGGGATTCCAAAGGAGTACTTCGTCGAGGGCATGTCACCAGATGTCGCCGCAGCAACGGAAGCCGCCATTGAGACTCTCAGATCGCTGGGCGCAGAGACTCGAGAGATTTCCATGCCGCACACTCAGTATGCGGTTGCGGTCTATTACATCATTGCCACGGCCGAGGCGAGCTCGAATCTCTCGCGCTATGACGGCGTGCATTACGGATTCCGTTCCCAGAATGCGGAAGACATGATCGAGATGTACACCAAGAGCCGTCAGGAAGCGTTTGGCGATGAAGTGAAACGACGCATCATGCTCGGTACGTTTGCTCTGAGTGCGGAGACTTACGAGGCCTATTACTTGAAGGCAGCCAAAGTGCGCAAACTCATGCGCCAGGATTTTGATCACGCGTTCGAGGAAGTCGATTGCATCCTCAGTCCGACTGCGCCATCGCCAGCATTCAAAATCGGTGAGCTCGTCGACGATCCCCTGGAAATGTACCTGTCAGACATCCTGACCCTGAGCCTGAACCTTGCCGGACTGCCGGGGATATCCGTGCCCTGTGGATTCAGCGCCCGCGGCCTGCCGTTGGGCCTGCAGATCATGGGTAAGCCCTGGGATGAGGCGACGGTTCTGCGGGCCGCACACGCGTTTCAAGAGAATACAGATTTTCTGAAGAGACCAACAATGCCGTGGCCACAGGCTGCCAGCCTGTGAGCCAATTGCCGTTTACTTGCGATTTGAACTACTAGCTACAGAACTCATCTCATGTGGATCGATAATTCGATACAAGTTCTGTATCCCAAAGGTGTTTCCTCGTCGACGCCGAGGGGGCCAAGATTGGAATAAAAAAGTTACTATTTGAGTGGACAGAAAGACCCCTTGCCA
>JASLXP010001064.1 GCA_030740295.1 Planctomycetota bacterium
GGGGTTGGGATCAAAGGAGTCCTGGTGATGCGCTGTGGCAAAGCGTGGTGAAGTAACGGCTTTTTCAGGCGGCATGTCGAACTCGATCACATTGAGAAGCAGATTCAGTGTCACCTGATCCTGTAGATCACCACCGGCGACACTGATGGCCATGATGGGTCTGCCGTCCTTGAGAACCAGCGTGGGGGTGAGCGTAATACGGGGTCGTTTCCCGGGCTGAATGCAGTTTGGATGTCCCTGTGTCGTGTTGAGACTACGCAGGCGATTGCCAAAGGTGACACCAGCTCTACCACCGTCGCGTGGCTCACCTGGAACGTTAGCACTGGGTGTCGCTGAAACTACATTGCCCCAGCGGTCCGCCACGACACAGGTCGTTGTACCTCCAACCCCGGGTCGAAAGACACCAGGCCCTTTGAGCGGTTTCATGGCATGCGGATCGCCTGGACGAGCTTCCAGAGATGCACTATGCATGTCGATCAACGGGCGCCGAATATCGGTGTAGGCATCCGAGAGCAGAGCCTGCAGCGGCACTTCCACAAAGTCCGGATCGGCGTAATACTCATCACGATCCGCCATCGCCAGCTTGATGGCTTCTGCAGCGACATGTATGTGGTCAACCGAGAACTGGCCCATGGACTTCAGATCAAAGCCCTCCAATAGACGCAGAGCCTGGCAGAGGTAAGGGCCTTGAGTCCATGGGCCGCATTTGCACACCGTATATCCTCTGTACTCGACCATCACCGGATCCTCGACCGTGGTTACATGGGCCGCAAGATCGGCTTTGCGGAGGAATCCTCCCATTTCGATGTAGTACGATTCCAGGTCATCCGCGATGTCATTTCTATACTCGTTTCGTCCGTAGAAACGGTCGCATGCTGCCTGGAGTTTCTCTTCCCGGTTACCGGGAGCAATCTCTTCCTCCTCATTCATTCTGCGCAGGGCGACCGCCAGCTTTGGGTGCCAGGTTTCCGTTCCCGCATCCAGGAGTGCAAGTGACGGCGCCAAGACATCTTTGAGAGCCACTGTGCCATACCGTTGAAGCGTGGTGATGCACAGATCAACAACCGAGGGAACGGGCGCCATCTTGATGTCACCCCCGCCAGGGATCCCATGTTCCATGTACCAATCGATGGCTTCTTGGGATAGCGGCGCACGGCCCTGGCCGCTGAGTGCTTTCACTTCCTGATTCTGTGCGTCATAAATGAGCAGCGGAACTTCACCACCAATGGAGCAGTCGCCGTGGTCTGTGATATTGAGGGCAAAGATTGTGGCCACTGCAGCGTCCGCCGCATTTCCACCTTCCTCCAGAATTTTAATCCCAGCAGCAACAGCGTCGGCGCCTCCTGCGGCAACGACACCTTCAGAGCTGGCCGCCTTCCACCCAATCTGCTGTTCATTTGGAGTTGTCATTGTCATGCCTCACTTTGGGAACGCATGCAGGGCTGTTAAATGCAAAGGCAGTGACCACATTAAAGTTTGTCTTCGCAACTTCTCCGCGCGACGCGGAGATAGTCGTGGTCTTGGCGCTCCGCGACAAGTTGCCGCGGAGCGTCAACACCACAATACCATTGCGGTCGAAGATAGCCCTATGGAGAGTAAATGTCCGCGCCATGTTGAGCAAGACGGCAGTTACAGAGTTCATGACTCGAAGTGTATGATGAGTTGGTGTATGAGGCTGCCTCCGCACTGAACGAGGCGCTTGTGGCTCAACTGACGACTGTCATGCCCCTCCTTAACTTTCCCATCTTCCCATCAAGGCTCTTCACCTGTTTGCTGGTGACGAGTTGCTTAACGGGAGCTTCGGCATTTGGACTCGGCACCGATGACGTTCTCCTCTATGCCCCGTTCGAGGATTCGCCCGATGCTGTGTTAGCCAGGGGAAACGGAAAGGCCATCGTCCCGCAGCCGCCGGCATTCACGAAAGGGATACTCGGAAAGGCCGTTGTGGTCGGCGGCAAGCTCGTGAACCCCGCGGGCAAAGGCAAATACCCCGTGAGCTACGTGATCCGTCGCAACATGCTTCGTGAACAGGGCTCTCTCTCCCTCTGGGTCCAGGCTATGGACTGGAAGATTCCCGACGGGAAGAATCACCGATTCGTAACGGTGCCCGGCCTGGGCGTCCACTACTACTTTTATGTGTTCTACCCAGGAAATACCTGGTGGCTTCTTCTGAAGAAAGGAGGCAACCGCCCGATCGGGGGATGGAAACCAAAGTGGAAGCCCGGCGACTGGCATCATCTGGTCGCTACGTGGAAAGAAGGGGAGATGGCTGTCTTTGTCGATGGTAAGCAGAGCGGCAGAGAGACGGAAAACGTGCCGCTGCCCACAAAGCTGGGGAAGGTCTTCATGCTCGGCGCATTCGATGAGTTGCACACGGCCATCGATGAACTGACCGTTTTCAACCGGCCCCTCTCACCGGTGGAGGTCATTGCGCTTTACGAAAAGGTCAGTACTCCCTCTCCCCCCGTCACAGCAATTGTGAGCGACAACCAGAAGTCGCCGCTGCAAGTCACCGGGCTGCTGGATGACGTGACCGGGCAGGTGATTCTTGATGAAGATGTGACGGCTCAACTGTGGTCGGACGCAGACTCGCTCCATGTGATCATGCGTTGGGCCATCCCCAAATACTTTCGTGACGATCCCACGGCACATAACGGGCGAGCACTCAAACGCGGATCGCCTGAACTGAAGAACAACGACACATTCGAAGTTCGTGCCGGTGATTACCACCTTGTTATCGGACCCAACGGAGTTCCCGCAGCCAAAACCAGCGACGACATGAACGAATGGTCAGTTCGAGTTGCCATTCCCAGAAACAAGATTGGCGGCGACACATTCGGCTTTCAGTTCAGTCGCCATTGGCGCGAACTGCGGCGGCTCGATGCCACGTGGCGCGGCAGACTCACTATCAGACCAAGTGTCAAGACCGCGCAGATGACCACTTCACATCTTCACAAATTGGCTTTGGCCGTAAAGGATGATGAATCCACGCGCCTTGAGTTCCAGACCCCAGGGCTCATCGACGGGCAGTTTCCCTTTGTGCGCGCCGCGCCTTTCAAAGTGACGCTTCGCCAGTACCCATTGAAGCAGGAGCTTCTTGTCGAAGTCACCAGAAAGGAGGCCGAGGTAACTCTTGGCGGCCAGACCAGGAGTGGCAAGGCGGCTCATTCATTCGACACGTCGAAACTCGCAATCGGCCCCCACGAAGTTCAGGTCAGGCTTGGAGAGACCATCAAGAAAGCAGCCTTCGAGAAGTCGCCACTCCCCGAATGGCTGAATGCCAAGGCTGGTGTGACGGATGATGTCCCCCCTCCGTGGAAACCGCTGAAGGTAGATGGAGCAAGAGTGACCTGTTGGGGCCGGACGTACGAGACGGCCGGCCTCTTCATGGATCAAATTGAGTCACAGAATCTGAAGTTGCTGTCGGGGCCCATTCGATTGCGAGCCGGTGGCCAGCTTTCAAATGGAGAATCTCGGATGATTCGGCGGGCGCCTGGCAAAGTTGATCTTGAGGGCAGAGGCAGCCTCGCAGGAACGGATGTCGTCGTGCGCTCGGAGATTGAGTTCGATGGCTTCGTGTGGTTCGACGTCGAGGTGAAACCGCGTGAACGGCCCACAGCCAAACTCGAATCTCTTTCTCTTGAAATCCCTCTGAAACCGGCAGTGGCGACGCTCTTTTATTCGGGCAGCTATACAGCGGCCGATACCGGCACGCTTCCGCAAGAAGGCTTTGAAGGGAAATGGCGGCATCGGTTCTGGCTGGGTAATGAGAGCGCGGGACTCCAGTGGTTCGCAGAGAGCATGCAGGGCTGGAACACAACGCGGCAAGAGAAGACGTTGTTCATCAAAGACGGTCTCATCAGTCTGACTCTGGCAAAGAAACCACTGACCTTGACCAAACCCATTCAGTTTTCTTTTGGCGTGATGGCCACTCCTGTGCGGCCCCGTAGAAAAGAATGGCGTTCGTGGCGCTTCGGACGCGACGAAGTCAACACCAAAGGCTGGCAGTACATTTCTCTCTGGAACACCCATTGGGGCAAGCGGTGGAACTATCCCATCCCTAAAGACACAACAGCAGGATTTCTGAAGAAGAAATATTCAGAAGGTGAGCTCCCCTGCCTTTACAGCAACGTGACCGTCATGGCTCCCAACACACCTGAATACCGCAAATGGCATGAAGAATGGCGCCCCGTACCGTCCAGCCGCGTGGACTTCACCACGCTGGAAGAAACCAATGAGAACATCTTTGCCGCGGTATGCGCCAACTCGTCTTTCCCTGACTATTACGTGTGGGCACTCGAAAGAGCGATCAGAGAAGCGGACATCCGCGGACTTTATTTCGACGTGAGTCACGCCAAATACTGCAAGAGCGAAGTCCATGGCTGCGGCTGGCGAGACGAGTCAGGAAAGCTGCACCCAACTGTCAACATCCGAGGAACGAGGGAGTTCCAGAAGAGAGTCTATGTCGTCGGAAAGAAGCACCGTTCGGACTTCCTGGTAACGATCCACATGAGCGGGGACATCTTCATGCCTCAGCACAGTTTTTCCGAGGTGATGATCGACGGAGAGAATTTCACCGCCGTGCTCCAACGGCAGTGGTCGCAGAAGAAGCGAGGGGACTATTACGACCTTATCACGCTGGACAAAATGCGCGCCGAGTTCATGTTGCACAATTTCGGCCCTGTTCCGGCGTTCCTGCCCGAATTCGCACGGTCGAATGGTGAATTCTGGTGGTCGGACGACCCGGAAGTCCTGCGCGCCACAAAGCATCTGGTCGGCCTCTTCACACTTCATGACGCGCCCATGTGGCAGGCTTACATGCCGTCGATGGTCCTGCGCAC
>JASLXP010001065.1 GCA_030740295.1 Planctomycetota bacterium
GAAGAAGATGGCCTTGAAACCGTCCGTCCATCCGATTTTTTTGCCTTCCGCTTCGGTGCGCGGGTTGTAGTACTGAAGCGGCACTTCAAAAATCTGGTGTCCGAGGCGGAGGAGCTTTGCGGTCAGCTCGGGCTCGAGCTCGAAACCCACCGCGCGCAGACGAATCGGCTCGACGACGGAGCGCCGCATGACCTTGTAGGCGGTCTCCATATCGGAAACATGGCTGCCGAAGAGCAGTGAAGTGAGCTGGCTCAGGAAGATGTTCGCGGCTTTGGTGATCAGACGAGAGCCTTTCCAGAAATTTCGTGTGCCGAAGACGACGTCAGTATCGCCGCTGAGGATGGGTGCGAGGAGCCGTGGATATTCGGCCGGGTCGAGCCCGGCGAATATTTCTGGGGACACGTAAGCGCCTGCCACTTGTACTTTCCCGATCGTATTCGTCCGCTGCACATCACTATCAATTTGCTTATAGATGATGCCGAATACGTTCTGACCGGCATCCGGGCCCTGCGGCCGAATGACGAATGGCCGGCCGAGTTTCGTTCCCACGCGATCACCATCAGAAAATCTGACGTCAAATACAGAGAACGACTCTGAACCATGAAGAAGATCCTCATCACCGGCGCCGCCGGCAACCTGGGTCAGAAAGCCTCGGCGCATTTGGAATCAAACTATCGTCTCACTCTCATTGACAGGCAGGAATCCGACGGAATCGTCCAGGCCGACCTTAGCCGCTGGGGCGAATGGGCGAAAGAATTCGAAGGCATCGACACGGTCGTGCACCTCGCGGCAAATCCGCACCCTTCAGCCACCTGGGAGGAGCTGCTCGAGCCGAACGTAGATTCCGTGATGAACGTTTATGAAGCATCCGCCCGAGCCGGAGTGCGCAGGCTGGTGTTCGCCAGCTCGAATCACGCAATGGGCGGATACAAAGGCACATGCGAGCCCGGTAAGCTCACCACCGACCTGCCACCACTGCCCGGCACACCTCACATGAATGAGGGCGTCGAGCAGGTTACGCCCGGTTATGGCATAACAAAGCTCCTCGGCGAACGGCTCGGAAAATGGTATTCGGAGATGCATGGGCTTTCCTTCATCGCGATCCGCATTGGCTGGGTACGCCCCGGAGATAATTTCGCCGCGGATATACCGTCCGATCAGGGCGAATGGTATCCACAGATGTGGCTCTCGAATCGTGATTTCTGCCAGATCATCGAAAAATGCATTGAAACCCCGGATTCCGTCCGTTTCGCAGTGCTGAATGCCATGTCCACCAACAACGGAATGGCCTGGGATATTGAACAGACGCGGAGTGTGATCGGTTATCAGCCCTTGGATGGGCAAGGCTCGGACGGGAGCTGAAGGTGAAGCTAAGCGAATTGAAGGATAGCCACTCAGCCACCCTCTCGACCTTCAACAGAAAACCAGCTAAAACAAAAACTCAAAAGGACTGCCCCCCAGGAGACCACTCATGGAGCTCGCCGAACTTAAAGACGAAGACCTCGTCAACCTGCGCGTAAAATCTGCAAAACCATCATTCTTTCGCCGCAAGTATCTCATCAATCCCAAAGTGCAGATCGCCTATTCGATGGCTGCGGCATGGATGATCCTGGTCACCATGGGCGTCTCGGCGATGGTTGTGTACTACACCATATCGAGCATCCTGTTTGACCCGACTAATCAGCTTGCAGGGCACAAGGCCCTGGAACTCGCGCACTCGGAGATCTTTAAGCGCCTCCTCTGGGTCGGCTTTCTGCTGGTGGCTGGTGGCGTGACACTGACAATCTATTTCCTTCATCGGCTGGTCGGCCCGGTTTACCGTTTTGAGCAGGTACTCAGGTCCGCCACATCGGGTGCTATTCCACCGGATATCAAGCTCCGCAAACATGATGAGTTTCAAGACCTGGCCAATGCCCTCCTCGAGATGCTCAACACTATCGGCCAGACACCATCGGGCGCGTACGCAGTCATTCAAAAAACAATAAAGGAAGTTCCCGAGGGAGACGTGGAGGTAGAGTCGAGCGGCTTCGCAGCCCAACAGCCTGCCGAAGAATCGGAAGGGGCTGAGGGGGAAGAGGAATCTGCAAAGGAAGAGGAAGGGGAATCTGCAGAAGAGACCGAAGACAACGAGGAGGATGCTTCAGAAAGCGAGGCGGTCGAAGCCGACAAAGCCGAGAGTGATGAAGGCAATGAAGAGGAAGGCGACACAGAGGAAGAGCCAGCAAACCAAGAGGAACAGGAAGGAACCGAAAGCGATGACAATGAGAAGTCCGAGCAGGATGGT
>JASLXP010001066.1 GCA_030740295.1 Planctomycetota bacterium
TCAAGACTCAGGATTCAGGATTCAGGATGCTGGATGCTGGATTCTAGATGCTGGATTCTCCATCAGGATTCAGGATTCAGGATTCAGGATTCGAGGCGGGCAGACTCTTCCTCCGCATGCAGCTTGTCGCACTCCGCATCGCGGAACCCGCATGCGTGGGGCATCGCATCAAGCATCCAACCCCGAGTATCCGGCATCGGGCATCCAGCATTCGGCAAGCATCGAGCATCGAGCATCGAGCATCGAGCATCGAGCATCCAGCATCGAGCAAGCATCGAGCACCGAGCATCCAGCATCCAGCATCCAGCATCCAGCAACCAGCATCCAGCAAGCATCGAGCATCGAGCATCGAGTATCCAGAATCCACCCAGCATCCAGCATCCAGCATCCAGCAACTCGCGCCCTGCGCTTCTTACTCACTACTTATTACTTCTTACTCATTACGGCCGGCTGCACTAGTTCCGACAAATACCACGATAAAGCCGACCGGCAGGTCTATGAGATCCTGAAGAAGAAGCGCAAGGCATTGCTCAATCGCGATTCTGATTTCAGCATCGATCGGCCGGCCGTCACGCTCAGAGATAAACTTCTCGGCAAAGACAAGAAGCTTGAAAACGGCACCAGGGAATCCGATATCCCGCAGGAAGAAAAATTCGATACGCCGGACACCGATTCGCAGCCGGCCGCGGTTCAGCAGGTCGTCGATCCCATGATTCTGGACCTGGGTCAGGCACTCGAAATCGCCGCGGAAAACAGCAGGGAGTATCAGGAAGAAAAAGAAGGCGTCTACCTGTCGGCTCTGGCGCTTACCCTCGAGCAGCACACCTTCAGCAGTCGCTTCGCCGGGCTGATCCTCGGAGGGTTTACCCAGACAGATGAAAGAAATCGCAGCGCGGATATCGAAACCCAGGGCACGCTGAGCAGACGTTTCGCTTCCGGCAGCCGGCTGGCAACATCCATTGGACTCAAAGCCGTCAAGATCCTCTCGGGGAACGTGGATTCATCCATTCTGACCGAGCTCGATCTCGAATACGTGAAGCCGCTGCTGCGGGGTGCAGGCCGGAAGGTCTTCATGGAAGGTCTGCTTCAGGCCGAGCGGGACGTGGTCTACGCGGTGCAGCTCTTCGCACGTTTCGAAAAAGAATTCGCCGTCCAAATCGTCCGCAGCTTCTATAACGTCCTCGAGCTGCAGACCATCATGGACAACGAACTTCTCAACTACCAGGCCCTGACCAAATCACGAGAAGAAGCCGAAGCCAAGGAGGTTGCACAGCGCCTGCCTAACATTCAGTTGGACCAGACCCGCCAGAACGAACTTCGAGCACGGAGCCGCTGGATTGCCGCGACCGAACGTTACCAGGACGCTCTTGACCAATTCAAGAAGACCCTCGGCCTCCCCCCTGACGCATCGGTAGAGCTCGACCGTCGAGAGATTGAGGCCTTGCGCGAGGTCGAGCCGCCGGAAGTAGAGGGTGGCTCAGCAGAGGCCATAAAGCAGGCGCTCGAATCACGTCTTGATTACTTCGTAGCCATCGCCCGCATCGAAGACTCTGAACGCAAGATGGAAGTCGCAAAGAACGGCCTGCTCCCCGACCTGGATCTGACCGTCACGGCCAATATTGACAGCCGTCCCCCAAACCGCGTGGGTGATCTGCGCATCAAGAATGGCCGCTACACCGCGGGCGCATCACTCGGACTGCCCCTGGACCGACTCGAAGAGAGGAATGCGTTCCGCCAGGCCGAAATCAGTCTGGAGCGTACGAAACGATTGCGGGACGAAATCGAAGACATCGTCAAGCTGCAGGTGCGCAGCGCCCGCCGAGAGCTCATCCAGGCAAGAGAGAGCTTTCATATCCAGAAACAATCGGAAGCACTGGCGATCCGGCGGGTAAAGGGCGCGAATCTTCTTCTTCAGTCCGGCCGCGCCCAGGCCCGGGACCTGCTCGAAGCGCAAGACGCGCTGATCAACGCTCAGAACGCCCTCATCAGGGCCCTGGTCAGTTACCGCGTGGCACGCCTGGAATTCCTGAGAGACACAGGCAGTCTGGAAGTGGACGAGACTCTCAAATTCCCCGCCGATTGAGTGACGAATGAAAGCCTGAGGCTGCCGGCTTTTAATTGGACGTACGCAATAAACAGCACCACAGGAGGCCAGAGGAAATGTCTGAAGATGTGAGAATTGCGGTCGTTGGTTGTGGCGGGATCAGCTACGCACATCTGCGGGGATATGAGAACCTGCAGAAAGCAGGGCTGGGCGGTTTTAGGATTTCCGCAGTATGTGACGTGGATGAGGGGCGGGCGATGAAATTCGCCGATGATGTGGCGAAGTTTCAGGAAGGCAAAGCTCCCGAGTGTTTTGCAGACGTGGAGTCATTGCTCAAAGCAGGAGCTGCGGACGCGGTCGATATCTGTACCTCCGTAGCCCACCATCACCAGATTGCTTTGATGGGCATTGAACATGGCCTCCACGCGACCATGGAGAAGCCTTTCACGATCACTATCAAAGCGGGCCGAAAGGTCGTCGAAGCTGCGGAAGCAAAAGGCGTCGTATGCTCGGTATCTGAAAACTGGCGGTTCATGCCTGCGTTTCAACAAGCCAAGTGGCTCATCGACGATGGTCGGATAGGCGACTTTCGATCCGTAATGTACGGACTGAGCGGACGAGACCATTGCTTCCCGAACAAAGTCGTGGGGAATACACCCTGGCGACACCAGAAGCTCATCGCGGGAGCCGGAGCTATCTTCGACGTTTCCTCTCATGATTTCGCTGTCCTCCGGACCCTCTGCAATGAAATTGATCGCGTCAGCGGAGCAACGCTCGTCATCAGCGATACGAAAGTGATGCTTGATGAATCTGGCGCGGTTCTCAGCGAGCATCCCAATAACGTGGACGATGTCGGTTTTGCGCTGCTCTACTTCCGTAATGGCGGGATGGGCATGCTCGCCCAGGGCTGGGGTGGACACGGCGTCGCGGGCAAGGTCGAAGGGTGGATGACAATTCAGGGCACGGAAGGCTCCATTAACTCCGACTCAAACAGCGGCACTCTCTTTCTGGATGACAAATCGTCGCATGACATCGAGACCCTGTTTAACGAGAACGCACCGGAAGAAGTCAGGGAGTCATGTTTCCCAAAGGGAATAACGGATTCATTCGCACTCGAACTTCATGACTGGATCCAGGCGATCCGGCACACACGCCGCCCGGTGAACCACGGCTCCGAAGGTCTCCGGGACATCGCCGTCAGCTATGGCGTGATTGAATCGTCTCTTCTCCGTGAGACAGTCTCCATTGAGGACATTCTCTCCGGAAAAGTAGCGAACTATCAGAAAGAGATCGACGACCACTGGGGTTTGCTGTGACGCTTGAATCTTCTCCTCTGGGAACCGGACACGAGCCGGACATTGCCTCCGGCCTCCCCGTGCGGAGGCTGACCGATCTGCCGGACACACAATTCTTCTTTCCCTATTTCACGAACAATCCCTTCCCGCAGCCGGATCAGGTTCTGTGTTTCGGAGAGCCGGTCGGCGCCGACGCAGGTGAACCGGTCCCAAGAACTCTTTACATTGCGGACCTGGGCTCTGATGAGCTTCGCCAGGTAAGCCAGCCCGTCGAGAGCAAGAATCTGTGGATGGCGATCTGCGGGCTTGTGGCTGCACGTGATGGTAAACGGGCATTCTGGGCAGTGGATGATCGCCTGCTTGCAGTAGATCTGACAGACGGAACCGTCGAAGAGATCTATCGTTCCCCGAAAGGCTGGAGCATGGGTCAGAGCAACTGCACCGCAGCCGGTGACGTGTTTTCTGTCGGCGAGGTAAGTGACGATTTCATGAACAGCAGTCCCAAACCCGAGGGCTACACGATGGATGCCGCGGCCAGAGCATGGCCGGAACCCGCGGGAAGAATTGTGCTTGTGGACACGACGAGAGCGGAGGCAAGAGTGGTCCACGAGGTCCGCGGCGTTCCGACGCATGTCAACGTTCATCCTGAGAATCCCAATCTTGTTCTGTATTGCCATGAAGGGCACTGGTCATACGTTGGCCACCGAATATGGCTGCTGGATGTTGAGGCCGGAGAAGCAGAACCCATCTGTGTGCCCCCGGATGGCTACGCATTGGGACACGAGACTTGGACCGAAGACGGCCGCGTCCTTTTTCACGGCGCCAGCTTGTGCCTGCGGCCGGAGGATCGTCCTGAGGGCGATGCGCCCCTCGAGTGTCTCATCGGAGTCGGACTCCCCACCGGCGAGATCGAGCGCCTGGTGATCGACCGCAGAATGAGATGGGGTCTGCCGCACGTCAGTATGTCTTCGGACGGACAATGGATCGTAACCGCAGGCCAATGGGCACGGGACTTCGTCTGGGTTGCTCGATGGGGCGATGACACTCTGGAACCCCGAATCGTCGCGGCCCATCACGGCGAGGGCGCCGGCGTTGTCTGTCCCCGTTTCTTCCCCGATGGAAGTTCCGTCGTCTTCACCGGCCTGCGCGGCGACACCAGCCAGCTTTATTCCGTCGGTCTGGCGGATGGATAACCGCAGTGAAATACCCGGCCGTGCCTGCTCAAGGTAGTTTCTGGATCCCCGCGAGGAGGAAATAGGAGGTCGCTCCCGCGTCCAGAGTTACGCGAAAGCGTGTCTGCCCATCTTCGACTTCTGTGCGGATCGGGAAGGGCGGAGATATGTCAATGTCCGCAACCTGTCTGAAGGCTCCGTTGATGACCACTTCACCGGTGGTCCGCCGATCCGGGTCTCTGTTCAATGCGCAGAGGAGGTGACGCCCGTCCATGAGTTTTCGCAGCAGCAGCTCCAACTTGGTTCCCCGTGCTTCAACCGCGGGCGCGACCTTACTGCGGATAAGACTGGAAAGCGCACGTCCCCCGTCCTCGAACGCGGTGACAGATTCCGGCAACAGAAAGAGCTTGCCCTGGCCTACCGATGTTTCGACCAGACCGTCGGCGTTGGCCTGGACTCCGTAAGAGTAACGCCAATCCTCATCTGGCTTGCTCTCGCATCGGGTAGTGAGTTTCGGCTGGGCCGCGCTCATGATGTCGCCATTTTCATGCCCCAAATGATCGTAGATACCGCACGGCCCGGAAGTGATACACGTTCCGCCCTGCCGGATGAAGTCGATGAGCTTTGCCGAGAATCGCGGATCCAAGTGAGTGGCGATCGGCAGGATCACGACATCGAAATCTCTCAGACTGACTCGGCCGTCTGCGAACCAGATGTCCGGCAGAACTTCGTAAAGAAGATTCCGCGGGAACAGAAGGTCGTGCCATTCCATCCATTCGCTCCACGCTTCTGAACCGCGGCCCTGGGCTAGCATCGTGTCATACGGCTGGATGACCAGAAGTCGAGACGGAACGATCTCGCTGTTGAGCAGCAGACCTTGCAGCCGATCCACTTTCTCCTTTTCAACGGGGAGCCCGGCCGCAGAGTACCGCAATGTCGTCAAGTCATAGACCGGGTTGAGCCAGTTGCAGTTATAGGAGGTGAGATAACCGGCGGTTGTGTAGGAATACCACCAGGTCTGGAGAGAGCGGCCCCAGACCGCGTGCCGGTAAAGATATCGCCGAATCTGCGCACGCATGGCTCTCTCTTCGCTCATGCGGCCGGGGTGGTCTTCCTGGCATCCCCAGAAATTTTCGAACAGGCCCGTGCATTTGCCCGTGTGCCGTTGCAGGGAGCTCATCCAGACCTGGACCGGCATCGTCGTCCCAGCCCGGCGGTGATAACCGAGCAAATCTACGGAATCATAAATTCGCGGGCTGATGACGCGGTCCAACAGCCCGCTATGCTCGCCGATGATCGGCTTCGTCGGGTCGATCCTGTGGATGGTATCACGGATAAGTTTCAGGTAATCGACATATGCCTCCTGCGCCCATCTTCGGCTTTCGATGAGCCTGGGAGTTGCGGGCGCGCCGGTGGGAGTGTCCTCTTCGGGCTGCGGCGAAATGGCATCAGAGCTCTCGTAATCGGTGCGCCACTTCGCGTTTAGAGCAGTGATATTCCCGTAACGCTGCTTCAGGAATTTTCGGAACGCCTCTTTATGCGAGGGATTGTTACCGATGCGGATCTGGCGGCAATAAGGCCCAGCGCCTTCCCAACTTGTCACGTAGAACTGGTATTCCTTGCGTTCCTTGAAGAACTTTGCCATCTGGGTGAGCACGTCCACCATGTGCGAACGGACCTTCGGGTTGAGCCAGTTGAAGTGGCACAATCCGCTGCGAGGGGCCATCGGTTTACCCTCGTTATCCATCATGGTGATGTCCGGATCGGATTTGTTCTTTTCTGCGAATTCTCTGCTGAGATAGCCTTTGTCGTGGAGGCTGTAATGTGTGATCAGCGAAAATCGGCGCGCACCAGCATCGTGCATCGTCTTCGCCTGGTCCAGGTAGTTCGACCAGTCGCAAATCCCCTGCGTCGCGTCTTTGGGTCGCCCAACCGTGAGCGTTTGGCCGTCGCCGAGTCGAAGCGGCATCTCCATCTCCCGTTGTTCCGGATTACTCCACCGAGTCCAGAAGACGTACCGAGCCCGTTTCCGTTCCGCGTCCCACCACGGTTGTCCGGTGTCGACTTCAGGAATCTTGAGCCATTCTGAAGCTTTGGTGGATGGACGGGCTTCATCGACGAGACTCTTCAAACCAGCACGCGCATCCCTGATATCTTTTTCAACCTTCCTGGCAGACGGAATGAATTCTGCGGCCAGACGATTGGAGTCGCTCTTGTCGTATAACCTGCCTAGACGCTGATACGCGTCATCCAGGTCGGCGAGTACCTTCCGGGCTCTGTCATCATGAGCCGACAGCAAATCATCGGGGCGCCTCGTGTAAAGCAATGCACGCCTGGCCCGACACAAATCTTCCTGCATGAAGCCGGCAGCGACCAGAAGCTCATTCCATCGCTTTGCCGCCGACAGGAAAGGTGACTTGTCTGACTTAAGTTTCCTGAAGTTTTGCAGCGGCACAGGCCCCAGTTTCACCTGGAAGGGATCGTACAGGTACATGGAATCAAGACTCCTCTGACCTGCAGGGATAAGCGACAGTGACATACCTGAAACGCGGACGATCCCTTTTGTCTCGCGCACCCAGATGCCCACCGTTGTCGAGGCGGCATTGTCTGGGACGAGCATGCGGTAGCGCGTCTGAAACCAATCTCCTTCGGGCTTTCTGAAATGCGGGTTGAGATCGATCCCTGTAATCCACTTCCCATCCGCATCTCGGAAGATAACCCGAAAGTCGGACCTGAATCGCAAGCTCATTTTTTCAAACCGCCACCACATCTCGAAGCCGTATCGCTGCCCAGGCTTCATGCGTGTAGTGGTCGTCAGCACCATCACGTTGTTCTTTCGGCTGTCGGCTTCAATACGCAGGGAAGATTTGCCGCCGTGGCCGACCTCCTTGTCGAGAACCCAGCGGTGTGCCTTTGTGCCCGACCAGGCGCCCCATCCATCAAGCCCATTCGAGAAATCAAGATTCGTAAAGATTGGCTCCTCCGCACTGAGACAGAGCAAAGGGCAGACTGAAACAAGAAGCACAA
>JASLXP010001067.1 GCA_030740295.1 Planctomycetota bacterium
GCGCGGTATCGCTCGTGACGAACTCCGTGCTGAACTGGACGAGCTCGGGATCGACCTGGAGACCACGTCGAACCGTGAAGCCGTTGAGGCTCTGCACCGCAAGCACGCGGAAGCGATGGGCCCGGAGTATCCGAGGGTCGAAGAGTCTCGGGCTGTTGATGCGTCTTATGCTTCGTCGCAGGCTGTTGGTTCCTCTTTGGAGACAACTATTCCAGAAATAACGGTTACGAAGACCGGACCAGATAAGTGGGTTGACGACGCTGGGGTTCAATACTCTGATGCGAACGTGGACGCGCTTGTGCCACCGCGTACTGCCGACGCCGCCCCCACCCCCCGCGCTGCCGATGAAGCAGCACCTCGCCCTGGTCCGCACCCGGCCCGGCCTCCGCTGACGCAGTCTCCCGGCCGGCTTGAGGATCGGGCCAGCTGGGAACTGACGCGGCCAGAGGAAGGGGCGGTTCACCGAGTACCTGCGAGTCTGATCCGGGCGCTGGAGATCGAAAAGGGTGGCGACGAACTCGCTCATGGGTCTCCGAAGAATACGCCGGAGCAGGTTGAACAGCTGAAGCTGGCCGGGTTCTTGGATAAGGCTGGGGAGCTTACCGAAAAGGGCGCTGAGACTCTGGCTGGTCGCATTGAACGGTTTGCGAAGTTCCAAAAAGCAGCGAGGAATGGTGAGGCGGTAGACCGCGGCGCTGCACGCGACTGGCCGCTCCAGATTGCGAGAGCCTACCGCTACAAGAGGACAATGAAGCCGCGCGGAAAGAAGAAGGCTCCCGGCGACGATCCCGCTGATGATTTGAGTGTGGACGAAGCGAAATCGGTTTCCGAGGACATCCTGAACGAGCGCCGGATCTGGGACGAAGAGCGCGGCAAAGAACTAATGGATAAAGTTTACGAACTCACAGATCGTCGCCTCAAGCACGAGGTGAACCAGCGGGCAAACGAAGCAGTCCTCGAGCTTTTTAAGGCGGGCCGGGTCACTCGCGATCGTAGCCGGCCACTGTTTGAGCAGATGGCAGAGCTCATTGCGAGCCGCCGGGTCGCACCGGAAAGTATCCGACAGATCATGGTGAAGCACAACACGGACTGGACCGACTTTGCTGCGATCTGGGGGACCGATGTTTCGGCCTCTGCTCGCCAGCTGGGTGCGCTGGGCAATCTCCAGCGTGCGATCAACCGTGGGATGCTGAGCAGTAAGGACCGGATGCAGCTGGAGGCGAAGCTGGCCGACGAAGGTGTGTCGACCGCTGAACGTGCAGAGATCCAGAAGACACTGGACAAAGCGGGTGGTGTGCTGGACGAAAAGATGATCGAGGAGCTTCGCGGACTCGGAATCGACACCGACATGGTCAAGGCGATCAGCACCTGGCGACGGCTGGAGAATATCCGCCGGGGTTCCATGGTGTCGCAGATTAGTACAGCGATGCGAAACGGAATGACACAGGGTGGCAACCTGAGCGTTTCGCTCATGCAGGAACTGTTTGAGAAGTCGATCCGCAGCACCGTCAATCAGTATGGCAAAGCGAAGAACTTGATAGGTCTGGATGGCACCGCGGCGCTGGCTCATGCCGAGTTGATTCACCCGATCCGGGCGATGGAAACGCTGCTGAACATTACTGGGCGCATTAGAATGGGTGCTGACGGGAGGTGGACGCGGGAGCAGGGAGAGCTCGGTGCCCGTGTGTGGAAACGAGACGCAGACGCCGGATGGGCTCCGCAGGGCCCTGACTTTAGCGAGTTCGACTGGCGGCACCCACTACGAAGTAGCAAGAGTTGGCAGTCCGAAGGCACTGACTTCGTTGACCACCTCCTGTCTGTCTTCCCGAAGCACCGGGACATGCTGACGAGCTCTTTCAACGCGGACATCGCAGAGGCAGGAATCGGCAGTGGGGCAATGGCCAAGGCCGAGGGCCTGGTTCACGCGCTCAACACCTTCAACCGATTTCAGGAGCATGTTTTTCGCCGCGCTGCTTTCAAGGCAGAACTCGGGCGCCAGATTGAGATGAACCCAGTTCGTATTTCATGGCTTTCAAAAGATGAAAGACTAGCCATGAAGGCCCTGCGCGATGACGCGGAGGCTTGGGGGGGGGTGGCTCGGGAAGAGCAGGAGAGGATCACGCAAGAGCTTTTAGATGATGGGGTTGTGTATCGAAGCCTCGACAAGCTGGAGGCAGACGGGCTCCTCGGGATGATTGCCAAGAAGCAGATGGACAACGCGGTGAACCACTCTCTGGACATAACCTGGGCGAAGCAGTTCGACCCGAAGACAGAAAAGTTTGTGAAGGGCGTGAAGCAGCGGCACCACTTATACGACAGCTTTGCGGGGCACGTGGTTCAGGGTGTGAATAGGTTTCCGATGTTTTCCTGGGTGACTCCGTTCCCCAGGTTCATGGCCAATTCCATCCAGTGGCAGCTGAACCACTCACCCTGGGGACTTACCAATGCCATCCTTTCCCAGCGTGGTCGAGACTTGATGAGGAAGGGGGACTACTCGGAGCTCGCGGAGGGCCTGACGGGCATGACAATGCTCTATGCCTCGTGGGAGCTTGCTGGATCAGAATACGCCACGGACAAGGGGACAGAACTTCGGGTGCCCGATGCTCTCGCGGAGACGATGGGCCTTGAGCCAGGCTCGACAATAGACCTCCGGGTCTACAATCCGTTCTTGTCATACTACTGGACGGGGCATACCCTGAGACGACACTTTGAGGGCAAGCCTCCCCCCTCATATACCGAGATCGCCCAAGTTTTTGCCGGAGCAAATGTTCGTGCAGGATTGGGTTTGTATGTGGTGGATCAGCTGATCGACGACCTGGCTTCGGTTGGTCGGAGCACGGGGGGCGTTGGCGCCCTGGCGGAAACAGGTGCGATTGGAGGCACCTTATTCGGCAACTTGGTTGCGAGCTACGCGACCCCGCTGAACATGCTGTGGGACGGGTACAAATCCTTCCAGCAGTGGCGGGGAAACATGGAGCCGTCGAAGGTCAGGGATGCCTCCGGTCTCGCTCAGAGCGGCGAAACGGGACCGATGCCTCTTGGGTATGAAGAGCCTTGGTACGAGGCTGGCCCTTCCAACTTCTGGCACGCTGCCCTGGGACAGGTGGAAAGAAGGACACCGTTCGCCTCTCGGGAAGTGGGGTCTTACTTCGACCGGAAGACCGGAGAGATGGCGCCGGTCAGGGCTTACCCGGAAGTCGAGCTCGCCACGAGGAGCGGTGCCCCTGTCTCCTACGCTCCGGGTTGGAAGCTGCTCACGGGCATGACCTTCAAAGACCCCAAGAACATGCTGGGGAAAGAATTGGACCGTCACGGATTCAGAAAGGATCACATCGTTCCCTCTTCGGGCAACAAGCTCTTTGACCGCCAGGTCGCTAGGCACTTTGGTGACCTTGTCGAGTTCTACGGCCTTCCGACATTTCTTGCGAGCGAGACTTACCAGCGTTTGTCAGATCCGCGGAAGGTTCAAATGCTGAGAGATCGGCTCTTGAGGGTGAGGGAGGAAGCGGTTCGGCAAGCCGGAAACGAGAACACTGACCTGAGAGACCTCGTAAAAAGAGAGAACGCTCCTTACTATAAGGAGATGTTCATCGATGGAGGGGGCTGGCGGTCTGAGGCCGAGACCGGCAGTTCCGGCCACTTGGATTTTAACCAGGAATGAGTGACATCAAAAAGTGGAAGACGCCTGCGGCCAGTAACGTGGGATCCGGCTTCACGCCTCCCGATGGATTCCCTGAAGGGATGCTGCGCTCGGACCTGAACGACTCGATGCGCGAGGTTCAGGCTTCCATTCGTCG
>JASLXP010001068.1 GCA_030740295.1 Planctomycetota bacterium
GCCACAACGGCAGGACGAGCAGTCAGGCTCTGCGTGCACTCGACCGCTTCACCGGGCGGCCCGAAGGCCAGCGCGATTACAACGACCTGGCGACTTTCCTCACCTGGCCGCAGCACCTCGACTGGCAATGGGCGAATCTCGGCGAGCGCATGGCGGCTTCGGTCAAGGAAGTCATGCCCGATGCTTTCAACTTCTATCTTGGGCGCTGCTCGGCCCATCCGGGCTCGACGCTGTCTATGGGCTTCGGATCGCACACGGGCATGCAGGAGCATCTCGAAGCTGCGTCAGCGGTGGGCTACAAAGACATGGGCGGCTTCGGCGATTTCCCGGTCTCCGGCCCTCTCGGCGGCGACGCGTACCGGGTCAACGATCGGGCGAAGGTATGGCCGATGATGTTCGGAATCGGCACGGGCCCATTCGGCGCGTCCAACCTGCGCCACACCTTTTTTGCTCTCTCGCAAAAGATCGATGGCATCAGCTTCATGCAGTTCGAGAGTATCCCGGACGCGGATCCGGACGATCACTTCGCCGCGCTCCAGGATATCACGAACGTCACCAGACCTTACGGCGACCTCTTCCTCGCGCTCGAAAAAGGCTACCGCAAAGTCGCCATCGTTTATTCCCGCGAGGCCGACCTCCTCGCCTCCCGCAAACCCAGCCAGCCGCATCTGATCTGCGAAGCGCTCTGGACGTCCTGTCTGCGTGCCGGCTTCCCGGCGGATTTCCTGACCGACGCGCAGCTCCGTGCGGACAAAGGTCTCGACTACGAACTCATCTTCATGCCGGGCATTTTCTTTAAGGAAGAAGTACATCCGGATTCGATGGCCGCGCTGCAGCGACTGAAAGCCGCGGGCAAGAAGATTGTTGTCGAGCGATCCAGCCGGCTCGGCATCGACGGCATCATCCGCCTCGAATCAGACCTCGACGAAATCGACGACCGCTCAGGCGGCTCGTTCCCGAAATACCTCGACCATGATGACGAGCGCTGGTGGGACATGACGGAAAAGACGACCGCCTTCATTCGCTCGTTCCTTTCCAAGCACCTCGAGCCCGCGGCCGAACACAACCTGCTCGCAGGCCCCGACTGGCAGCGCTGCCGGCAGGGGGAATATCTCTTCGTGCCAAACCATTCGTTTACTGGCTTCACCGGCAACCACAAGACGCTCTACCAGGCGCCCGACACGCCGACGCTCAAGTTCTCGAAGCGCCCGCCCATCTGCTACGACATGCTTGAAATGAAACGGGTCGACGCGCCGCTCAGCAGCGACGGCAAGAGCATGACCGTACAGGCCGACTTCAAGCAGTATCCCGGAAAGATTTTTGCCTTCCTGCCTGAGGAGATTGCCGGCGTTACGCTGCGTGTGCCCGAGTCGGCACAGGGCGGCACGAGTTTCAGCTACGAAGTGTTCGCCTCCGACGCGGACGGCGAGATCATCGATGCGGGGATTCCGTTTGAGATCACGTTTACGTCGCCGGGCGGGATGACCTTGCAGCACATCTTCCGGGCAGGCACCCCCAAGTATCAGAGCACGTTCCTGCTGCCGGCCAACCTGAAGGCCGGCGCCATCAAGCTGCGTGCGCGGGAGTGGATCAGCGGCAAGTGGGCCGAGACTGAAATTCAGACGCAGCCCGGCAAACTCACCGTTGCCTCCCTCGACGAGCGCAAGGTGCGACTCTATGACGCGGATCGAGTGAAGACTTTCATGGATGAAGACGTCACCGTCTCGCCCATCGAATTCAAGAAGGAAGACCTCCTTTATCCGGGCCGGCTCGCCATCCGTGTCCGTGACGGACGGAGCAAACTCGCAGAGGATCTCCGGGCCATGCTATCGCCGGAGAGCAAGGCGCTCTTCGACCAGGCCGAGGAGGACAAAGAGCCTTCCGCGGAGCTCGCGGCCGCCGTGCTGAAGGAGTTCAACAAGTTCGTCACCGACGGACGCCTCTTCACCATCGAGCGTTTCCCGCCGGGCAGCCTGACCATTGAGGCCGGTCGCCTGGGCGAGACCGTCACCGAGCCGACGAAGTGGCCTGACCTCAACCGTCTGCTACTCGAAGAAACGTTCCACCAGGAAATTATCCGGCGCTATCCAGTTTACCTCGGCGCGGAAGAGCCGTGGGTCGCCGAGACCGCGGAGCGACTGCGCCTCGCCCTGCACAAGCGCGGCATCCGTACCCGCACCACGAAGATGGAGCCGTTCATCCGTGCGCCCGGCATTCTCGTGACGGCAGATCAGGACGTGAATATCGACGGCACTCGGCTCTGGCGCGGCGAAGTCGTCAGGCCGGGCAAACACATCGACGGCCCGCTCATCCTCCTCGGCCGCGACATCGGGCTCGTCCACGATCTGACTTCACAGAACCTGCTGCCCGAACCCATCTCCGAAAACTTCCCCGGCATCGGCCGTTCCATCATTTCGTGGGTGCACGAAGGGTTCTCGAACACGTACGACACGGTGGTTGTGCTTGCGATCGACAAGCACGGCCTCAACGCGGCCATCGACAAGCTGCTGGGAAGCGCATCCCTCACTGCAACCGCAAAGGTCGCACGCATCCCGGCGGAGACGGAGCCGTTTGATGAAAACGCTTCACTCAAATCGGTGACCGGCAAAGAGACTCAGGTGCGCCGATATGGCGAGATCCTCAAGGAAGAAAACCGCATCGAGACGTTCGATGTCGACCCGGCCACGGAGCGGGCGCTCGCCGGCACGTTCGGCTACGGGCTCAACCTTTTCTGTTTCGCGAAGGACGGTCAAGTGCTCTGGAAGAAGTTCCTGCCGGAGCACGACGTTTATTTCGTGAAGTGGATCGACGGCGGCAAGAAGGCTCTCGCCGCGACCGGGCACGGGTTCGATTTCTTTGTGCTCGACGGCAAAGACGGCAAGGTGATCAAACGTTTTGCCGCCACTGAATGGCTGACCCTGCACGCAGCGCGCGAGCATCGCATGCACGTGAAGACCACACTGAATCTCAAGCTGCGGCAGGTGCTCATCACCGGCAACTCCGGCATCATGGCCATGGATTACGACGGCAAGAAGATGTGGTTTTACGACCGCGCACATTATCTTATCGATTACCCGAAGGACGCCGTGCAGGGTGCGTTCGCTACTTTCGGAAAATATGTGCGCTTCGAGGAGATCGTGCCCAGCCCGGACGGCACGAAGCTCGCCTACAACGAGTTTCGCTATTTTGCTTCGACAAGAGGCTTCGGTGGCATCATCCCGCTCTGGCGTAACGAGCCGCAGATTCTGGATGCCCGCACGGGGCGCGTGCTGCTCAGGAACATTGACGATCCAGGTTCGAGTGACTTGTGGGGTATGACCTGGCCCGCGGGTTCGCCGCATCCGTGGATTCACGCCAGCAATCTTTCCGCTCCACTGCTCTATGCGAGCGGCCCGCCTCCCCCTGGGCGCGCCGGCTCCCAGCCGGCTCCGGATCCCGGCAAGTTCGGCGCTTTCGCCCCTCCCGCCAGAGCGCAGTTAAAGATTGGCGGTTACCTCAATGCGGATCACGAATCCGCGACCCGCCTCGCAGAAAACGGCGGCCCCATCTGGGCAGTCAACGATGACGAATTCTGGGTGTCGGATTTCGATGAGACGAACGCTTCAGACACCCGCCTCTATCGCACTTCTCGCGACGGGCTCGTTCGCTGCATCGATCTGCAGAACGGCAAGACGCTCTGGAATCACCAGCTTTCCATTCGCGCCAGGCTGCAGGCCATCGGCATTACCGCTGTGCTCGCCGGCACGAGGAACGGCGAGGTCATGCGCTTCGATGAAAAGGGCGAGGTCGTCTGGAAGAAACGGATTCGGGATCTTAACGAAGTGCCTGATTCCGATTACCCCGCCTACATCGCCAGGGCGAAGGCGCAGCTTCCTGACAACTCCCATGAGTTTTACCCCACCGCCGAGGATACCCCGTCCGATTACGACAAAGTCCTTCGTATGGGCATCGACCAGTTGGAAAATCGCGGGTTCGAGACCGTTAAATTCTGGAAGGCGCTCAGCGGCGATGTTGTGCTCGATAGCACTGCGCACACCGGCAAGAAATCGTTGCGCCTCGGTGCCGGTCAACTCGTCACGACCGCAGTGCAGCGCAAGATCATTCCGAACGCGACCTACCTCCTCGAATTCTTTTACAGGTCAGCGAAGGGCGCAGGCACCCTTGCCGCAGGTTCGAGCTTCGGCGGCGAGGAAAACGTTTTCACCATCTCGAACTTCAAGTGCGAACCCTCGGCCGATTGGAAGTTCGGCCGCGTGGCGGTGAAGTCCATGGCCGATACCAAGTCCATCGAGGTTGGCTTCGAGGCTTCTGGCGGCGAGATCCTGGTCGATACCGTTCGCTTCCGGCCCGTGCGTTTTCCTTCGGCCAACCTGCTGTTTAATACGGAGCTGCACAAGATTGCGCCGACGCATCCGGAAGACTTCCGCATCAAATACAACCGCATCCCCGGCGAGCTCAAGAATCGCCTGCTCAGCGACAGCTCGGTCACCACGTTCCTGCAGTGCACCCCGCTCGGAGCGCTGGTGTTTTTGCAGGAGCCCGGATTCCTCTTCAACGGGCGCCTCGACGACCTGACGCCGATGTGGACGTTCCGCCCCGACCCCATCGGTTTTGCCGTCGTGCTCAAGAAGCCGGCCTTTGTTTCGCACCTCGTGATTTACCTCAACAACACCGCGCCGGACATGGTCTATCGGCAGATTTCGATTCTCGCGAACGACATGGAAAACAAAGTGCCGCAGACCGTCGGGTTTGTGCGGGGCAACAAGCGTCGCTTCATCGTCGTCCATCTGCCGGAGACGGTTTTCACAGACAACCTGAAGGTTCTGCCCGGCCATCAACGCGCTCAGCGTGATTCGATAACCGAGATCGAAGTCTACGGACCGGTCGGCGGCCCGGACACGCTCACCAACAAAAAGTTCACCGACGACCCGCTTGCCACGCCGATGTTCATGGGCAATCCCGCGCACGTGCCCGTGACGCTTCCCGACGACCTCGTCGGCAAATACAAAATGGCGCAGCAAATGCACCATCAATACGCGCCCGCCCGCCACAGCCAGATAACCGTCATCAATGAAGTCCTGTCCTTCGCCCGTGCGAGAGGGACGTTCGAGCGAATGGCGCTCACCAAAGAAAAGCAAAAAGAGTTGAGCAAGGAAGCCGCCGACCGACGTAAGGCCGGCGAGAAACAACCGCTCATTGGCTGGCGCACAAGCACGGTCACCCCGCTGACCACTCCCGCCCGCTTCGCCGGACGCCTCATTGCCGGCAGTGCGGATTACAAAATGCACGCCACCGCGGACAACGGCACCCACATTTGGGCCTTCGAGACCGGCGGCCGCGTTTACTCTTCGCCCGCGCCGGACGGCGACGAAGTTTACTTTGGCTCCGACGACGGCCACCTCTACAAGGTCGATATCGATTCCGGAATTCTCATCTGGGAATTCAAGACCGCCGACCGCGTCCGCAGCTCGCCCGCGCTCGATAAAAACTACGTTTACTTCGCCTCCTGGGACGGACACGCATACGCCGTCAATAAGGTGCGCGGCACGCAGGTCTGGAAGACGCCCATCGCCAAGTTCACCCGCAGCTCACCCGCCCTCTACAAAGGCCGCCTCTACATCGGCGACGAAGAAGGCAACCTGCACTGCCTGAACGCGGCCAACGGCAAGCCGTTCTGGAAAGTCAGCATCGCCAGCGACGCGCCCA
>JASLXP010001069.1 GCA_030740295.1 Planctomycetota bacterium
TCAGGATTCACGGATTCAGGATTCACGGATTCAGGATTCACGGATTCAGGATTCACGGATTCAGGATTCACGGATTCAGGATTCACGGATTCAGGATTCACGGATTCAGGATTCACGGATTCACGGATTCAGGATTCAGGATTCAGGATTCACGATTCACGATTCACGATTCACGATTCACCATTCACCATTCACCATTCACCATTCACTCTTCACCTCTTTAATCATCATTCAGGATGCGGCATCCATTCTGCCATTAACCATCTTCCGTCAAACATCCATCTGATGTGCTCAGGAGCTGCTCGAAGCAATCCAGAGTTTCTTTGGCGGAAGGGCGATCCTCTGGGCGTTTCTGCAGCAGTCTTGAGACGATGTCTTCGACTTCGAGTGGTATATCAGGGCGGACGGCACGGAGTGGTTTTGGTGCTTCGCTTATCTGCATCATGGCCACGGCCATTTTGTCGCCCTCGGCGGAGACGAACGGCACTTCTCCAGAGAGCATTTCATACAGCATGATCCCCAAGCTGTAGATATCCGCCTTGCCGTCGTACGGCTTGTTTCTCAGTCTCTCGGGCGACATGTATGCAGGGGTACCGAGGAGCTCACCTGTGCTGGTCAGTTTCTCCGGATTAAGAGATTGGTCGATGGCTTTGGCTAAACCGAAATCGACGACCTTTACCGTTTCAGCACCGTTTTCCCGGTGGAGAAAGACATTGGAGGGTTTGAGATCTCTGTGAACGAGACCTTCGGTGTGCACTTCGGTAAGCAGGTCGACGACTTGGATAAGCAGCTCGATCGCTCGTTTGGGTGAAAGGGGGCCGGCAAGACGCAGAAGCTCCGCGACAGTTTCGCCAGTGAGCATCTCCATGACCAGATACGGGCTCCCCCAACTGGTTGAATCAATATCCATTACTCGAACCGCGTTTTTGTGTCTGACTCGGCAGGCGGCGACGGCCTCGCGGCGAAATCGCATGATGTCCTGCGAAGTAGTGAGGAGGCTCGTCTGAAGGATCTTGACCGCCACGGTCTGATTCAGGCTGAGGTGCTCGGCCTGAAAGACGGCGCCGAATCCGCCCATCCCAATCACCGATTCCAGCTTGTATTTTTTATCGATGATCTCGCCGACCGGGAGCTGTGGCGCTGAAGTGTCTACGCTGACTGTGTTCAGCGTAGTTGCGGCAGGCGCAGCCTCGCCAAGCTTGAGGTGGGTCTTGACCCGTGCGAGGACGATGGGGAAATCAAACGGTTTGATGACGTAATCGTTTGCGCCGAGATCCAGAGCCTTGACCACCTCTTCAGTGTCATCGACTGCTGTGGCCATGATGATGGGCAGCTCCGTCAGAGAGTATTTGATTCGAACGGCCTGGAGTACATCAATGCCGCTCAGCCCGGGCATCATGATATCCAGAAGCACCAGTTGAAAACTCTCGCTGTCGATGAGTTCCAGGGCCTGCGCTCCATTCTCGGCCGCGGTCACCACATACCCGCCTCTCTTGAGCCGGCGCATGAGAATGTCTCTGTTGGTTGCGTCATCATCGACGACGAGGAGATGTGAGCCTTGATTGCCCTTCGCAGGCATTCGTAGTGTCGGTGGGATGTCGGCCATTAATTCTGTTCCATGGACCTTCATCCACTTTTTGGGAGAACAGTTCAACCAGAGTTCAGTCTCTCGTTGGGCCTTTCGTTTTCTATCGTTTTACTATTCCCGATCGGCCAATGGCGTGGAGGCGGGTCTGTTTTTCTGGGACGGCTCGGGGGCAGCCTCGCCTTTGATGGTCGCCATCACCTTGAGTGTCTCGCCGGCAAACGTGACAGGAGTCGTACACAGAATCTCTTCATTCTCAAGGCCACGGACAACGACCGTCTCCTGGTCGCCCCAGAGGATTTCAATCTTCCGTCGTACGAGGAAAGAACTGCTGTCTTTAGCCTTTGCTGCTGGATCGGAGGGCTTCGATTTTCCTGCCGGCCTTGTCTCCTTTGTGACCAGCAGGACCTGGTTGCCTTCGCGGATCGAAGAACGCGGAATGACAATGACGTCTGCCAGCACACGGCCGGAGATTTCCGCCTCGACAAACTGGCCCACTTTCAACGGTGGTTGCCCCTCGCGCTTTCCATATGGATTCTTAATTTCGGCAACGACAAAGAGCTGCCGACTCTTCACATCGAAGGCCCCCTCAGCCCTCGCAATGTGCCCCTCCCACGTGAATGCGTGCCGGCCGATCGTGGCATGAAGCTGGGCTCTGGGCGCGTTTGCCTCGCCTTCCCAGGCATCCCCTCGGTATTTGTAAGGCAGGTCGAGGTAATCCAGTTGGCGGCTGGGCACCGGCAGGCGGACCTCGGCGTAATCCACTCCGTAGATGGTGGACAGCACGGTAGTCCGTGAAACTGTCTGGCCAAGGTCCACGAAACGCCGCAGGACGCGTCCCGCGTAAGGGGCACGGATCTTCGTCCGTTCCAGGTTAAGGCGTGCCTGAGCCAGTTCAGCCTTTGAGGCCGTGATGATCGCCTGTGCGGTTTCAATCTGTGATTCCACAAGGCCAAGGTCGAGCTCGCGCTGTTTGAGCTGCGCGGCCGCGGCATCCACCGCGACTTTTGCCGTGGCGATCTGTGGATCGGCCAGTTTGAGATTCTGCTGTTTCAACTGAAGCTTCGCTCCCGACGCATCCACTCCTGCCTGCGCCGTGGCGATCTCCGGCTTCGATAGCGCAACATCATTCTTTGCCTGCATCAACTGCGCTTCCGCGGCGCCTACAGCGGCCTCGGCATTCTTTATCTGAGGTCCGCTTAGAGTGACATCCAGCTCGGCCTGCATGAGCAGGGCCTCCGCCGCTGCCACCGCGGCTCTTGCTGCGTTCAATTGTGGAACGCGCAGTGCAAGCTCACCGGGCTTCGAGCCGTCTCCAATCGATTTCCAGTCCTCTGCAGCCTGTTTGGCCTTTGCCTCTTCTTCTTTCAGTTGGCTTTTCGCTTCCGCCAGCTTCGACATGGCCGCAGCCACCATCGCCTGCATGCTCTTCGCGGAGACCTTCTCCTGCTCCACACCCAGACTTGATTTGGAGACCGTCGACTCCGCCACCGTAATCGTGGTCTTGCGACTCTCTGCTGCAATCTGCGCATACTTCAGAGCGGCGGCCGCTTTCGACAGGTCGGCCTTGGCCGCGGTGACCTCGACTTCTCGATTTACCGCGCTGATGCGTTCCTCTTCGAGAGAGAAGACTGCCTTGGAATGCAACGCCTTTGCTTCCGTAACGAATGCAGACTTGGTCAGCTCGCCCACCTTGACGCGCTCGAGTTCGAGTTCCGATTGTCGAAGCCTGGATTTCGCAAGGGTGACAGCCACCTCGTAATCCCTGGGATCGATCTCAACCAGCACGTCCTCTTTCTCGAAGAATCCGCCTTCACGAAAGGCAGGCGCAATCTTTACGATCCTTCCGATCACTTCAGGAGTGAGCGTGCTTTGAGTTTTGGCTTGAACCGTCCCCTGCGAAGTGAGCACCACCTGATAGTCCTGCTTCTTCAGCCTGACCGCATCCACCGCCAGAATCGAAGACCGCTGGCCACGCCGACGCGGCTTGGGGGCACGTTTCATGATCTCCAGATAGCCGAAGTACGCCCCCCCGATTACGGCAATCGGCAGCAGGACGCGAAGGATGGTCTTGAGTACTTTCATCAGTGGGTGATGCGTAATGCGTAATGAGTAATGAGTAAGTATTGTGCAAGCGAGAGCAGGGGTGGCTTGAAAGCGGCCCGGGAAGGCTGCTCAGTGCCTAACCGCAGGCCCAGGCAAAACCGGCACTCCGGATTCCAGCTTACTCATTACGCATTACTTATTACGTATTACCTCTCGAACCCACCGCCCAGCGCCAGGTAGAGCGCAACACGGTTTTCGAGAAGCACAGACTGTATGGCAATTAATTCGCTCTGCACCTGAAACGTCCTTCGCTGGGCGGTCAGTAAGGTGATGATCTCGACCAGCCCGCCGCTGTAATCCTCAAGCGCCTTTGCCTCTGCGGCTTGTGATTCTTCGACTGCCTGCCTTAGAGCGACTTCCTGCTTCTTGAGGTACTCCTCGTTTTTCAGTGCTGTCTCAACTTCGCGAAAAGCGATCAGGGCTGCTCCCGCGAATTCAGCGATGGCCTGATCCTCCTGGGCCTCCGCCAGAGCAACTCTGGCCTTCAGTCGGCCAGCATTGAAAACCGGCTGAGTCAGCCCGACCGCAATGTTCCAGATAAGAAAGTTGAAATTGAGGACATCCTGGAGGGCATCCGTTGAGGTGCCACCGTTGCCCGTCAGTCGAAGGGCCGGTAGCCGGTTCTTGCGCTCGCCCTTCAGGCGGCTGCGGGATGCCTCCAGGCGAATCGCGGCAGAGACCATATCGGGACGCCTCTGCAGCAACTGCGAGGGCAAACCCGCGGGCACGGCGGCGCTCATCGTCGGGAGTTCTGCGGCGACCTCGAGCTCAGCAGACGGATATCGTCCGAGCACTGTCTCCAGCACACGTCTGGTGGCATCCAGCACTCGATGGCGGGCCTCGAGCCTGCTCTTCGCGCTGGCCACCTCCGCTTTGCCCAATCGATAATCGACGACCGACAGGGCGCCGTCCCTCGCTCGACCGCGAATCGCTGCGAGAGACTTCTCAAAGCTCTCAACGGTCCGGACAGCCAGTTCGACCTGTCGCCGGGCCGCGATGGTTTCAAACCAGCCACGCGCCACCAGGGCCGCCAGCGAAAGCCTCGCAGCCGCAAAATCTGCCTGCGCGGCCCGGAAACCCTGATTGGCGGCCCGCCGTTCATCACGAAGTTTCCCCCAGATATCCGCTTCCCACACCACGCGGAGATTGAGGCCGAAATCCGTGCTCTTTATCGTACGCCTCACCGCGCCGCTGTTGAAGATCCGTTCACTCTTGGAGGCATCCAGACTCAGTGTCGCATCGGGATAAACGCTGGCACCTTCAATCCGCGCCAGTGCTCCGGCTGCCTGCAGTCGTGCTGCCACCAGTCGCAGGTTCCAATTTTTCTTGAAGGCCTCCCGTACCAGCAGAGGCAACTGCTCGTCCGTAAAATCAGCCAGCCAGTTTTGCGGGGCAGCATCTTGGGCAAGTTCGCCAGACCACTGAGTTGGAGGAGCAGGCAGCACGACCGATTTGCCCTGACGTGCAGTACAGCCCGCGCAAAGGAGGATGGCCAGCATCGTGGCGCAGGTTGAAAACCTGCACCACAGCAATCTACACGAACATGAAAACATCCTGTTCAAACTCTTGTCCGCTTATTCTGACATAAGACCGTTAGTGCCTGGGGAACGAGCATCATATCCTTACTTGAGTGTTTGTTCGCACGATGTCCGGCCTCCATGAATACAAGACACTCCCTCTTTCTCCTTACGGCCTTCATTTCGTTTGGGCTTGTCCATGCCGAGCCCAAGACCATTGCCATCGTCTCCCATCGGCCCAACACCCGGGGCACATGGGGGCCGTTGAAGCAAGACCAGGCATTCCGGCTCGCAGCGGGTGTTATCTTGAGCGAACACCTTTCGAAGACGCCCAGCCTGAGTTTGCTCGACTGGCACAGTACGTCCGGCACCGCAGGGATCGTAAAGTCTGGTCTCTACATTTTTCAGAGCGGCGATGACAGCGATCCCGGCTTCCGATGGAAACAATGGCGTGAGCTAATCCGGGCTGATTTCTTTGTGGAGTATTTGATTACGCAAAAGGCGTTCACCTTTGACGTTCATACGAAATCAAAGACCGCGAGCAAGACCATCGCATCGCCTGCAAGGCAGCCGAAGCTCGCCATCGGGCAGTTTGTTTCGTTCGTGTATCAACACACCGGCACGAAGCTGACAGAAGAGCAGCAGCAAAAGCTTGAAGACCCGGAAACCACGGAACCGTCGCTGTTGTTTCGATGGGCCGAGTGGTACGACCACCGTCCCAACATGTATAACGATAATCCCTGGGGAGACCCCAACGCATCCGCGGCGGCAATCATTCAGAAAGATCCCAAATTCATGCGCGGCCTTGCCTGGGCCCTTACTATGCGTCTGCGACCGATTCAGAAACGAACGGGAGCCGGGCCGGTAAAGAAACGCATCGCCAATCCGGTGGATTTCGATAACCACGTGCTGAGGGTCCTTGACACTCGCTGGGCCCCGATGGTACTGCCGTCGTACAGGGCCCGCCTGAAAGATCCGCAACTGCTCAAGGATTCGATCAAGGTGCTCGCGTCCTCCGAGATCCACTTCGAGCCGGCGGACATCGAAACTGAGGAAGATGACGGTTTGGGCCTGGACGATGTGAAGCCGACCGTGCAGGCCAAAACGACGCCGGAGATCCGCAAGAACGTCTGTCTGGCATTGTCAGGACATCGGAGTCCTGTCGTGTTGTCCCAGATCATTCGCGTGCTCGAAGTCGATGAAAACGCGGCTGTGCGTGCCGCTGCGGCCGAATCGCTGGGAGGCTGGCCGGACGATGACGATGTAGAGGCCACTCTTCATAAAAATGCAACGGAAGACCCGGAGGCCCTGGTGCGGCTCGCGGCGTTTGAGTCGCTGGCAAAGGTGAAGGCCCTGAATGATCCGCGTCTGGCATTGGCCCTAACCGACAAATCGGCCGAGGTGAAGCAGTTTGCCTTTTCATGGCTGGCTCAACAGGAAGGTGCGTCAGAGAAAGTGCGGGCCCTTGTGCTGAAGGCGATGGGCGGCACAGATGCGGAGCTCCGTGTCCGGGCCTTTGAAATTGCTCCCACGGTTTTTCAGAAGGGAGGCCGGATTTCGGCAGAGATTAAGAATGCGCTGACCAGCGGCAGCGACCGGCTCCAACTGGCGGCGATGAATGCTGTGAGCCACTTCGAACTGAGGGCGATGCTGCCGGTCATCGGAGAGCATCTTCTAAGGGTCAGCAACGAAGACGTCCGCACGTCTGCCACTGAGACCATGCTGCAACTGAGCCCGGCGTTGCTGAACAAGCTCGTCAAGGCCGTTGGCACTGACATCGCGCCCGGCGTCCTTATCGCCCTTGCCCGCGGAATTGGCCGTCACGGGGGTAAAGAGCATCAGCCCTTTGTCGAGACTCTCCTGAAAAGCCAGGCCCGCGCGGTCAGGCAAGCCGCGGGCAACGCCCTCTACCGCATCGCTGCTGACAATCGCACGACCATGATTCGCTCGATGCTGGTCGACCCGAGCATGCGCGCCAACTTTTCCGCACTCCGCCTGATGGGTCGCATTAGAGGCGACCTACTCGACGACCTCGTCTGGGCCGCGGAACGCCACTCCAACGAATACGTCCGTGCCCGTGCGATGCACAGTCTGGACGGGATGGACCATTCTCAGATTCACGGCATCGCGCTTCGTGCGCTTTCCTCTTCCTACTGGATTACCAGACTCTACGGCGCAGACATCCTGACCCGCCGGGCCATGCCAGGGGATGCAGAAACCCTGAAGGCGGCGTTCTCGAGTAATCGGGACAAGTGGCTGAAACTCATCCTCGAAGATGCTCTCTGTAAAAGTGAAGGCCGCCAGCCCCCTGAGCGCACCCGCCTCCGTCTCGGCAAACGGAAGCACATCGAGGGAGGCGAATTGCCCAACGGCTGGCAGCTCTGGCAGGGCACGATTCCCAAGGATAAGAAGGAAGCGCGAAAGTTGGTCGAGGAGGGTTACAGATTTGGCCGTGTATTCAGCGCGCCTGCAAGCAACGCCATGTGGGCCATGCAAACCTGGGAAGACAGCAAAGGAAAGATGGACATCTACCTGCTGCACATGCGCAGCCAGTTCGATGGCAGACTCAATGACGCTGCGCCGTTCATGAATCACCTGATGTTTTTCGATGAGCCGCACGGCCCCGGCGGCGGTAACGGCGCGGATAAGCTTCGAGCGTTTCTGCTGGAATTCGGCCGGCCCGATCTGATTCCCGATGCAAACGGCAAAACCCCGCCGTTACCAGCACGCGTAAGAAGCGCGTTTGGTTACTGGAATCGAAAAACTATCGGCGAGCTATCTAATTTTATCGTGGGCGTTACTCGCATGACCTTTGGACGGCAGTATCCGGATATCAAGATGTATCCCCAGACGATGACCTATTTCGGTTCGCAGGCCGACGCGTACGATATCACCGATACGGACGGTGATTACTCGTGGCGTTACGATCACAGCAACCTTTTCGGCCATTACGGCAAGACCGCGCTGATGCGGGCCATCCATCCCGATCAACTGGTGGGCATGGTGACCTGGATGGGCTATATCCGGCCGGCGAGATTTCAGCTTGACCGTGTTTTCACCGACACAAAATTCCCCGAGGGACCATGGCGTCCGCTGGGCTACATGGGGACGTGCGCGGCCCTCGCTCTTTACGCGGGCGGCTGCGAGACCGGCTTCTTCAATCACGTCGGTCTCGATCCCAGAAGCGCCCGCGGCAAAGATATCGGAGGCGTAGAGACCTTCCCGCTGACTCCTCATTCGCCCGCGCTCACCGGGGTCATCAACAAACGCATGATAGGCGGCGACCGGGTTATGTGGGGAAACCGATTCAAAGAACTGGATGGCCTGGTTGCCGCCGCCAGGAAGCCGGCAAATGCAGAAACGGCATTAGACGAAGATGACGAAGAAGAGGAAGAGGTGGATGAATTCCTCGACGAAGCCGAAGGCAAGAAGACGCTGACGGTCGCGGAAGAGGCACAGCAGAAACTCGATGCTGAAAAACAGGAACACTTCATGAACGCCATGATCGGTGTCTCGTGGATGAACATCTTCAATTGCGATGTGACGCGAGCCATGGCCAACCTGCCGACCCCGCGAAACGTCACCACAGACACTCTCCTCATCTTCCCCCGCGGCACTCGCTGGAACGGAGACGGTAGCACCTACCAGGCACCAGCGATCGCCCTCGCCGACGGCTTCGACATGGTGCCCAACTACGATTGCATCAGGCTTGTCGACCTCATGCGATACGACACCCTCATGCTGCTCGAAGGCAAAGACGGCGTCACTTCGGAGCTCGTTGCCAAAGTGAACCGCTGGCTGCGGAACAAAGTGGGCGGTCTTCTTTACCTCGCCGGCAATCTGAATACCGAGACAGCTCTGTTTCCTGAGCTGACGTTTGATGAAGTGAAGGAGAATTTCCCGTGGGAAGGTTCCGTCCGCGCTGTGGCCGGTCCAACGACCGAAGAGCCAATCCTAGACCGTAGAAAAAAACCGACCGGCAAGATGCGCACGGTTTTCAATCGGCTCGGAGTATTTGAAGCCGACGGGAAAACAGTCACTGCCGAAACATCACGCCTGCGTTACACCTGGGAAGGAGACATCACACCGCTGCTCACACACAAAGCGGACCCCATTCTTGCACGATGGAATGCCCCCGCGGAAATCAAAGCAGTCGTCCTCTTCGATGGTATTACCGAGGCCGGGCCGGCCTACACCGGGCAACTTGAGAGAATCATTCTGGCAGCGGACAAGGCGCGCAATGCTTCAGTCACTCGAAAGCGCCACTGGGGACACATCGTCATGGAGAACGATCGTTGGGCCATCCAGGTCGCCCCCCGCGGCTACTACCCCCTGCAGAAGGCCCGGCCGCGCCAGATGAAAGGAGTGGACATCATCACCGGGACCATCAATCCCCTCATTCAACATCGGGCGGGTGTTCTCATCCTCAAAGATTACGTTGGCCCCTACGCCGGCGGCAAAGGCGACTGGGCCGTCATGGCTGCATCCGAACTGAAAGAAATGAAACTGCTCGAGACCAAGCGGCTCCGAGTGCACTCAAAAGGCGTAACGAGAGTGACGCATATCGGAGAGGACCCCATCAAGCTCGACAGCAGGGCGGATTTTGAAGAAGTCGAGAATCAGCTAGACGTGTGGAAGCTGAAATGGGAGGGGAAGAAGGCATACAGCGCAACGCAGATTCCCGGTGGATGGGAACTGCATTTTGTGAGTGATGAGCCGGTAAGCGTGAGTAGTGAGTAATGCATAATGCGTGATGCGCACTGCATCCATATAAGTTACTACGTACGAAATTCCTGTTATGGATATGTTTTCGGGTCACGTCCGGGGCCTGCCGCGGCGAGCATGATTGGTGGCCAAGACGGGAGAGCTTTTACGGGTTTAAGAAATGGGAGTCCTCTTGTTCAGGGGCGAAGCCCCGGTCGTTTGCCTAGCCCAGCCCAACGGGCTGGGTTTAGAGAAGGATTGCCATTCAGGGGCAACGCCCCGGCCATTTGCAGCAGATCAGTCGTGCAAATGGTCGGGGCGTTGCCCCTTTGATTGTGCTTCATTACTTCCCAGCCCGCCGGGCTGGGCTAGGCAAACCGGCGGGGCGTTGCCCCTGAAATCCGTAAAGACACCCCCGTCGTGACCTACTCGATAGATCGAGATTCCCTCGCAGTACTTGCCAACAGCGCATCAACCGAAAGAGTATGCTGTTGGCTTTATTGGAGTTGTCTCTTGGCTTCTAGCCGTCAATCACCGCGCCACGGGGGCAGGCCCGTGGAGGCGGGGAAGCGTATCCATAAAAGTCACTACGTACGCAAGCGGCGATTACTGTAGATCGGGGCACCTGAATACACTTGAAGGCTTTGGGCCAATGTTGGAGGGGCATCATGCCACAGGCGGGCCGCATGCAGCCGTCACACATCCGTCTGAATCTGCAGGATCTGATGGTGATTTCGTTATTGATGGCCGTTCTCTACGGTCTGAACAAGGTCCTGCTGCTCAGCATCGAGGACAAGCTTTTTTACCTGCTGTGGCTCGTCTTCCGAATTCTTTCAGGGGTGTGAAGGCCGCGCTTAACTGTTGAGATCTGTGCTGACAGCACACCTGTCAATTACACAGGGACCAGTATTTCTATGAACGCGTCGGCACCCGAAACAGGTCTGATCCGCCAGATAACGATCCAGGATGTCTTCGCAGGCCTGATCGTCTTCTCTGTCATGTGCGGATTGTGCGAGTTGCTTGCCAACAGTGTGGTCCTCAGATTTGAAGGACAGGTCCAATGGTGGGAACCGAAGCCAGGATTTCTACATTTTCAAATCTTTCTGTTGATGCTTCCGAATGGCATCCTCGCTTTTGCTCTGCAATCTGGCCGGGACGATCTACAGACATGTTTCTACCTGCAGTATTACATCATCTCGGTCATGTCGATTGCCCTTGTCCTATTCGTGTTTGTCACCCCTGAATGGTTGAAAGCCATGCACGTCGGGATGTCAGCATTACTTGTGGTGCACTTGGTTGTGTCAATACTTTTCGTCTTTTTCGATGAGCAATCCTCGTTGGCTGTTCGCGTCCCGCTAGCAATTCAGGCTCAGTTAGCCCTGATAATCAATGAGTACATTTGGCGAAAGGGAGTCTGGCCCGGTACCTATCCACCGTTCTGACGCACCCGGGGATGTCGTGCGAATAGACCGCCGTCGATAGTCCGCGGAATGAACGTCCGATGCTGGGATGCCACCGCCATACCCTCAGTGTCCCGAATCTGCATGATTGTCGAGCGACAATGGACCTTCACTGGAATCTGGTATCGGTACCCATGAATTCTTCTGTCCCCACATCGCGTTGGACTGGTCTGACAACACTCCAGGATGTCTTTGCGGCCCTGATCCTGTTCTCGATCACCTGCGGGCTGTGCGAGCTTCTCAGCAGCAGTGTTATTCTCAGATTTCAGGGACAAAGGTATCCACACTGGGCTCCGAATCCAGGTCTCGTGCGTTTGCAGATATTCTTGCTGCTGCTGCCGGAAGCAATCCTTCTTTTCTCTGCACTTTCCGGAAGAAAGAAACTTCCCGAAACGTTCAGGGCGAGAATCTACATCCATGCCCTCTGCGCGGTGTCCATTGGTTTTTTCGTGCTGGTCAGTTCCGATCTGTTGGGGCCGATGCACACCTCAATGGCATTCACGCTCGTCGTGCACTTTTTCTTTTCGCTTATTCCGATCTTCAAGCTCGACGGTCCGTCGCTTTACGACCTCCTGTTGCTTTATCAGGCGTTAACGGTAGAGGCTCTCCATTATTACCTGTGGTAGTAAAGGGCACAGCCACACATGAGCCCCGGCCCTTTCTGATTGGCGCCGAAGCTGGCTTCAAGAATAAAAAGCCACCACCAGGATGTCGTAAATCACGTGGGTGTAGACCGCCACGGCCAGGCCGCGAAACTGAAAGATCGCTGCGAGGATACCGCCGGCGAGAAACCGGAAGGTGAACACGTCCCAGACCAGGGCGTCTCCATGATGCCCGATGTGATGGAAGGCAGAGAATACCAGCGAACCGATCACGACACTGACGCAGGCCACCGCGAACTTCGGCGTCATCTGCAGCTTTCTACAGGTAGCGACGAGGATGCAGAAAGCAAACAGAACCAGGATGGACGCTCCCAGAACATAAGGTGCATGCCCGACATAGGCTGAGCAGAAACTGTTCCACGAGTCGCCTACTCCGGGCACGGCGAGTTCATAAATCGCTGTTGTGATGAGGCCAAAGACGGCAACGATCACCGCAGCTTTGGCAAACTGCTCTTTTTCGAAAACAAGAATGCCGAGGAAGTAGAGACCACCCACGAGAATCAGGCGAAAGACGAGCTCTTCATATACGCCGGCGCCGATGGAAAGCATGATGGGGTCTATGGATTGAGGCAGCGAGGGGGACATCGCCAGAGGGCTGAACCCGGCACTTGGGAGCAGGTTCATGACAAACACGACCACGTGTCCCAGAAAAAAGCCATAGACCCCGGCCTCCAGAAGAAGGATCGGGATCGAGGCAAATCTGTTTTCGGTATCCTTTTTTGCCTGCACAAAAGCCACCACCAGTATGAGCACCATCACGGAATTGAACAGCAGCGAAACGCTGAAGAACGTGATGCCGCCGAGGTTGACCAGTATCTGATGCAGGTACTCGAACGGAACGTGCGCCATCACTCCGGCCGCGTTGACAATTTCCGGCTGAGCCTGGAGTAACCACACCTCGTAGATGAGAAGGAGCGGTACGACCAGAATCAGACTGAATGCAAGTGTTTGGGTGCGCTGATAGTAGCCCACGTTTCCTAGCCTGTGGAGGAAAACAATGGGCGGCGGGTCAGGCTTTTTGGAGCGTCATCTCGTTTAGGGAGGCGAGATTATACGCGTATGTTGTTCAGCAACAATCTCGCTATTCGTGAATGGCAGACTCGATGACTTCGGGAGCAAATGCCTCTTCAAAGCCGTAGACATCGAAGAAATCTTCCTTCTTATCGTCCGGGGTTTTCTTCAAAAGCTCTGCTTCAATGAGTTTGAAAACGAGCTCGCCGAAGTCGTCCGTGCTGTCGACGTTCCAGCAATCGAACACGGTCATGGAAAGCATGCCGAATTGCTCGATGGCCATCTCACGGATGCAGAGTGCCAGCTCTGTTCCGTTCACATGGCCCTTTCTGCCCAGACGTTTCTGAGCATATTCCAGAGCTTCATAGATGAAATAGTATGCCTGAATCGGGTAGCGGCTGTCTTCCCGAACAAGCTTCAACAGTTCTTGTTCGAACGAATCTGGACCGTTCATGTACATCTCCCATCATTTATGCTGAATCTGCCGCCCCGATCAGTCGGGGCTGGATTGAGCTCGCAGGCGGATTCCTGTTGCGTGTTTCCTGTCCCAGTTGCGAGCCAGTCAGCTATTCTGCCGTCACTTCTGCTCTTTCACCACAAAAATCACAGACTTGCTTCATCAAATTCTTTGAACACGCCCGATGCGGGCGGACAGAGCGCCGCGGTGACGTTGGCCTCTAACTGCTCGACATTCAGGCTGCCGAGCGGATGTCCATGAACGCGTTCATCTCGCAGGCAATAATGCAGGGCAAGCGAAAGAAGGCTGATGCCGCGCTCCTCACACCAGAGCCGCATATTCTCCGCGCGCTCCGGCTCACTGCCCGGATTCCACTTTTCGCGCGGGATTAGCTTTTCGACCGGCACGCCCGTCAGCAATCCGCGTTTGATCACCCAGCCGTTTATGACACCGATCCCTTTTTTCGCGGCCGCGGGGATGATATCAGCCGCCGAATCCTGGCCAAAGAGATTGAAACGGTCGAACGTCAAGAGAACGTCGATGTCCCCTTCCTCGATGGCCTTCAGGTGAAACTCGGGCGGATTCATGCCATAGCCGACGTTGCGAATCGAACCTTCTTCTTTGCATTGTCTGAGCCCGTCGAGCACGCCATCGTCTGCAAGCGTAGGCTCAATCTCACCGGGGTCGTGGATGAGCATCGCGTCGAAAAACGTCGTGCCGAGAATCTCCAACTGATCAGAGACATCAGCTTGTGCACGTGCCGCGGAATAATCGGCGCGGCCTTCGCCGTAGCCGCCCCACCGGGCTGCGCTGTGACAGCAGAGCCGCCCGCTGATGAGGATCTCTTCCCGATTGACCACGCCCTGTTTGATGGCCAGTCCCAGCTTGCGAAGTGAATCGCCATAGCACCGCGCGCAATCAAAATGATTGACGCCAAGGTCGACGGCCCTGCGGATCAACCCCATGGCTTCGTCGTCAGTAACGGGCCCGAAATGATTGCCGAATCCCTGGGTGCCGAAGGGGATGACCGGGATGCTGAGCCCGCTTTTTCCCCAGACTCTTCTCGGGACACAGTTTTCTGTTAACAGGGCATTGGTCATGGTTCTACTTTCTCTGTTTTTGAGGAGTGACGAGCGCGTGGGTCACCGATCAGTACTCGACCGCTCCCACATTTACTTGCGGTGGGTTTGCGATTTCTTCCTGCACTGCGGCTACAAGCTTCTTCCACTGGTCGGGCGACTGCACTGCTTCGTCGCGGTTCCAGCCGGCGAGCGCGTAGTAACTGAACCTACGTCGTCCGGGGTTCTTGAAGTGTATCAGGTGATTCTTCTGCGCATCCTTGCTCAATTCTGACTTTTCAAAATCGTTTGCATCGTAAATCAGCGAAAGGCCGATCATGTCCGCGATGATGCCACCTGACGCTACGCTGTAAATATCGCGGGCGGTGGCGCAGGCATAGGTCTTGTTCGCGATGAATGATGTTTCCTGGGGCGGCTCACGGAATCCGATCCCGGCAGTAAACTTGCTGAAGCCCGCGGGCACGCGAGTGAGTTCAACATCACATTTCAGCTCCTGGTGTTTAGCCCAGAGCGTGTAGCGGCACCTGGCCTCGTAATCGCCCTTTCCAGATTTCCAGTTGGTGATTTCTGCAGAGGCGATGGCTCGCACGGGCCCCTTCTTAATGATCTTGAAGTTGAATTTCGCGCCCCCGCCGGGCAGATCGCTCTCGGAGAAAAAGAGCGAGTTCGTACTCCAGGGGCGCGCATACTTGCCCGTTCCCGGCTCTTCGAAAACGCAGAACGATGCGGCGCCGAAAGTTGTCCCGACCGGCAGAAAGTCCAGGCCGCGATCGGCATTACGCTCGCGATTCGGGCTGCGTTTATGCTTCCCGAAATAAAAGCCAATATTGAAACCCGGACCGAGCTTGCCGATGACATCCAGGGAGGCGGCCTCGGCAATCGTGTAGGTGATCTTTTCAGACTCGAGGACCATCTGTGTAATGTGATGGGTCGAGCTCGTGGTTGCATCCGCCCCTTTCCAATCGACCTTTGCCGCACTGAGCGACGAATAAAGATGCAGCATCTTCATCTGGAGGTCCTCCAGATCTACCTGGAAGGCGAGTTCGTCCCACTTTCCGTCACCATCAAGATCATCCAGTTGAGCAGGCAACAGTTTTCCCTGATGCCCGTCCCCGCTTTCATTTCCCGCGTACGGGTCGACAACCGCAATGTGCGTTGACTGTTGGAAAAGCGATGGAAGCTGGTCCGCCTTCAGAATCATCGGCGCCGCGGCTCTGCGCAGAGCCAGCGGGTTCTTGATCGTCAGTGTAAGCCGCGCCAGCGGCTTTACACCGTCCCTGCGAAACCAGCCCCTGGTCTGTGTGCAGGAAGTCACAACGAGAAAAAGACCAGGAAGAAGAATCTGAAATCTCAAGAGCGGCTCCACCAGGAAGAAAGCAACACAGGCGTGAGGCTGCGCGGGCGCAGATAGTGTCTCTCGGATTCTGAACTCCATTCCCATGTCCGCCAGTGAAAACCGGTCTGGTAGTCTTGGGTGTCCGGGCGTGTTCCTTCATCTCAGAGGCTTGGTTATGGTTTCGCACTGGGCATCCTGGCTCACAAGTTCCCCGCCGAGTCTGACGGCTGCATGAAGACTGGGTTGGCCGGCGGCAGAAGAAGATGATGTTGGCCGAGCCTTAACCAGCGTGGGCCGAACACTTCTGTGGGCCCTGTCTGAAGGGGGATCAGGTCTTCACCGACTTTTCTGTAAAGGCATCCTTAAAGCAATCTCTAGAGATGGAATGAAGTTTGCGATTTTGCGGCCAGCGAATCGAAGTTCCGCCAGGGGCAACGATGCAGCGCAAAGGACTTTCAGACTTAACCCGTTACAGCAAAAGGCACAGAATGGCCACGATGCAGACGCACAACAGGTTTGAGCAAGAGGCTCGAGATATTGAGACCCTGGAGCTGGTTGATGACTATGAAGACCATATGACCAGTTACGCAACGGATTACGAAGATGATGAATACTTCGACGAGCCGTTGGGGTTTCTGGGATTCATGATGAGAGGGCGTTCGGTCCAGTCCATTATCCTCGACAGGATTCAGGCTACGCCCTGTTGGATTGTCTCACTCTCATTGCACGTGGCGGCCCTGCTTGTACTGGCCAGCTTTACCGTCGGTATCGGCGACAAACGTATTGATGACGTCATCCTCGATGTCAGCATCAACAGGGACACTCCTAAGGTCATCGACCTCGCCAAGATTCGACAGGTTTTCTCTCCTTCTTCTGTGACTTTGCAGGACAGCCAAGTGCCGCTTGCCCCACCGCTCAATCCGGCGGAAGTCGAGGAAACCCCTGTCGAACTGGATATCGAGTTGGACTACGATATGAGTTACGAGATCATTCCGGACGAGGATTTCATTACAGTTGAAGGTGACATCGGGGAGGAACTCGCTGCGGCCATCGGCAGCCAGGCCATGGGCTTCGGTGGTAGCAAACTCGGAAACGGTGGAGCGGATTTCAACGGCCGCGGGCTCAACGGCTACGCCTCTATCGTGCAGAATCTCGGCAAGAGAATGCACGCCGCGTCAAAGAAATTCCACAGTCGAGTTGTGATGATCTGGCTGGTCGACCGGTCGGTCAGCATGAAGGATGACCAGGCTGCCATCCGAGAACAGCTCTGGGAGATGGATCAGCGTTTCCGGGAGGAAGGCACAGGAAGATTGCGCCAGTCAGTCGTGGCATTCGGGAAGCGACCCAACGTAATCCTCAAACCGGTCGAGGATGTCCAGAAAGTCATGGAGGCGTTCGACAGGATCAAGTCTTCCGAGCCCGGTACTCCTGAGAATGTGAATGCCGCTCTGATTTACTGCACGAAGCTCTTCAAAAACACGAGGGGCATCAAGAAGGTCGTCGTCCTGGTGGATGACGACAGCGGTGACGATAACGAACTCACCGAGGAAGCGATCAAAGCTCTCAAGAACTCAGGAACGACCCTTTACGTCATCAATCGTGAGAGCCCGTTCCAGGAAACCGAGGGTTACGAGAATTACTCGTACACAGATATGTCGGGAGAGCAGTTCAAGGGGACTGGGACGGTGAGAAGAGGCCCGGAGACCGCTCTGATCGAGGTGCCCCGCCTTCGCTGGGGCGCTTGGAACTGGCCCAACAACTGGTCATCCACGCAGGTGCTCTCCGGTTTTGGTATTTATGACCAGAGCCGTGCGGCATTCCATACCGGTGGGGCCTATTACATCCTGAATCCGGAATCGAGTGGCTCTATGAGCAGTGAAGAGTTTGACTGGGTTATCATGGAACACTACCGGCCCGAACTGCTCACGAGGTCCACCTATCAGAGGAGGGTCCGCAACAATCCATTCCGGAAGGCCATTGTCCAGGTGGAACAGGCATGGAACTCCAAGGACCTCCGAATCCGCCTGAACTATTGGAGCCCCGATTTGCTGGAGCAAAACATCCAGCGAACACAGGCAAGGCTGGCACTGCTCGAGAGGATGATCCCTTCGGTTGAAAACAAGGCCATCATGCCAACATCGCGTCTGCAGAATCTCAAATCCGGCAAACGCTGGGTAGCCAATGCAGACCTCACCCTTTCTCAGCTCTACCTCGCCAGGTATCGCCTGCGTCAATACCTCTATGCACAACAGGACTTTACCCGTCGCGCAAAGGACATCCCGGACGACCATGCCATCGTCTGGCAGCACAACCTGCAGCCGCGACGGACACCCGAGGAGGCCCGTGACAGGCAGGACTGCGTCCGCATCATGCGCTTCCTGGCTACCCGCCACGAGGGCACACCGTGGGGAAAAATCGGAGCAGACTTCGACCCCGATTCCACGCTCTACCTGCACGGATACCGTCTTCGCCATAAACCGGCCTTCAATCCTTTCACGGCCATCATCGAATTCAAGAATGGCAAGAAGATCGAGGCCAAGGTGACCAAGATGACGAAAAAGGAAGTCAGCTACCAGAATAAGAAAGGAACGAAAACCACGCCTCGCAGCGAGATCTCCAAAATCACGCCGCTGGACAAACAGAACGTCTCAGACAGACCGCGGATTTAGGGTTTGTTGCCTACATGAATGGTCACCGCGCCGCACATGAGTTTGCGGCAGGATACATCCACCAGGCCGGCCAACTCCATCCTCGATTTGAGCTGCTCTGCTGTGGCAAATGCCAGAACAGATTCAGGCAGGTAACGGTATGCATCAATATGACTGCCAGATAGAAGCCGGCCGATGAGCGGCAGAATGTGCCTGAAATAGAACAGATAAATGGCGCTGAAGATCGAGTTTTCCGGTTGAGAGAATTCGAGGATGACGACCCGGCCACCAGCCCTGGCCGCCCTGGCCATCTCGCATATCCCCGCGTCCAGATCCGTCACATTCCGAATGCCGAACGCGACACCGACCACGTCGAACTGTTCGGACCGAAACGGCAGACGAGTCGCGTCCGCCTGAACCAGTCCATGCTCGATTTGTTCGTGCACGAGTTTCGGCCTTGCGATCTCTAGCATCTCATAACAGAAATCAGTGGCCGTGATTCTACCGGTCTTCATCCTGTCCATGAATGCCAGTGAAAGGTCTCCTGTGCCGGCGCACACATCGAGGACGGTTTGGGTGCCTTCTTTCCACACTTCGTCTACCGCTTTCTTACGCCAGGATTTATCGATACCCAGGCTGAGAAACCGATTCAGAAAATCGTATCGCGGGGAGATAGACGAAAACATCCGCTGAATGGCCGCGGCCTGTTCCGATTTGTCTTCGATACCTTTCTGGTGGACGGTAACGTCTACTTTTTTCAAGACACGCTTGCCCGTAGCAGTTGAGTTCATGTTCAATCGCGGCTGCGCAACAGATCCAGACGCTTGCGCGCTTCGGAATGCTGCGAGTTTATCTCCAGGGCTTTTGCATAGCATTGCTCTGCCTCCTTCGTCCGACTCTCGCTGCGATGGATATCTCCCATCCGAAGCCACGAGTCGGCTGGACGGGCCTGCTTTTCGATGGATTTTTTAAACTCAGCAAGGGCCTCCCCATTCTTTTTCAGATAGGCGAAAGCCCGGCCCATGTGGAAAGCCTGGGATTCATTCGTAGCCGAGCCATCCAGCAGTCCGCCCAGGAGCAACAGATCACTCTTGCCACCGGAAAGCCTGGCCGACTCGCCGCACAGCTCTATAGCCGAGCCCCGAAGCAAAGGAGAATCGTGCAGCTTCAAAATGGCGACGACTGCCTTCGCCAAGTCTGAACGGAGTTCCTTCTGAGATACGCCGAGATGTGTTTGAAAATCTTCATCAGGGGCTGATTTCAGGTCCGCCAGCAGTGCATTCAGAAAACTCACAAGGGCAGGCAGACGTTGAAGCTGACCAACGGAAGCGGATCCTAGAAAGTGAGTGTGCAGGATTCTAAACGACCGGAAGAGGAGGCCAGGCTCCTTCGAAAGTCGCCTCGACCTTTCAAGCAACTCCACGGCAAGGGCTCCTGTGCCGGGGTCCTGTGCGTTTTTCAACATGCCGTGGGCCAGGTTCAGAAACCAGTTGGCTTTCTGGATTCTCCCGTATCCTTCGGCCTGCGGGAATAGAGTTTTGGGGCTCGTGAGAGAGTTCTCTAACGCATGATACTGGTCGACAGAACTCCGGAGCATCTGCCTGGGCATATCGAATTCCAGCCGCGAATTGTCATCTGTGTGGAGAACCCCTGTACCGGCCAGACTCTTGATGCCGTTCGAATCTGTGAGGAACTGTGCGCAAAAAAGGGCAGGGCTGCCAAGGCCGATGCTCTTCATATCCTCCAGCACAAGGGGTTTTTGAAACTTGGTCTCGAGATCGTCCAGAGACGTTGAGACCGGCTCTTCAGAACCGATGAGAATCAGGTCTCCCACGTGTGAGTACCAGAGCGTGACGTGGGGGAAAACTTCTTGAAAACTCCGCAGTACGATCTGCATCGATTCATTGGTCGTATGGTAGGTTTGCAGCCACTGGCACATGACTCCTCCAGGCTTGAGTCTGACCTTGCATTGTTTCCAGAATTCGACGGTAAACAGGCTGCCAATACCGGCAAGCCATGGGTTGGGCGGCTGACAGATAATGACATCATAACTGCGCGCTGAAAGGGCTATGTGGTTGCGGCCATCACCAATGATGAGCTCTGCCCGTTTATCGTCCAGGCATTCATCGTTAAACTCACCAAAGAACTTTTTCGCGGCGAAGGCAACATCCTCCGAAATTTCAACGCAGTCGGCCCGCTCAGGATCGTGCCGCAACACAGCGGCGAGGGTCATGCCGCTGCCAAGCCCGATAATGCAGGTCTCTTCGGCTCCAGGATGGAGGAACATGGGCAGATGTCCGATAAGCCGCTGAGTCTTCCTGTCACCCACTGAGGTCGCGTCGACCTTACCATTCACGGAGATGCTGAGAACGCCGGGAGCCGGTCGCTTCACGGTGACGGTGCATGCGGTACCATCCTTGTTCCACAGGATTTCACCTTGTTTGAGCAGTTGCCCTCTGATGGAATCCTGCGCCTGTTCCTGGGCGCCTTTCCGCAGAGCAGCATAAAGGTATGGGCCGCTGGTGAACGTATCAAGGTCCCACATCGGGATAGCTGCATTGAGCATAAAACCAGTGACGATAAACACCGCCGCCAGCCCCCTTTTCAATCCAACTCCAAACTTCTGATGGGACAGGATGACGATGGCCGCGGCACCGAAGTTGAGTATCGCTGCCATTTCAATGGACTGCTGAATGCCGAACAGAGGAAGGAACAGGAACCCTCCGCACAAGGATCCCAGGATGGCGCCAAGAGTGTTAACGAAGTACACAAAACCGGAAGACGCACCAATCTTCTCCACCTTAGGTGTACAGATGGCTGTAGTAAGAGGGAACATCAGACCCATCAGTGCCGTCGGCACGATCATCGTCATGAACAGATAGCCGAACTCGATGGCCTGGAGCTCTGACCAGGAATCACGATGTCCGGCAATAGCGTCTACGATTTTGGCCGGGAGTTCTCCGATCAGAAACAGCATGAGCATGCTGGACAGACCAATGCCGGCCTGAGTTCCCGCCAGCCAGGACACGAGATCTAGCTCCTGCTTTACCCATTTCGTCAAGAGGATACTGCCCAGTCCGATGCCAAGAATGAACGCGCTGACCATCAAGGTGAAGGCATAGGTCGAAGACCCAAGCAGCAGGCTGAATGCACGGGCGAGAGCCACTTCATAAATCATGGCAACAAAGCCCGACAGCCCAAAGGCAAACAGGCAGGCCCTGGCCTCGGTGTCGGTAAAGCGGTCTTCCTCGCTCCCGCCGGACGCGGCCGTCTCCCTTCGATGGCGATTATCCAGGAACAGGATGGCGGTAACACCGACCAGTATGTTGGCTGCTGCGGCAATAAATGTTGTTGTGCTGACACCGAGCTCAGGAATGAGCAAGAAGCCGGTGAGTGTGCAGCCGCCTACCGCACCAAATGTGTTTATCGCGTATACAATCCCAATCGTTCGGCCAAGATCTTCCTGGGATTGAACGAAATGCCTCAACAGCAACGGCAGTGTGGCCCCCATGCACGAGGTGGGGATTAGAAGGATGCCGCCAGAGATAATGGCCCTCAAAAAAATCAGTCCAAACGAAGAGCCTTCGTGCGATTGATAAACCCTTGAGAAAAGAGGGGTAGCCACATCCAGCATGAAAGGGAGGACAAGACAATACACCCCAATGATGATTTCAAGGATCCCGTACCAGCGAATTCGGTCCTCACGCTGATCTGCTACCTTTCCTCCCAGGAAGCTCCCAACCGCCAGGCCACCCATGAAAGCCGCCAGCACCGTAGCTGTGGCAAAAACGGAATTGCCAAAGACGTAACCAATCAGACGGACCCAGACGATTTGATAGACGAGCCCGCAGAAACCGGAGACGAAAAAGCAACCAAGGACGACGGAATTTCGAAAAGATGTCATAAGGCCCTTCGTTGCCTCTATGAGCGGTGGTATCGCATCGCTGCCACCAGCCTGTCTCAGCGACTTTATTCAAATCCGCCTCGTAGGGCCTGTGCACCCCTCACGCTCGCTGCCCTTGCGAAAGTCGCCCCGACAACCTGAGAAACGGCGAATATCGAAGAGGGAACAGGAAATCCTGGCGAAGCTGTGGGACGCGAGTGGTTTGAACCTTTGATGGTCTTCAATATCTTCCCGGCATCACACACTTAACCGCACTCACAAGCTCAACATAACACTATGGCAGAGATTCATCCATTCAAGGCAGTGATGTACTCGACTGAGAAGATTGGTGATATTACACAAGTCCTTACGCCACCATACGATGTAATAACTCCTGCGATGCAGGAGGGATTCTATCAAAGCCACCCCAATAATTTCGTTCGCATCGACTTCGGAACAGAGCATCCTGGAGACAATGATGTCGAGAACAGATACACGAGAGCCGCTTCTTTCCTGAACCAATGGCTTGAAGAAGGCGTTCTAATAGAGGATGGCTCGCCCGCCATCTACGTGTACGACCAGACCTACAGTATTGAAGGGCGTGAGTTTACGCGAAGAGCTTTCGTATCCATTGTTCCTGCAAGGCCTTATGAGTCGAAATCAGTCCTGCCACATGAGTTGACCCACGCGGGCCCCAAACTGGACCGCTTGAACCTGACGAAGGCCACAGATTCTGCTTTCAGTCAGATTTTTGTGCTGTATGACGACGAGGAATGCCAGATAAACCAAATGCTGGAATCCAGAAGGGAAGACCAGGCCCTTCTCGAATTTGAGGAGCCCCATGGTGGGACGAGCCGAATCTTCAGAGTAACAGATATTGATGCGATCCGATCTGTCCAGGATTATCTACACGACAAGCCCTTGTATATCGCTGATGGCCACCACAGGTACGAGACATCCTTGAACTTCAGCCAATTCAGCCTGAAAAACAATCCAGGACTCCACGGCGCGAAGTACGTGGCCATGTCGTGTGTGTCTATGAACGACCCAGGTCTGGTCATTCTGCCAACCCACCGCAGTGTAAAGCTGCCTGAGGGCCAGTCTCTTGATGAATTCATGAATAAACTGCAGTCGCGTTTCAGTTGCCGGGCTTCCGGGGATGTGGAAGAGGTTCTTCAGTCCATCGGAAATCAAGGGGGCAAGACATTCATCGGAATGTATGTGCCAAAGACCGGCTTCTCCGTTCTGGAAATAGACTTCGAAAAAGACGGCGCCAACGACAAAGATCATTCAAAAGACTGGAACGAGCTCGATGTAAGCGTACTGCACTGTCGGATCCTCAAAGATTGCATGCTTGTTCCCGAGGAAGACCTTTTTTCAAAGGGCCCCATTTTCTACAGCCACTCACATTCAGAGTGCATCACAAAAGTTGAGTCCGGCGAATATGACGTGTGTTTCTTTATCATGAATGCAACTTTGGCCGACCTGAAAACCATTGTCAGAAGTGAGGAGAAGATGCCCCCGAAATCCACTTTCTTCTACCCAAAGCTCATGTCAGGGCTCTTCACATACCGGATGAAGAGCTTCGAAATGACCTGAAGTGTGCATTTTGGGGGCTTGACACCCATTGACCTCCAGCTATACTGCCCCGCTGTCAGAATGTGTCCTATTCGTCTCTCACCATTTTCTTGAAAGGGGGTGATACTAAATGCAGAAGAGAGAAAAGAAAGGTTTCACGCTGATCGAACTACTTGTTGTTATCGCTATCATCGCCATTCTGGCGGGGATGTTGTTGCCGGCTCTTGCCCGTGCTCGTGAAGAGGCTCGCAAGATGAAGTGCAAGAACAACCTGCGTCAGTTGGGTACTGGTATGATTCAGTATATCGACCAGTACGGTAAGGGAAGGTACTACACATGGCCGAACACCGCGAAAGCCACATTTGATGGCGCGCAGTGGATTGGTTCCATGTACTGGACGTCGCTCCTCAACGAGCCCGACCTGTACCTGTGCCCTAGTTCCGTCGATGATAACGACGATGGAGGAGAAATTGCTCGAAAGTTCACGAGTCTTCGTGACATCGATATCTCCTTCGCCGGACGTAATGGTCAGCTCGGTGTCATTGTTGACAAGATGCCGAGTAACACACTTATGATGTGTGATGACGGTAATGATCCTCCAAACCACGACGATGGAGTAAACTTGCTTTACTTCGACGCCCACGTGGAATGGTCGGCTTCCGTCTCATCCGCCGGTGGCGGTGAGAGTGGAAAGTCAAAGATCTCGTCAGACACTCCGGTAGATATGGTCTACAACTAGTTCCAGCGTAAAACAAAGAGCCTCAACGGCTTGGGCAGTTACAGTTTCGGCTGTAACTGCCCTTTTTTATTGGAGGTAGAACTATCGTGCGGCAAGCGGTCGGGCCCATCTTGTTGCTTTGTCTGCTCCTTTTCTTTCACAGGGCCTTTGTCCAGGGAAAGGTGCCGCTGAATGCGGATTGGCTGAATCATTTCTTCTTACCTTGGAATGCGCCAACAGAACCGCTCAACAAGGAGCTCGATGATCCGTGCCTTAATGTCTATCCGCTCCAGAAGATTTCGAGTGAATCTCTTAGACGTGGCGTGCTGCCGCTCTGGTTGAGTGATGCTGGTGCAGGCTGTCCGCTCCTCGCGGACAACACGGCTCTGCCATTGAGCGTTTTTAAATTCCTCGGTGCGCCGTTCTCCTGGCCCTGGACGTATGGATTTCAAGTCTTCCTGCAGCATCTCATGCTGGGAGTAGGAGTATATCTCCTCGCGAAACAACTGGGATTAAGCCAGTTGGCCAGTTCCATCGCAGCCTGCGCGATGCTCTTCTGCGAGACTACTGTAGTTTGGCTGGAGTTTCATTTCTGGCTTTCGGCCTTCTGTTGGTGCCCCTGGATATGCTGGACGTCTCTTCGTGCCATCCAAGGCAGGCAATGCAGTTCAGTTCTCTGCGCGTTTGCTGTGGGGCTCTGTCTCTTGAGCGGTCAACTGCAGGTGTGTCTGTACTCCATTTTCGGAGGCTGCGCCCTGGCAATTCTCATGACCGGGCCCGAACGGCTCGTCTCCAAAGTGAGGACATGCCTGTCTGCAATAGTCCTGGGAACAGCTCTGGCTGCGGTCCAATGCTTGCCCACGTGGGAGCTTATCGGGCAGGGCTTTCGGGCATCCAGCAGGTACGAAAGAGTTAACTTCCTGCAGCTTTCCGAAATCCTGACTTGGGTCTTGCCTGATTTCTTTGGCAATCCTGGAACTCATGATTTTCAGAGCGACGCCAGCTTTAATACCAGCTACCTCGGCAAGCATGGCGGGTTCATCGGTACCATGAGCCTTCTCTTCGCCGTTCTCGCTGCCACACAGAAGAAAAAGGTCTGTCGCAGACTGGGCCTGGCATTCCTGATTGGGTTTCTCCTCCTGTTGGTGAACAGGCCGGTCGTTCAGCGTTTTCTGTCCTCGCTGATTCCGGTTGTCGGGCAACTGCATCACAAGCGTGCCCTCTGTCTACTGATGCTGATACTCAGCCTTCTGGCTGGGTTTGGAGCGGACGCCCTAGTTACCTCAAGCCTGGAATTCAAACGGCGACTGGGGTTCTGGCTGATCTCATTTGCACTGGCATCGGCTGTGATTGTCAGCCTGGCTGGTTTCCTTACTGGAAGCGATGAACCAGGATCTATCCTGGGGACTCTATCGGCAAGGACACAGCAATACGGCTGGCTCGTGGGCTGGCCGACTTTTCTGCTGCCCATATCGAGCCTGGGTCTCCTGGGGTCTGCCTTGTATGGCTCGGCTTCATGGTGCGCTGAATTCACCGGTCGACACAGGAAATGGCCGGTGGCCGCGGCCTTTATTCTCCTCGCTTTTGAACTTCTTTACTTTGGAGGACGCTACAACCCGTATGTCTCGCCGGAGCAGGTTTATCCTCCAGTTGAGTCGCTCAGTTGGCTGCAGGAGCGCCAGGGCGGGATGCGGATGTGCGCCGTAAACGATCCCTCAGCGCATCCCGATGAACTGCCGGAAATCAGACCAGACTATCGTCACAGGTATCTTTGGAAGGGCCAAATCCTCCCGCCCAATACAGCCCTTTCTTACGGACTCAACGACGTCAGGATAAAGCAATCGCTGCTAACCAGAAGGTATCGTTTGCTCTTCGACAGGTTGAAGCTTGCCAACGAGCCGCCCGTTCTTGTCTCGTCCCATTTCAGCCAGTTAGGCTCACCGATTCTGGACGCCCTGAGTGTCAAGTATCTGATGACACCCAAGACGGTCACAGATTACCCAGACCATTACAAGGTCGTTTACGACAAGGAGGTCCTGATCTTCGAAAACTCATCTGCGTCTCCAAAGGCATACGTGGTTTCGTCTGAGGATGTTCGGCAGGCTGATCCCGTTCATATCCCTGAGCGCCT
>JASLXP010001070.1 GCA_030740295.1 Planctomycetota bacterium
GAGGCGACACGGGGCAAAGGGCGACCGAATTCTGATTCGAGTTTTCGACCCGAATGATGGAATTCTGGACTGGCAATTCGTGGAGCCCGGCTGGGAAAACACGGGTCCAGATGGAGGCGCGGCAGATGTTCACGGCCGCGAGGTGCGGCGCGTGCATCTGCCTAAAGAGGGCGAGCTGTTCCTCGACAAAACCATCACTTTTTCAGGCAAGCCTGGTATCTATGAGCTGAGGACCGTTGCGGGTCATCACAATACGACAATGACCATCGAATCGGCGCGGCCGTTGAAGTTCGGTGTCTGCAGCCAAAACGGATCCATGCACTCCTGGAACGACGATTTGAAAGAGCTCTTCTTCCACGTCCCCAAAGACGTGGAGACTCTCGCCTTCATTCAGAGGGGGAACGGCGAGTTGCAGGTCTTCGATGGGACAGGAAAAGCTCACTCGGTTCCCAAGGGACGACACGAGATTCCTGCCGGAGGAAAGGGCGCAATCTGGAAAGTCGCGCTGCCTACTGGCGGCCGGTGGGAACTTCGCATGTCCACCCCCATCGTGTTCTGCCCGGAGCGCGCGGTGGCTGAACAGATCCGAAACTCGTGTGAGGTAGGCGACGATGGCGTGCGGATCGTCTTCCCGGCCCAGAAGCGTTTGCCAGAACACATCCGTTCGCTCTGGACGCCGGACAAGGTGGGGAAAGCGGAAGACCTCATCGAGCCGCTCATAAAGCGGAAGGAAGCCTGGCTGAAGGACCCGCTGCGAAACAGCAAGCTCCTCGGCTACTATGGCGTGCTCTCGCACATTGCTTCCATCTTGCGGTTCCAGGACAAAAACAACGGCCGGCTCAGGCCAGGCCTTCCGGAGAATCTCGCGTACGCTTACTCCCTGGACGCGGAGGTGAATCCCTATCACGGTAAGACTGAGCTGCTCTACCGGGCCGTCGCCGGGACGCTCTGGAATCTCTACGAGCACATCCAGGAAGACGAAGAATTCCGCTTCTCGCTCTGGCCGAACGTTCGCATCTCTGAGGACCCTTACCCCGGAGTCGCCGCTTTCGAATTCGGGGTCATTTATTTTCCGGTTTACGCGCTGGCGGCGCCGGCGATCAGGGAAATCCTCCCGGAGGTCTTCTCCGATTGGACGAACATCCTCCGGCACGCCGTGGATCGCCATCTCCCCGCGGCCATTGCCACCGCGCGCAACCAGAGCGCTCACTTTCCGGCCGGCGTGTGGCAGTTTGCCCTGGGATGCGGTGAAACGCGTTACCGGGATATGGCGCGACGACTTACACGTCGTTTCACCCGGTCCCTGAGTCCTGCCGGCTACATGATGGAAAACCAGGGTCCGGAAACGACTTACCAGGGAATGACCAATTTCTATATGGCCAAGACCTGGCAGCTATCGAAACAGCGTGAGTTGCTGGACGTGCTGCGGATTGTGTTCCGTCTGCTCAACCATACGGTCGCGCCGGAGCCCGATGGCCGTCTCATCGGGTGTTCCAGTTTTTCTCATCGAACGCCAGGCTCCTACGTCGAAGCGCAATATGGCGGCGGCTGGGAGCTGGTCGGTGGGGAACTCCCTGAAGCCGGGCTCTGGTGCCGGCAGCAATACGCCGACGACAGTCTGCCGGAAGCTCGCAGCAAAACAATCCTGGAACAGCTCGAAAAGCCTTTGGACGACGCCTGGCATCTTGACCCCAAAAACTACAGCCGGACCTACAACTCTCAGATCGCGTTTTACCAGTACCTTTACTGGACGCCCCCGGCGAAGCTGAATCTCGGGGGGAAGACGTGGCCGGCCCTCGAAAAGAAGGATTTCATTCGCGTATTCGGCGACGAGTTCATCGCGGTAAAGCGTCCCTCTTACTACACGCTGCTCTACGTAGGGCAGCCAGCCCCGCAGTATTACGTCCGCTACCGGGAGAAGCACCGACGACTCTTGCCCAAGGAAGGCGATCCCGATGCCAGGACCTGGGACTTCTATGGCGGGAAATCACCTGCATCCCCGTACACCGGCGGCAGTCTCTGTCTGTTCTGGACACCGAATTACGGCACCTGCATCTCCGGCTACAACTGGGCGCCGACCGTCCGGCACGGGCTCACGGTGACAGACAAGAAAGGTCTTCGATCCTGGGAACATTACGGAAAGGCCAACTTCGATCTCGACAAATCAAAGTCAACCCTCCGTGTCTGGGGAGCCGTCGAACACGTCCCTCTGCACTACGAGCGACGCTTCCAGTTTCTGGTTGACCGAATCGTCTACACGTTGCGGCTCACCGCGGACGAAGACTTCGAGGCCCGGGCCATCGTCGAAAATTTCCCGATCGCCTTCAAGAAAAAGCAATCACCCATCCTCTTTCAGAAGGATGAGAAAGAAGGCAAGGCCCTATCTGTGACCATCCTGAACGAAAAGACGCAGCACGGTGTACGCCTGAGCTCTGATAAAGCCATGTCGGTCAAGGTCACACCAAACCACACGGCCGGCGTCGGCAGTGTGCAGGTGGAGCTGCTGACTGTCTTCAAGAAAGGGGAACACCGGGAGTGGAGTTTCACGCTTGCGCCTGTCAGACCAAGGGAAGCTGAAAAGCCAGAGATTCGCCCTTGATTCGACGGTTCGTAGTGCGCCCTTCAGCATGTTCTGCCGCGCTTGGGAACACGCTGAAGCGTACACTGCGAACCATCAGAGGAGAAATCGAGTTACTCTCTCTGACCTGACGAGCTGAACGCGACGTTGTCGTATGCGCTGACACCTCAGGCCAAAGTGCAGGAAGGGAAGGCCTGCGGGCCCCATTGCACACGCATGCGCTTTAATGAGAATGCCCTCTGGAGAGTCTCGATCATGTCACCTGAATACACTGAGGATAGCGCGAGGATGGATGGGACAGGCTCAAGTGCTTTGGCCACGTTCTTTGTATCAACTGTTGGTGACGACAGTTGGTCAGGAAAATTGGCAGAGCCGAATGCCGAACAGACGGATGGTCCGTTTGCCACGCTGTACCGGGCCCGCGATGCCGTGCGCGAATTGAAGGCACAGGCTGGCGGAGAGCTGGACGGGCCGGTCACCGTGATGGTTAGAGGCGGCAAGTACTACTTCGACAGAACGCTCGATCTCACGGCGGCAGACAGCGGCACACCTCAGGCGCCGGTCACCTACACTGCTTATCCGGACGAATCACCAGTGCTCAGCGGGGGCCGAAGGATTACGGCATGGGGGCCGCATAAAGGCAAGATTCTCAAGTGCGAGATTCCGGAAGCAAGAGGCGGAAACTTCAAGTTCCGCCAGCTCTTCGTGAACGGGCAGCGCCAGGTACGGGCACGTTACCCCGACCTCGACCCGGAAGCGGATCGCTGGAACGGGAAGTGGGCTTGCAGCCGCGCCGATGATGCCGCACTTGAATCGAGCGAACCCTACCTCATCTGGGATGAGGCGGACGCGTTTCCGCGTCATTGGGCCAAGCCCACCCAGGGAGAACTCTTTCTAATGCCCCGAAAGCCACTGTGGGGAGATTCCTGCATCATCGGAATCAAGTCCATTGAAAAGGACAAAGGGATCATCCGACTGGCCCACGGCACGAGATCGTTCGACTTCAATCCCATCTTCTTCCCGAAAGAGATCCGCCATCCGGAGTGCTGCCAGTTCGTCGTCGAAAATATCCTTGAAGAGCTCGACCGGCCGGGCGAGTGGTGCCTCGATGGTGAAGACGGCATCCTCTATTTCTGGCCGTTGGAGGATTCCATCGAAGATGTGGAGGTGACAGTGCCGGTGGTGAAGTGTCTTCTTCACATGCGTGGCGCGGAGAACGTTCGGGTATCGGGCTTCGTCTTCACGGAAACCCGCGCCGGTCAGCCATCGTCCCATTATTCGGATGTGGACGGGGTTGGCGCCATGAGCCCTCAAATGGGATGGGACTATTGCGGCGAGACGATCTACATGAATATGTGCACCGACTGCCGCATCGAGAACAACACGATCACCGTCGTCGGAGGCAATGGCATCTACCTGCGCCACCACAATGAGAGGAACCTGATCCGGTACAACGAAATCAGCCATGCGGGCGCCAACGGGATCGTTCTGGCCGGCGGGAGGCACAGCATTTATCAGAGCACCGGCGGCACATTGGGTACGCCCCATCCTGTGTACAACGAGGTCACTGACAATGTTATTCACCACTGCGGGCTCTATGATACTTACGCGGCCGGAGTGTTCCTCGGCCTGAGCAACTGGAATCGTGTGGCCCATAATGAGATTCACGATCTGCCGCACCACGGGATCAACCTGGGCAACAGCCGCTACGGCCGCAATTTCATTGAATACAACCGAATCAGCCGTACGAGCAAGATTACTTCGGACAACGGCGCCATTAACTGCTGGAACGAGGCGCCGGTTGAAGACGAATCGCCGGGGCATCTCATCCGCTACAACTTCATCTCGGACACGGGCAACCGGGACTCGCAGATCACGATGGGCATCTATCTGGACAACTGGACCAGCCAGTGCCTCGTCTACGGCAACATCGTCGTCAACACCCATCCCGAGGGCCACGGCATCGCCATCCTCGCCAAGGGCAGGAACAACATCATTGAAAACAACATCCTCGTAAATTCAGGGGGCAGCTACATCTGCGTCATGGCCCATTGCTGCTACCCGGAATTCCTCACGGTCGTGGCCAGGAACATCATGGTCGACACTACCGGCCACATGACCGCGTTCTTCGACATGGCGGATCACGAGCATATGTGGAAGGTCCTGGCTCAATGCGACTACAACCTGTTCTTCCAGCCCGGCTCGGACAATCCCATGATACTGAAGGGTGTTCCTCTCTCCGACTGGCACAGGATGTACCGCGGCGACGAGGACGTGTACGACATCCACTCCGTCACAGCCGATCCGATGTTTGTGGACGAAGCAAACGGCGACTACAGCCTGAAGCCGGAGTCACCCGCCCTCAAACTCGGTTTTCAGCCCATAGACACAACGCAGATTGGCGTGAGAAAAGCGATGGTCGCCTCGCAGCAAGGTCTACTGTTCACGCATCGGAAATAGTGAGGTAAGCATCCAGTCTGCAGAGAGGGCAAGCGCTGCGTCACCTCTGAAGAGAAAGTGACCCCTTCGAATTCCCTTCAGTCTTATCGGAACAGAAAACTGCCGCACCTACTTTCCGATAACGAATTCGCCGGTGTAACGGCGGGACCCACCGCCTGTCACTTCGTAGTGTTTGCAGCGGAGAGTGCCGTTCTCCGCGCTCCCGGTTATAGCCCACGACCGGCGGCCGGATCCTGCCCGGCCCTCGACCTCGCCACTCTGAAGATTGCCGTTTATATGCCCCGTGTAAGTCTGAGGACTGTTCCCCCAGATAAAGTGGAAGGCGATCTTCCACCGGTCCGTACCCTCTCTTTCCAGAACGGCTCTCAGGTCGTGCTGTCTCGGGGATCCACCCTCGGTAAAATAGCCATTTAGTGTGAGCCTTCTGGGCGTGGTTCTGGTCCGCTTTCTGGGCGTGGCTTTGGCAGTCGTTCGAGGTCTCGCCGGTGCGGTCACGCGGGACGTCGAGGTCGACACTGGTCGGCGGTAGGTGCGCACCATCTCTGATTTAATCCAGCCTTTCTTGCCCCTGTAAGCTACCCCTATCCAACGCCCCCGCACTTCGAGGACACTCAGGCTGTCGCCCTTCCTGGCGGTGGTGACCACCCGCGAGCCGCTATATAGATTTGCCCGATCCGGCACGACAAGAATGGTCTGTCCGTACTTGAGTTCTCCAGCAAGAACAAACCTGGAAACAAATGCCAACGCCAAGAGCTGAATAGTAAGCTTTTTCATCTCTGTATGTACCTATTCAAGAGGATCCAGGGGATTGTTCAGGATCATAATAGCTCACCAGTAGCTGAACCCCTGAAAGCATTACTTTCAATAACATGCCCATTACATCTGCAGACTTTCATGATCGAGCGGATTGCGAAACTACCGTATTGTGCCCTATGCAATGTATGCGAAGTTGATATCGGTACCGCAGAATGGTGTTGCGTTCTTCCGCAGCCGCACCCGTTTTCCCAGACTCCGACACCCCGTCGGGGAAGGTCTCTGCGCATGCTTTTAGAGTGAGAGGCCCTCCACATGAACTCTAAAGAACGTGTCCATGCTGCTCTGCGAAGAGAGCCGGTGGATCGCCTGCCGGTCTTCATGTGGTTTCACCCGGAAACCGCGCGCCGGCTTGGCCGGTTGCTTGAAATCCCCGAAGAGCACGTGGCAGAGGCAATGGGCAACGACATTCGGCAGACTTGGGTGAACAACAACTACGCGATGGAGGGGATCAAACACGAGCACGAAGGGGAGTCTCACGTGGACTTCTGGGGCATCCGGTGGGTCAAGAAAGGTCCCTTCAATCAGATTGCCGAATTTCCACTTGCCGGCAAGACCCAGGACGAAGTGCTCCAATACGAATTCCCGTACCAACATTCTGAGGATCTGCTGCAACAGATGGTGCCGGTGGCTGCATCGGCAGAGAACACCTTCATTGGATGTGATGTTTCCCCATGCATTTTCGAGATGTATTGGCGCCTGCGTGGGATGGAGGACGCTCTCCTCGACATCGCAGGGAAGCCTGACCTCGCTCGCGAGATGTTTCGTCGCTGCGCGGAATTTTCTATCGACCTCGGAAGGGAGGCATGCAAACGGTTCCCACTGGACTGGTTCTGGGCCGGAGATGACGTGGCGTCGCAATTGAATCTAATGATGAGCCCTGAGACGTGGAGGGAGTTCATCAGGCCGGACCTTCAACGGATATTCGCCGTAGGAAAAGAGAATCGCCTGTGGGTGGCCTACCACTGTTGTGGCGCGCTCAGGTCGATCATCGAAGACCTCATCGACATCGGGCTGGACGTGCTCAATCCCGTTCAATGCAACTGCCCGGGAATGGATCCCCTGGAACTGAAGCGGGAATACGGCGCTGAACTTGCCTTCATGGGCGGCGTAGATACCCAGGGCGTCCTGCCGAATGGCACAGCCGATGACGTACGCCACGCCACGGCCCGACTGGTCGAAGGTATGACCAGCGACGGAGGCGGCTTTATCCTCGCCGCATCTCATACCATCCCTCCCGAAACACCGGACGAGAATGTCTTTGCCATGTACTCTGAGGCCGGTATCACGAGGGAAGAGATCTTCGATCGTGCTGCTTCGATACGGAAGGCGTTACCGGCAGGATGAGGGCCGCCAGGATGCTCACGACAGCTTCTCAGTGATAGGAACCGTATTTCCTGCAGGCCTCAAAATAGGCGACGATGTTTTCCATGGGAGTGCCTTCCCGGAAGCTGTCTGAACTGCCGATGATGAAACCGCCTCCGGGCTTGGCGATCGCCATCGCATCACGCACGGTCTGTTCCACCAGTTCGGTGGAGCCGTGTTTGACCACATAGAGCAGGTCCACGTAGCCCTTGAGGGTTGTCGTCCGGCCGATGGTCTCCTTGGCCCGTGCCAGATTAAAATCTCCGACCGGTGCCGGAGTGCATGTTTCCAGCACATCTACATCAGCATCTGCGATCATCTCCATGCTGTCGTCGAGCTTCCCGTCGTCGTAGTAATCGTAATAGGCTCCGTAACAGTGGGTCAGTACCACATGATCCCGGATCTGAGGAACGAAGACTTCCGAAAAGATGGCCGGTGACCAGCCGGCCGACAGGGAATTGAAATACCAGCTCCCAAAGATGATTTCCGCTCCGCCCTTCAAAGCGGCGCTGACCTGGGCCAGTGATCTCCGATGGAAGATTCCGAGGAGTTCGTCAAAGAAAGGACGGTTGTCGTAATAGTCCGTCATCAGGTCGAGCATGCTGCGCGCGTAGCCTGCGTTGTGGTCCAGAGCGCTGCGGATGCAGACCATCACCACTCCCCGGTCCCCGACTTTCTTCCGGCACTCGTGCAGAAAATCGAAGTTGGTGTTGACCTCATGGAGGATGTACTTCAAGGCCGGCAGGTCATCAGGTCCTTTGACCAGATAGTCGGTCTTAACAGGATTCGGTGAAACTCCATAACGCCGGCCGGCAGGCGGGATCATGGTCCGGTCCGAGATGTCCCCTGCCGGCGTACGAAAGGTCCGCTCAACGATGACAAGCTGGCCATCTGCGTATTTTTTCTGATCGACGCTCACCTCAGGCAGATCGTACTCATCCGGATAGCTTTCGAGAGTGTTCGGCGTGCCATCGCCAACGATGGCCATCACGTCCATGTCCGGCAGCCTCTCGAAATGTGTGTCGAGGCTAGCATCGCCAAACTCGGCTTTGAGCCAGGCCGCAACCCGCGGCGAGACAGGCACCCGGTCTGGCTCTTCGTGCCTAATGGTGGCAAGTATCCTTTCCCGTCCGGTCATTTCAGCTTTTGACATTATCGGTAGTGATTTTTCATGAAGAGAGATAAGTGGTCGCGATCCTGACGAGCCGGTCAAGACGGGAGAGTTTATACGGATCTGAGAAACAGGAGTTCTCTTGTTTCAGGGGCGAAGCCCCGTCAATTTGCCTAGCCCAGCCCAACGGGCTGGGTTCAGAGAAGGATTGCCATTCAGGGGCAACGCCCCGGCCATTTGCGGCAGGTCAGTGCTGCAAATGGTCGGGGCGTTGCCCCTTTGGTTATCCTTCATTGCTTCCCGGCCCGCTGGGCTGGGCTAGGAGATCGATTGTTGATCCAATAGTGGTTGCGCCGAGACTTACCGCGACGGTTCCCACGCGAAAAGATCTACGTTCATCGATCCGCCCAGTTGCTCCATGCGAAGCGTGTGCTTGCCGGGGGGCAGGCTGACGCGCACGGGTTTGCCGGCCGCATCGACCACGCGGAAGTAACGCCAGTCGTCGCTCGTGCGACACCAACCGCCGGTGCTGGCAAAGCTCGATACATCCGCCTTCGGCGCGAGTGGACGTCCGTCCAGTGTGATCGATCGAAGGATCGCATCGTAAACGCTGGCTCCGCGCACGAGCAGCGTGTAATCGCCGGCCCTCGGCACGGTGAAGGTCCACTCGGCCCATTGGCCTTCCGTGTCCCAGCAGCAGTGCGCGATCTCCTGTGACGCGGCGACCTTCTTCATGAGCCGGCCCTTGACCTCGCCCTCGGCCGCTGGTTTCTCCGCCTCGACCACGAGGCTCCCGTCCACAGGTTTAAAGCCCTTGGGCAGCGCGACCGCGGCCCCGGTCGTCACACCGATACCTTCAAGCTGCAGGCCCTTGAACTGGCCCTTGCCGGAGATCGTGATTGGGTACGTGCCCTCAGTCAGCCACATATTCGCGGTCGACTTGCCAGACGCCCCGAACGTCACCTCGCGCTTGCCCACGCGCACGCGCGGCGCCGGCCCGGCCCCGGCGTGGAGTGCAATGCGGTAGCGGTCGCTGCGGGGCAACTCGACCACGCCCCACCAATGGCGGAGCACGTCGTCGGGCAGGCGCGTCTGGTAGCCGGCCAGCGTCGCCTGTTTGCCGTTCACCTCGAGCCGCGCGCCTGTGATTGGCCCGGATTTCAGCTCTGGCCGGTCAAGCCAGGCCATGTCCTTTGGTTCTCCACTCTTCAGCAGCGTCTTGCCTTGCCACCGAAGAAACGTTGCCTTGATCGCCATACAACGCTTTACGTTGCCGTCGCCATCGACCTCAATGGCCGCAACCTCACCGTCAGTCTCCAGGCCGGAACACTTGATCGTTCCTCCAGGCACGGGCAACGACACTCCCTGCCGGAACACAGCAAGGTGTCGACGGTCGCCACAGGTGAGTTGCACGGCATGTACGCCGATGGCTTCGATTCGGTCGATTTTGGCCGCAGGCTCAGCGTCGTCTCCAAGCCGCTGGATTTGTATGGGCACGAGATAGTCGGTCTTCGTCACCGGGCCGTTAGGCGCCGCGTGGATGGTCCACTCGGGGAAGTATTTGCTCTTCGGTACTGGATTCGTGCTGTAGCGGTTCACCGGCTCGACCGGGAAACCGGTCCTCACCTCGACCTTGGCGTCGGCCGGCAGTAAGACCGTGCCGCGTAGCGCTGCGCGGTCGCATGTGATCTCGAAGGAGTTCTCGCCGCCAAGCTTGATTGGCACAATCGCGTGCAGCAGCCAGTCCAGCTTGGCAGGCTTACCCGCGGCCACGGCGTCGCGCAGGATCACGAACCCCGGCTTGATGAAGAGGATCTGCCGGTCGAATTGGTTCAGCTTGCCGCGGTATATCTCCGGATTCGCCCCATCGCCGACCGTGTAGCCGTAGCCCGGGGAGTCGAAGTATGCGGCGATGCGGCCGTCTGCGCCGCGCTTGCGCACCGCTTGGCCCTTGCCGTCGACGAGCAGCGTGTTGTGCGCGAGCGTGGTCATCGAGTACGCCTTGAAATGCGGGCTGCCGTACCAATCGTAGTACCCGCCGTCGATAGCGAGCTTCTCGCCGTACGCGTTGATCACAAAGTGATTCTGGTCCGGGTGCTGGTGCCCCGCATAGTACTTGCCGCTGTGCACGGCCACGGTAACGCCTTCGCGGCCGTCGACGAGCGACGTGTTGAAAACAGCCCAGCCAATGTACCGGTAATGGATCGACTGCGGCAGATCGACCGGCGGCTTGGGTGCAAGCCCGTCGACCACGTCTCGCGCGCCGCTGTACCACAGCGCGTATGGGTCACGAGTGCGCACCGCGAGTTTGCGCACCCAGCCGGTCTGCGAGGGGCCGCGTACGCCGTGGTTGGGCATGCCGGTGTCGCCGAACGCCACGCCCCACGCGCCCGGAGGCGCGCAGTACATGGGGAAGCGCGCGGTCTGGCTCAGCCACGGGTGCTTGTACATGTCTATGCCGCACACCGCGCGCATCATGTCCGCGTACTGGACGATGAAGCTCAGGCCGTAGCCCCAATAAGCCAGGCCCTCGTTGTTGTCGCCCTGGTAGCCGAGGCAGCAGAGGAATCGGCCGATGTAGACCTGCCGCACACACTCGGCCCACTCCCAGGCCGCGTCGTGGTCGCCCGTGAGGGCGAGCCCGGCCATGGCCACGCCGAAGGCTCGCAGCCACGCGTGGTTGTTCTCCGCAGTCAGGGCGAACGGCTTGAGCCGGGCCCAGAACTGGTTCGTGCGCTCGACGATGATCCGCTCGAGCGTCTGGCGCTCCGTGTCGGTCATGTGGTCCCGGCACACGTCATAACACGCGCACAGCCCGCGCAGCAGGTGGTGCGCGCCGATGTCGCCGCGGCTCATGCGGCTGCCGCCCTCGGGGTCCCACTTGCATGCCTCGAGCGCCATTTCCCCGGCCCACTGGATCATCTCCGTATCGCCGGTGAGCATGGCCCAGTGCGCCATGCGCTCGAGTCTGCGGCCGGTGCCGCCGGTGATGCGGCCGGCGACTTTGCCGTACCAATCGATCCAGGTAGGCCACCGCGGGTCGCCCGGCACGTGAGGCCCTGGGTGCGGCTGCACGCCCTTGTCGTACTCCTGCCTGGATTTGCGCTTGAGCTGCGCTTTGCGCGCGTCGGAGGGATTGCCCTCGATGATCCGCGCATACTCGATCAGACGCGGCCGCGGCATGGCGATGATCGCTTCGCGCGACACGGGGGCTGTGTTGAACCTGTGAGCCTGTGGGAGCACATGAAGCCGCTGCGTCTGCGACCAGCCTTCGATCAATTCGTTGCCTGTCCACACGCGCCAATACCACATACCCGGCTCCAGCGGCTCAGCCGGCATGTAGAAGTTCCGCGCCACAGGGACGGTCACCGTTGCGCCGTTCGGAAAGGTTGGGTCCCGGGAATACTGGAGCTTCTGGTCCCCATCGTTTCCCTTCGGCCAATCGATGTGCGGCGGGTTGGCGTGGGAGACGCGGGTGCGCTCGGACAGCGAGCGCTTGAGGTGGCCAGTGTAGAGGCGGATGTTGTCGAACCAAACGGTCATGCGCGCCTTGGTGCGCCTTCCGAGATCGGGCTTGTCCCTGACGCGGCCGTAGAGCGAGATGCCGCTGAACACGAGACCGGGCCGAACCTTGTTGTTGCGCCACTCGCGCAGGGCGCAGAGCTGTACCTGCGCGCGACGCCACTCGCCAGAGAACTTGTCACTGTGCCAGAAGTGCTGCTTGCCCCCCACCTTGAAGATCATGCCGAGGTACGCACCCTCGTGCCCCTCCTCGATCTCCTCGCGATGGTCAAACTCGAGGATAAGGTTCTTCTGCAACTCGATGGGCCCCTTAACGAGCAGCGGACAGGACGACGACGGCCCCGGGCTGTCCACGCGCAGGCAGTGCCCTTTGCCATCCGGCCCGCTGTCTACGATCTGCGCTTTGACCTTGCCAAAACTCAAGTGCTCAGCGTATGACTTCAGGTCCGCGCCCTGCTCGAAATCAACCGACCAGATCTCGCCGGCTGAAACGACCCGCGCGGCGAAGAGCGCCACAACGCATACAGACAGGTCACGGACAGTGTGCATGTTTCGCTTTCCTCGCGATCGAGTGGCAGGTCTGGCATTACATGGCAATGCCATCCTACCACAGAATGCCCATTAGATTCTTGTCCGGACCTGGTGTGCTTCTTTGATGAAAGCGGACGCTTTCTCCTTTGAAAAACCACCATCCACGTTTTCAACACCAGTGTGGGAATCTACACCCCACGGCCGAACCGTTCGAATCGCGTCAGCCACATTTTCTGGAGTAAGCCCGCCGGCAAGGATGACTGGTCGGGTAATCTCTTGGACCAGTCGCCGGCTGATCTCCCAATCGTGCGTCTTGCCTGTTGCGCCGGTCTTGCCGGTGGATGGATCGCAGGTGTCCAGGAGGAATGCATCTGCCCTTTCCTGCCAGTCATCTGCTTCATCGATGGCGCTCTCGTCCCTCATGATGATGCTCTTGATGATCTTGATGCCGGGCCGGAGATTGCGGAGCCGTGCTACTTCAGACTGTTCAATCTCCCCGTGCAATTGAATGATCCGGACGCCGAGGTAATCACAAAGGTCGGCGGCTTCCAGACCGGTCTCGAGGTAAGTGATCAGAGTGGGCGCGGCAAACGGTGGAAGGTGATTGATGATGTCTTTAGCGCCCTCATCATCGAGCCCGTTGTGGGGGCCGTTGGGAAGCCTCAATGTAAAACCAAGCGAATCTGCGCCAGCATCGATTGCTGCAAGGGCATCTTCGAGCGTTGAGATTCCAGCGAGTTGAATGCGCATCATTCGGCGTCCTGCATCAAGGCCTTTACTGCGGATACAAGCGCATCGCCCATCGCCATTCCGAGGAAGGGCAGGATGTGAAGGATGAGTCGAAAGTCCAGTGAAATTGCGTGAAAGAAGGCGACAGGTGCGGAGACAAGAAACATCCAGAGCAGCAGCACTCGGTTCTCGGTCAGAATCCATCTGAGCCAGCCCAAAATGGCAAGCCCCATCATGAGCGTCGATCCCATGAAAATAAATTCCCAGCCGTAACCGCCAATATAGATGGACTGAAGGCCGGACAGAATATTGGTAATTGTCTCACCGGGCCTGTGCCATTCGGTGAGAAAATATCTAATCGAATTTGTCTCCGGTCCGCGATAGGGGTCTTCGCCTTTTGGCACAAGCGCATGATCAACAAATTCAATATTGCGGTAATACTTCAGGTGTTTGTTCACAGCGACCATCGGGTCGCCGTATTCATGATTCCAGTAAATGAAGCTCGGTAACTGAACGACCAGCGGAATCAGAATGGCCGCCGCTAACAGCTTCTTGTTCCAGTCATTCTTCCAGTAGACAGATGCCAGCATGACGACCAGGGTCGAGAAGCTGTTCGTCCGGGTAAGACACATCAAAGAGGCAATGACCGCCAGCCATATGGTCCGCTTCTTCAGCGGCCAGTCTTTCTTGCCAAAGAGAAAAAGAACTAACGCAAGCCCAAGCGAGGTGAACAGCTCCAGCCGGTATCCGCGCACATTGATGTAGATGAAGTTCCCGTTAAACGCGACGAAGGCCGCGGCAAGTAATCCGACCGGGCGATTGAAGAGCTCCCGGCCAGTCAGCCACGTCATGACGATTGCAGCGAGTGACAGACCAAGAGTGATCAGGCGCAGTCCTGTCGCGCTGTGTCCGAAGAGCCATCCGCCGACTTTGACCAGAAACAGGTAGAGCGGCTCGCGAAATTCCGTGTCGATGAAGTAAGAGGAACGCTCTGCAATTTCGAGGTAGGTCTGTGGGTCGTTGTCGAGGGTTGCCGCGTGCAATTCAACGAGCTGCTCCCAGCGCAGGAGGAACGCCATCACCAGGATGACACCGACGGCCAGCCATTCACCTTTGCGACTGGTCAGCAATTCCGTTCGCTGCCACCTCCACAGCAGGATGGCCGCAAGGGCCAGAAAGATCTCCCTGGCAAAAAGCCGTAGGTCTTCAGGTACGGCAGAATGAAGCACGGCGAGGCAGCCAAGTGATGCCAGAAAGCCTATCGAACGCTCGATGGGCGTATTCAACGCGGATTGCAGCAGGAGATAGAGCAGCACAGCGCCTGCGCCGAAGCAGACGAAGAGGTCCATTGGGAAAAGATCATGAATCCGCACGACGACCAGGTCTGTCTCCCTTGCCTCTCCTTTGTCTCTGGGGTCACTTACTTCCAGCTTTAACCGTGCCTGTTCACCCACCGGAATCAATCCCGTGATTTCGACTCCGTCTCCCTTCTGTTCGTTGAGGGGAAAACTGGTTTCGTCAGAAGAGCTCGTGACCGTCATCACGGCCTGGACATGTTCGAGGGGGTTGACCTCACTCATCACCCGCTCGTGCTTCG
>JASLXP010001071.1 GCA_030740295.1 Planctomycetota bacterium
GGCAACGCCCCGACCATTTGCCCAGAGTGCTGCAAATGGTCGGGGCGTTGCCCCTTTGGTAGTCCTTCATTACTTCCCAGCCCGCCGGGCTGGGCTAGGCAAACGACCGGGGCTTCGCCCCTGAAATCCGTAAAGACACCACTCCCGTCTTGACCTGCCAGCCCCACAATGAAGAAGCTTCTTTCGACATGACAGACGTACCCCAACTTCCTGGACTGGACGGTCTGGGCGATCCTTTTCCTCCGAGGGAGACAGGAATCCATCAGCTCCACGATGATCTCCGGAAGTCTGTCTGTTTGGAGGAGCCGGTTAATTCCCAAGCCCAAGCCTTCCAGTGTGTTTCAGACGAGAGCCTTCAACTTTCTCTGCAGTCTCTGAAGCGCTGTTTCGTTCGGCCCTGGTGGAAACTACCTGGGTGGAACTTCACCGGCGAAGCGGACGCCATCCTCTGCACCACCAGGCGGCACGAGGCGCTCTTCGCTGCCGAAAGATTCACGCCCTTCTCCACGGTCATCATTCCCCGCGGTGAGACCGGCTGTCACGTAGATGGTTTCAGCAAAAAGGCGAGACACTCGGTCCAGCCGAATGCGGCTAGAAAGGCGACCTGAAAATGCTCTCGTTTCGTGGGAATGCGAAGCTGACAGGATTCGTTCTCCTTTCCGCCGCCGTTTCGCTCCTCTCCCATGTGCAGGCCGAGGTCGTCTTCCAATCAGACCTGTCTCTACTCGTCTGGATGAAGGCATCGGACGGCGAAGTAAGAAAACTCGGCGAAACTCCCACCAGAGGGAATGGAATTCGAATTCCGAAAGAGAATCTCTGGTTTGTTCAGCCGAAGAACCAAAGGCTACTGGACAACGACCTGAAAGAGATCGCCTCCCAGGTGAGCAAGAAATCCATTCCCGGACTGAGCCTGGCGTTCTGTACTCGAATCACGGATGAAGGCTTGTCACACCTGTCGGCTTCGACCAGTCTGAAACTGCTGTCGCTCGAGAATCTGAGAATCTCAGATCGGGGGCTAATCCATCTGATGGGATTGAGAGGCCTGAATCATTTGAGCCTTCGCAACTGTCGAAGGGTTACTGATGTTGGGCTTTCACGCCTTAAAGCATTGACCCATCTGCAGACTCTCGACCTTGGCCGAACGCGAATTGGCGATTCCACTCTTGCCCTTCTGAAAGTCTTTACGAATCTAGCGGAACTGAGCCTGACTTACACGCAGGCGAGTGACACAGGATTGAAGGAACTGGGCAGTCTGAAGGATCTAAACAGACTCGACCTGAGTCTGACCCATATCAGCGACAACGGCCTCTCGTATCTTGCAGCAAGCCGGCACTTGAGAGAGCTTTCACTGGCTGGATGCAAGCAGATCACCGATGCCGGGCTGGTGCACGTTAGAGATCTGAAGAATCTGGAGACGCTGAAACTTGGCTATACGGATCTTAACGGGGCCGGCTTTGTCTACCTCAAGAGTCTCAAGAAGCTGGCCTATCTGGATCTCAGCCACACAAAGGTCCGATCCGAGGGCCTCCAACACCTTTCAGGAATGACGCAGTTGAGATCACTTCATCTCCAGGCACTCCCTATTCGAGACAAGGCCATCGTTTCCGTTCAGAAGCTGACCGGGCTCGAGGAACTGAATCTCGCAGGTTGCGAGCATTTCAGCACGAAAGCGCTCCTCACTCTCGCAACTCTGAAGAATCTGAAATACCTCGATCTCCAGGGCGCCAAAGCTGGAGGGGAAGAGGCCATAGAGAAATTGAAATCCAGGATTCCAGGAGTGGAAATTGTTCAGTAGCCAGAGATATCATCCCGCGAGCAGGAGTGATGGCTTTACTCGTTGGTCCGCCTCCCTGGCCAATCTTGAAAACGTAAGGCCAACTTGCCACAGAAGGACCTTCTGTTTGTTTCTGTTAACAGCGGGATGCCTCAGCCTGCTCCTTATCGGCTGCAATGGGATGAAGAGCGCGGCGACCGAAGAGACTCGTGGCAAAGAATCCCTCCTCCTCTCCGCAGGTTCTCTCTGGCGAAAACACTACACGTTCATCCCACCAAGAATCAGCGAAGCATCTGCAAGGGCAGAAGGACTGAAAGTGGATCCTTCATCGAGAGAGTCCTACCTCTCAAGCATGATCACCAGGGGCCTCAATACTCCCCATCCGCCGAGCAACTGGATGAAAGTTGATTTTGATGACACAGATTGGTTACAGAGGCCGGGGGCTGAGTTTTCCGGCCATCGAGCATCCCTGGCCAGGCGAGCATCGCTCCCGGACCTGCCTCAGCCAGACAGGAAACACCTCGTCTATTTGCGCGGTACGGATCCTTTCGTCGAGGAAATCGGACTCGTCTCAATGAGAGGCAAATTTGTTGTCATGAAACGCAAGAAGATCAGGCATCTCACCCTCTCGATTTCGTTCCGCGGGGGCTTCGTCGCTTACCTGAATGGAAAGGAAGTGGCCCGAGCTTTCATGCCCGAAGGAAAGCTCCAGCCGACGACTCCAGCCAAAGACTATCCGCTCGACGCGTTCAAGGAGCCAAAGCCAGATGCGAACGAAGATTTCTATGATGCCCCGGCCTGGGCCCTGCGTGAAAGACAGATCCGCCTCATCGAGATAAATCGGCGGCATCTGAAAGATGGCCTCAACGTCCTGGCGATCGAACTCCATCGGAGTGAATTCCCTGCCGCCTGTCGAGATAAGAAGTTCGGATTAAAGTTCTCACCTGTTGGTCTCGCCACGCTCTCCCTCAAGGCCCACGCGTCGGCAGGCGCGTTGCCGCAGAAGGAACCGGGCTTCCATGCCTGGACGGCGCACGTATGGCAGACCTTGACGACTGCTGAACGGGCTGACCCGGTTGAAATGACACTGAAGGATTTCCGGCCGGCAATAGAAATTGCCGCTGCACGTAACGGCACTTTCGCCGCGCATGTAATAGTGCGGTCAAGAACGCCGATTGATGACCTGAGAATTGAGAAAGGTGAATTGAAAGCCGTCACAGGAACAGGCGTGAACGCAATTTCCGACGACAACATAAGCTTCTACTATGAGGCGTTGAATCCCATTTACGCCAGCGGCGATTTCGATTGGGAGCACGGGCTCCGCAGCCCGCGATTCGATGTGCTTCACTTCCAGCCACCTGAAAGCGTACCCGTTACCTCTACGGGTAAGAGTGAAGCCTGGTCATCGCTGATTCGTTCTTCACTGGGCCTTTCAACTCAACCAACCCGATTCGCCATTCAGCCAATCTGGGTCAACATCCGTGTACCAAGAAATACCCCACCCGGTGACTATAGAGGAGTACTCCTTGTCCAGGCCAACTATCCCGATCATGTCACGGAAATCCCAATCCGCCTGCACGTCGCCGACTGGACCCTCCCCGACCTCAGAGACTACACATCGTTATTCTTCCTCTACCAGTCCCCAGACACTCTGGCAAAGTATTATAAAGTCGAGCCGTGGACAGAGAAGCACTGGGCGCTCATCGAGAAGTCTCTCAAACTGATGGGTGAAATAGGAAACATTGGTCTCATCTTTCCCTTAACCTCGAAAACACAACTGGGCAACTCTGAATCCATGGTTCCGTGGATCCGTCAGCCAGACGGCTCTTACAGATATGATTTCAGCCGATTCGACCGATATCTGGAATCGGCACTCAAATATCACGATCCGGTTCGCCTTAAGGTCATCAGCCTGAATGTCTGGGGCTGGGAAGTCGCGCGGGAAGGAAGCGCCAGAGTGACCGTCATGGCTGACGGCAAAAAGTCAGACATGAAACTGCCAGAATACGGCTCCCCGGAATGCGAAGACCTTTGGACACCCCTTCTGGAACAGATCAGTGACCGGTTGGCTGACAAAGGACTCGTAGAGAAAATCATGTTTGGGATTCCGGCGGACGACCATGATCCTCATCCAGCTCACGTGGCGATGTTTCGGAATATCCTTCCCGATGCGAAGTGGCACCGGGAAGCGCACTTCGACAAGAAGTCGTACGTCTATGACATCTCCGACCGAAAGAAAAAGACTAGAGTCGGCTGCACCACACTTATCTGGGGAAAACCAACACCGGACCCACAGAATCGCCGCTACTACGGTTGGAAATACGATCCAGATCACCTGATTCTCAACTTCAATCGATTCGGTTCGCCTACGTTAAACCTGTTCGGCTTCCCTGAGCCTTGGAAGTTTCATATCTGGATGGAAAGCACACTCGTCAATGGCCGAAACGGCAATGGTCGGGTCGGGGGTGATTATTTCAGACTGGCCGAACCTGGCGAGAATCACGGCCATGATGGATGGACCGGCGGGACCCTGTTCAATCGGTTCCCGTCATCCAATGTTCACAATCTGAGCCTCGGCAACACCACGACAGATCTCCTGTCTCCTGGCCAGGACGGCCCCCTTTCCACGGTTCGGCTGGAAAATGCTCGATTCGGAAACCAGCTTGCAGAAGCTCGTATCTTTGTCGAGCGGTCCCTGGTTGAGAATGGACCGAGTCTTTCAAAAGGGCTGGCCGAAAAATGCCGGTCTCTACTGGACTCACGAACCAATGCCATGCGAATGCATTACACAAACTCGTTCGACATCTGGCATGACACGGAAAGAGGCAGGGCACCCTTTGGCATGCAGAATTGGGCCAGGAATACGAGAGAACTCTTTGATCTGGCTGGTGAAGTAGAGAGAGTTCTTAAGGAGAAAAAATGAGGCTCACGTCAGGAAGCACTATGGGCTCTCATCTTGGTGATAGATTTCCTGATCTCTCCGATAGTCTGTCATCGGCAGGACAGGTAAAGCAATCTTTCACCATAACACTCTTCGCTGCCTTTTCTCTTCTCGCAGTTGCCTCTGCGATGATCAATCCGAATGTCACGCCGGTCGAGTTAGTCCGGGATGCAGAGCAGATCCTTTCGCTCAGGAGAGAAGGAGCAGCGCAGACCTCGTTTCTGAAGTTCAAAGCCGTAGAAACCCTCAAAGGAAACCAGAGGAACAAGGTCACTCTGACCTTCGAGAAATCCGAACCTCGGCAAGTCGAAGCAATGCTCGGGTTGCTGAAGAAAGACAACGGACACTGCCTGCTCATGATCGGAGGAAAAGGAAAGAAAAGACGGGGCTTTCTCCATGTTCGAGCCAGGTGGTTCGAATTGAGAATTCTCGGAGACGGGCTTCTGGAGCTGCAGAAAGAGTCCTCTTGGCTGCTGGGCGTCTGGAACGGCGGAACAGACATGCTCACTCGCTGCGTCAAGCACATCCTCAAATCCAAAGGGAAAACAAGGATTCCCGTTAATGCCGGTATCATGTGGGATCCGATGGAAAGGATCGGCACGGTCGATGGCGCTCCCATCGCGATTCGCGTTCTTCACCTGAACGGCGATGGCGCCCCATACCTTCACATTGCCAGCCCTAAAGGGGACAGAATCTTTCGGGGCCTCAGAAGAGGAGAGGAAGGAGCTATCACTGACGTCACCAACAAAGCGGACCTCAAACTCTCGAAAAACACCGGACACCAAAAGCTGTCGAAAAAACTCTTTACCATGCTTTCCGAAAAAGAGGTCGACGGTCTGGGTAAGCCGTCGAGAATCGTCGTCTCGGATTTCACAGGAGACAATCTGTCCGATGCGATCGTTCCCTTCGAGAAGGGCGGCCTCTTCTTCGAGGGCAACAGAGCCAACTCATACGAATCTCCAAGGTCTTGTGCGGTGTCAACCACTCACGGGAAAGCAGTCTCAACGGTCGCTGATTTCGATGGGGATGGCTTAATCGACGTCGTTCTCAGCGGCGACGATGGCACGAAGATTTTTCACAATCAAGGCAATGTCAAATTCGTTGAGTGTCTCGCGGAGTCGGGCGAGGTGTCTTACAAGGCAGCCCGGTTCGCTTCGTGGTGCTCGGCAGCGGACATTAATGGCGATGGACACCCGGATCTGATGGTTACCTATCACGAACAGTTGCCACAGTTTTATTTCAACCGCGGATTCCGATCCTTTGGCTTTGCTGTCCGCTTGTTTACCTCGCTCCAGGGGGCTGAGATGAATGCTGCCGACGGACAGCAGGCTGGAGTCTTTGCCGACATGAATTCCGACGGGGCTCCGGACGCTGTTCTTGTGCTCAACAATGGTGAAGTATGGTGCCTGTTTAATGAAGGAAACTGAATTAAGTCGTAGGGTCAGAAAACTCATCCGTGCCGTAAGCCGCCTCCCAATTGGGTTAAGGCGACAAGAGATCTGCCATCTCGGCCGCTTAACTCGGTGGCATGCTGAAGTATTACCATCGGAACGCTGCGTGAATTGGCCGGCAATATATGTGCTTTGTTCTGCGAAGAGCCCTGGATGGATCCATCTGGCCGCGTTTTCACGTGTTGCACTGGCCTGAGAGAGTCGTTCCACGTCTGAAATCTCGGCCAGGCCAGCTGCTCAATTCCCGATTAGCAAAGAGCTTGTCCCACGGATGAGTTTTTTGACCTTACGACCTTCTGCGCCTGCCCAAATGCCCATGGCGGCCAGGGCCGGTTCGGCCTAAAATTCCTGCGGCAGCATGGAGCTGTGGCACAGATCTCCGTGCCTGCCGTCTGCCGAACGCGCTCTTCACAGCACGGGAAACTTCACGCAAGGACGCAACACATGACGCCACGAGTGGAACGCCTGAGGACGCAGAGCATTGAGGCGGTGCCCACGGTCTCCACAGAGCGGGCCGAATTGCTGACCGAATTCTACAAGAGCGGCGAGATCGAGAAGTGCTCCGTACCGGTAGGGCGCGCACTGGCCTTCAACCATCTCCTGCAGCACAAGACGGTCTGCATCAATAAAGGCGAACTGATCGTGGGCGAGCGCGGTCCAGCCCCGAAGGCGACCCCAACGTACCCCGAGCTCTGCTGCCACAGCCTCGAAGACCTGCGCATCGTTAACAGCAGAAGGCGGACGCCGTTCCTGGTTAACGGGGAGGCCAGCCGCATCTATGAGCAGGAGATCATCCCGCACTGGGAAGGGAAGACCATTCGCGAGAAGGTCTTCGCCGCCATGGACGACGACTGGCACACGGCCTTCGACGCGGGTGTGTTTACGGAGTTCATGGAACAGCGGGCCCCCGGTCACGCCATCCTCGACGACAAGATCTACCGGCACGGCTTCCTCGACTTCAAGAGGCGTATCGTCGCGCAGCGGGAGGAGCTCGACGGTGGTGCCCCGGAGGACATCGCCAGGCTAGAGCAACTGAAGGCGATGGAGATCTGCTGTGACGCCATCATCCAGTTCGCCAACCGACACGCGGAGAGAGCTGAGGAAATTGCCCAGACCGAGGCGGACACCCAACGGAAAACCGAGTTACTCGCGATTGCCGAAGTATGTCGGCACGTGCCCGCGCACGCGCCGCGCACGTTCCACGAGGCCCTGCAGAGCTATTGGTTCGTGCACCTGGGCGTCATTTCAGAATTGAACACGTGGGACTCCTTCACGCCGGGCCGGCTGGATCAGCACCTCTGGCCCTTCTACGAAGCGGAAACGGAGTCCGGGGGCCTGACCCGGGAACAGGCTAAAGAGCTGCTGGAATGCTATTGGGTCAAAGTCAACAACCAGCCAGCCCCGCCGAAGGTGGGCGTGACTGAGGAACAGAGCGGCACGTACCAGGACTTCGGTCTCATCAACGTCGGCGGCGTGCTGACGGACGGGTCGGACGCGGTAAACGAGTTGTCCTTTCTGATCCTGGAGGTGGTGGAGGAGATGCAGCTCATCCAGCCCAGCGCGTGCATCCAGTTGAGCAAGACCAACCCTGACCAGTTCCTCCGGCGCGCGGCCGAGGTCGTTCGCACGGGGCTGGGCCAGCCTTCGATGTTCAACACCGACGTGATCCTGAAGGAGATGCTGCACGCGGGGAAGACGGCAGAAGACGCCCGCACCGGCGGCCCCAGCGGGTGCGTGACGATCAGTTCGTTCGGCAAAGAGAGCTGCACGCTGACCGGCTATCTGAACTGGCCCAAAATTCTGGAACTTGCCCTGAACAACGGAGTCGACCCGAACACAGGACAGCAAGTGGGGCCTGCGACAGGCGATCCGCGCAGGTTCGAGTCGTTTGCCCACGTATTCGACGCATACTCGAAACAGTTGGGTTACTTCGTGGACGTGAAGATCGAGGGAAACAACCGAATTGAGCGCCTGTTCGCTACAGAAATGCCGTGCCCCTTCATGTCGGTTCTGATGGATGACTGCATCGAACGCGCGAGGGACTATCACGACGGCGGGGCGCGCTACAACTCGACGTACATTCAAGGCGTGGGGATGGGCACGGTGACCGACTCTCTGACCGCACTGAAGTGCCACGTCTTTGATGAACACAAACTCTCGATGGAAGAGATGCTAGACGCGCTTCGGACCGACTTCGGCGGCCGCGAGCCACTCCGGCAGATGCTCGCACTTCGGACACCGGCTTACGGCAATGACGACGACTGTGCTGACAAGATTGCTGAAAGAGTTTTCGATCTTTACTTCGATTGCCTCGACGGCCGCCCTAACACGAAGGGAGGCCACTACCGGGTCAACCTCCTGCCCACGACGGTGCACATCTACTTTGGGCAAGTCACCGGTGCCTTGCCCAATGGCCGGAAAGCGGGCGAGGCGCTCTCGGAGGGCATCTCACCGACCCAGGGGGCCGATGTGCGAGGCCCTACGGCCGTGCTGAAGTCGGCCGCCAGAATCGACCACGCGCGTACGGGGGGCACACTCCTGAATCTGAAGTTTGACCCATCGCTGCTCCGCGGCGAGGGGCTGGACCGGTTGTGTGGTCTGGTGCGAGGGTACTTCGGTCTGGGCGGGCACCACTGCCAGTTCAACGTTGTGGACGCGGGAACCCTCAGGAACGCGCAGAGGCGTCCCGACGAGCACCGCAATCTGATCGTCCGGGTCGCGGGATACAGCGATTACTTCGCGGACATCGGCCCGGAGTTGCAGGAAGAGATCATCTCGCGCACGGAACAGCAATTGGCGTAGTATGGCATAGGGTCGAGGCAATAGATCTCTCCGTGATTGCACACGCAGATCAGTTTCGTCGAACCGTCCGGGTGGATGCTCGCTGGAGCGATGTGCCATGCGTTTCCCGGAATTGTTGTCTGCTCTAAAGGCTCCCCACGGGCGGACGGTACAAGAAGGAACAAGAGAAGCGCGCGAAAGAAGAGCATGGTTACTTTCTTCTACTCTGGGGCAGGGATTGTCGTCTTGTTGTCACCTCTCGGTTGAGCTTTCCACAACAGGAACTATTAAAACAGTCTCATCTGGAAAAGAAACGTCACTGAAACGTCAGGACCCTGGGACTTGTGTCAGAATGTGCAAATAGTCAATAATGTGCGAGAGACGCTCCTCTATTAAAGGAGCAGCGCGACTCTGGAAGAGACTCACCTGAGAGGACAGTCCAATGAAACTGAAATGCGGTGTGGCCGGGCTTGGCCGAGGCCGAACTTTTGTTGAGGAGTTCAGGAAGATATCGGGCTGCGAAGTCGTGGCGGTATGCGATGAGAACCCTCATAAACTCGAGGATTACGGCGATCTTCGGACATTCACAGAATATGACGCTTTCATCAATGACGGCGGCATGGATGTCGTCGCTATCATTACACGCGGGCCCGACCACGCGGCGCAAAGCGTGACGGCCCTCGGGGCAGGCTTGCACGTCATCTGTGAGACGCCCTGCGTGTACACAGTCGATGAAGCGCGAGAGGTCGTCAATGCCGCCAGAAGCTCCTCGGCAAGATACATGCTGACCGAGGATTACATCTTCATGGGCTGGGTGCAGACATGGGAAAAACTGATCGAGGACGGCAAGCTCGGGGAAATCGTCTACGCAGAAGGCGAATACACGCACGATTGCCGGAACATATTTTTTATCGACGAGTCCGGAGCTTACGTGCCGCTCAAGGACAGAGACAAACATTCGAATCTGGGACTCGCCTGGCGGGCGACTGACCTGCCCCCTCTTAAATACTGTTCGCACACGCTCGGGCCGCTTCTTCACCTGATGTCTGACCGTTGCGTCACCGCATCGGGGCTTCAATCGGGATGCAAGTCAGTGCCGGGGAGCGGCGCCATCGACATGGAAGTCGGCATCTTCAAGACAGAGAAGGGAAGCCTTGTCCGACTGACCAACGGCTTTTCCATTGCCCATCCCTTTGCCTACTTCGTTGGGCTTTACGGAACTAAAGGCAGCGTCAAAATGCTCCGCATTGGAGAATCATCGGTCAAGGCGTGGTTCGAGGATGAGCATTCAGGCTCGAGCTGGGTCGACCTGCCCGCGCAATGGGCCGACCGGGACGACGGGAGGGTGTGGCTTTCCGTCTGCATCGAAGGCTTCATCGACAGCGTCCGCAATGACACAGAGCCGCCCATCGATGTCTACAAGTCGATGGACTACACGCTGCCGGGAATCTGTGCGCACGATTCCGCAGAGCAGGGCGGCAACGTAATGGAGATACCGGACCTTCGCGGTTCCACGTGACATCTGTTGTCCTCGCCCTCGAAATAGGAGCACTATTGACGGGGAGTCTTCTCCAGGTGCACCAGCCTGAAATCTTCATAACCCAGCTTCAAATGCAGAACTTTGTTCTCGATTGAGAAGACTTCATCGGTGAGGGGATTGGTGGCCTTCCATTCGCCGTTCAGGTTCAGCTTGATGCGGCTCTCCGTAGTTCCGGCCGCCTTTGCGAAGCATGCGACCGCGAGCATGTAGTCGCCCTTTGGCCTGCCCCAGGCAGAGACGAGAACCTGGCTTGTCCGGGATTCGAATGGGCTGGGGCGGTAGTAGGGCAGCCATTGGCAGCCGGGCTCGCGGAACGGTTCGATCACGTCGCGGATTCTTGCCGTCTTGCGTTGCATGTCGTTCCGGCCGTTGGCGCCGCCTGGCCGTACCCGCGCATCGTGGATGAGCATGTAAGCCCAGTAACGTCTGGCGTAGCGGAGATAGAGCGGCGTGCTGCCCAGCGTCTCGATGGGTATTCCCCACGCACGCCGGGCGTATCTCACTCGGATTTCGGGAAGCCGCTCAGGGCTGAAAGGCTCGTGCTCTCCTGTGTAGATGATGTCGCAGAATGAAGTCGTCGGTATGCAGAGGCAGAAGGACTGGTGCACGTCGACGATTCCTTCCGGCTTGTTCAAGTGCGTGACTGCATAGAGCCGCTTGAGCATTTCCCTGGTGGCGAAGATGGGATACGTTCCCTGCCACTGTCCCTTCGAATCGCGGTATCCGCAGCCGTGATGTGAGTTGGCGCAGAGGGAAGCCTTTGTGTTGCCGTCCATGTAGATGCCATCGAGGTCGGACTCTTTGAGAACCTTTTCGAAGGACGCAACGAAATAATCCGTGTAAGGGCTGTTCGCGCAGGTCGAATCCGCATCGTAGTTCCGTGCCGTTGGAATCTTA
>JASLXP010001072.1 GCA_030740295.1 Planctomycetota bacterium
CCATCACGACCATAAAAATGCCAAGCACCCACGAAATGATCTCATCGAGGTCCGTGCGGGCGGCCATCACCAGAATAAATCCGCCGCAGAGGAGGCTTCCCAGATAGCCCGCGGTCAGCGTCAGAAACCGATTACCACCCATGGTCACGCAGAATCCGCCCTGATGCGGTGAGAGTTGAATCTCGACAATTGAGCCACCGGTCAGGATCGCCGCAAAGCCGTGGCTGAACTCGTGGAACATTACAACCAGCACCTTCAGCGGGTAGAGGAAGATTGAATTCCAGAAGAGAACGACACAGATCAGGATGAGTATGAGTTTCGCTGTGGCTCTTTTGTCGATGCTGGACATTTCGGTGAGTTCCGCACATAGTCGGTAGCCGTAATCCTACGGCAGCAATCTGACGCGACCAACCGTTGCACAAGCTGCCATGGCAGTACCTGTGATTAAGGCAGCAATGAAGACAACCAGCTCCTTTTATACACCAGATGTCATTGAGCGGGTCCGCAGCAATGTCTCAAATGAAACCTGGGCCTCAGACGTCGCTGACAGAATCCGTCAGAATGCCGAGCCCTGGGCCACGCTTTCAGATGACGAGCTCTGGCAGATGATGTTCGGGGCGACGATCAATCGTTCCTGGATGGTCTGGTCGGATGGGCATTGCCCCTCCTGCAGTAAACCGGTGCCGATGTATCAGTGGGTCGCTGAGCCGATGACGCATCCCTGGAAACTTCGCTGTCCCCGTTGTGAGGAACTGTTTCCAAAAAACGATTTTCAATCCTTCTATCAAAGCGGGCTCGACGAACATGGCGTATTCGATCCGGAAAGATCGGATCGAACTCTTCTGTTTAATGAAGACCATCCGGATGTCGATGATCCCCTTCGCGGTTTTGGTGTCGATGACGGCGAAGGATTCGTCGATGGCGACAAAAGATGGCGGTTTATCGGCGCCTACCTGATCTACGGGCAATGGAAATCAGGCGTTGTTCTCGGCATTAAGAATCTTGCGGCCGCGTTCCTGGTGAGCGGGGAACTCCGTTATGCTCACAAGGCTGGCATTCTGCTGGATCGCGTAGCGGATCTGTATCCGAGTTTTGATTTCAAGGAACAGGCATGGATGTATGAGAATCCCGGCAGCGCAGGATATGTTTCGACTTGGCATGATGCCTGTGAAGAGACGCGAGAGATGTCCCTGGCATATGACATGGTGATGGAAGCCCTGAGCAGGGACCACGAGCTGGTGGAGTTCCTCAGCAGGAAGGCGCGTGAGTTCAAGATTGAGAATCCCAAGAAGGCCTTTGCGGATATTCAAAGGAATATCGAGGAGAGAATACTGCGGGACGCCATTCAGAATGATGACAAGATTCGCTCCAACTACCCGAGGAAGGAGATCGCTGTCGCAATGATGCAGACCGTGCTGGATTGGCCTGATTGCCGAGAAGAAGTTCTTGCGGATCTGGCTGAGATACTGGAGCGAGCGACCGCGGTGGATGGGGTGACAGGCGAGAAAGGACTCTCGAATTATTCGGCATTCGTTATTCAGGCGTTAGCGAGTTTCCTGGGCTGGTTTGACCTGTTGGAGGACGGGTTCATCAGTGAGACCGTGACCGCGCATCCTCGTCTGATCCAAGGCTATCGTTTTTTCATCGACACCTGGTGCATGCAGAAGTATTACCCGCTGGTAGGCGATACCGGCTGGTTCGCTGGGCCAACCGAAGAATATCGTGGTGTGATCTTCAATCCGATGGGTGACGAATCCAGAGCAGAGGATTCTTTCAAGCTCATCGAGCCTTCTTCATTCACGTTTCTGTGGAGGCTTTTTGAAATCAGCGGAGATGCGGATTTCGCGCGAGTGCTCTTCCACACCAGGAGCAAATGCACGGACGGTCTGCAGGGGGACATGTTCGGCTCAAGATCTGCCGATGTGCAGAGAAGAGTTGAGGAGATCGTTGCCAGTGAAGGGGAAGCGATTGAACAGGGAAGCATCCACAAAGAACAGTGGTGCCTGGGCATTCTCCGTTCCGGCCAGGGGGAGCACGCACGGGCCCTCTGGATGCATTACGACGCTGGCGGTAATCACCATCACGCGGACGCGATGAACGTGGGGCTCTTCGCAAAGGGCCTCGACCTGATGCCTGACTTTGGTTATCCGCCCGTCCACTTTGGCGGCTGGAGCTCGCAACGAGCCAACTGGTATCGTATGACGGCCGCGCACAATACGGTGGTCATCGATGGCAAAAATCAGAAGAGCAGCAAAGCGGAACAATCGAAGGCGACGCTCTGGGCAGACGAAGAAGAATTTCATGCCATCCGGGCATTCGGGGACAAGGTTGTCGAACAGGCCCGTTATGAGCGTACAGTTGCTCTGGTGGATATTTCAGAAACCGATTTCTATATCGTGGATATCTTCCGCGTCGTTGGCGGCAGCGACCACGCGAAGTTCTTCCACAGTCACTTTGGGAACATCGCCGCAGAGGGTCTCAGCCTCGAGCCAGCCGAAGAATTCGGATTCAAGACTCAGATGCGAGGCTTTCAACGCGACCCTGCGCCCAAGCCGGGATGGAGCGTGGAATGGAAAATCGAAGACCGGTACGGAATTCTGCCAAACGAATGTAACGTTCGTCTCCGTTACACTGATCTGACCGAAAAGGCCGAAGCTTGGACCTGCGAAGGATGGGTCGTTGAGGGCAAGTACAACTGCACCGTTCAATCGTGGATACCGCGTGTCATGGTCCGACGGCGCAGTGAAGAGGCCCCCTTGGCCTCTACGTTCGTGAGCATCATCGAGCCTTTTGAACGCGAACGCGCCGTACGGAGCATCCGCAGGCATACATCGCAGGAAAGCGATCCTGAGGTCGTGATTGAGCTGGAACTGACAGATGGCCGAAGCGATATATTTATTGCTGGCGATCCTCAAGACCAAAAGGCAGGACCAGTTGTTGTGAACGCAAGGAATGGCAAGCAGATTAAGCTGGAAGGTGAGATGGCGCTCTACCGGACGGAGGTCGATGGCTCCTTGAAAGCCCTGGCATCTGTCGGGGCTGCTGATTTCTAGTTTTTTTCTTTTCTCAAAGCCGGGCGAGCTCTGATAATTCGGCACTGTTGGCTGGAACCCACCTGACACGTTTTGCATCCAAGAAGAGCACGACAACCTGAAAGAATCTATGGCAGAAGAACACATCCTCGGCATCTGGGACGGCCACGATAGCGGCGCGGCGATTGTCCGGGGCGATGAAATCCTGTACGCGCTCAACGAAGAGCGACTGTCTCGGCGCAAGCTGGAGATCGGGTTTCCCAAGCTGGCCATCTCGGCCATGCTCGAGCGGTTGAACCTCTCTCCGGAAAACATCGATCAGGTGGCGGTTTCGACTGCCGACTTTGCGAAAACGTTGACTCGTTTCTTCCCCGCCATGAAGGAGGAGTACTACAAGATACGCCGTCGCAAAAAGCGGCCGGGGCTGTTGACCCCAATTAAGAAGCGCGCCAAATACACTCTTACCGAGTGGCCGCCGACCGGCATCAGCCGCAAACTCACGCATCGGTTGGTGCGCAAGGAACTCAATGGATGCGGCCTCAAAGATTTCGAGCTCCACATTGTCGATCATCATCTCTGCCACGCGACCGGTGCCGCCTACTGCAGCGGATTTGACAAGGCTGCGATCATTACTATCGACGGAATTGGCGACGCGCTATCCGGCGGTGTCAGCCTGTTCGATAACGGCAAACTCGAACGGCTCAGCACAATATCCGGCAAAGAATCGCTTGGGATTTTCTTCGAGCATGTGACCAACTTGATGAATATGCGCGAGCTCGAGGACGAGGGCAAAGTGATGGCACTGTCCACGTATGCGTACCCGCTGCCGGATGATCAGAATCCGATGCTGGAGTGGTTCAAGGTCGATGGTCTGACTCTTCATGCCCGGTACGGGGCGCATCGCACGTATCAGCGACTGAAGGAGCTGCTGTGGCATTTTCCTTCCGAGCAATTCGCTTACATGGCGCAGCGCACGCTTGAAGTGAAAGTCATCGAGCTTGTGCAAAACGCTGTGCGGCAGATGGAGACCGAAAACGTCGCACTGGCGGGCGGCATCTTCGCCAACATCCAGGTCAATCGCCTTATCCGGCTCCTGCCGGAAGTAAAAGGCTGTTTCGTATTCCCGCACATGGGCGACGGCGGGCTCGCCCTTGGTGCAGCGCTCTCACTGAATGCAGATCGGAATGGTGTAACTTCTTATTCGTTCCAGCAGATCTATTTCGGGCTCGATTTCAGCGAGGAGGAGATGGAGACGGCGGTCAAGGAATTTGGCTTTCCTTACACCAAAGAGGAAGACATCGTGAATGCGGTGGGCGCTCTCGTTGAAAGCGGTTCGATAGGCTTGTGGCTGCAGGGCCGGATGGAATTCGGACCCCGTGCGCTCGGGGCAAGGAGTATCATCGCTCATCCCGGCCGCGAGAAGATCAAGGATGATCTCAACCTGCGGCTGAAGCGGCGTGTCTGGTACCAGCCATTCTGTCCATCCATGCTGCGCTCAACCGCGGAAAGGATCTTCGAAGATTTTCATGACCAGACTGACCCTTTCATGACGAACGCGTACCTGGTGAAGGAAGAATTCCGGGAGCATATGCGCGGGGTCATCGCCATCGACGGAACGTGCCGGCCTCAAATCGTCAGCGATGACACCCCCACCCCGCCGAAATTCAAAGAGCTTCTAAAAGACATGGAACGCCGTACCGGACTGGGGGTGATACTGAACACCAGTTTTAATCTGCATGGTGAACCGCTGGTCTGCTCACCTTCGGATGCTCTGCGGACACTGCGGGAAACGAAGGCCGATTACCTCGTGCTGGGCGATTTCCTGGTGCGTCTGCCTGCGTAAAACGAGCCCATGGAAGAGACCCAGAACAAACTCGAGCCCGATCATGAGAGCCCGGCCCCGCCGGGGTTCTGGCAGCTTCAACGCTGCCCGCGGCCCCACTCCAGTTGGCTGCTCACTTTTCTCACCATCAATATTGGGTTCCTGTTCGCTCTCGTTTATGTGTTTCTCTTTGGCATCAACAGTCTGATTCCTGGCAACTCGACCATCGGAACGTTGCAGAACAGAGTGGCGCGGTTGGCTCCGTTTTTTCTCGATATTAATTTCGGCCTGCTCGTGCTGGCGGTGGTGATCAACTTCAAAGACATCCGTCTGCTGTGTGCGCGGATCAGCCGGCGGACGTGGCTGCTTCTGGGGCTGATTGCGCTGTCCGGATTTCTCATTACATGTTTGGTTGCCCCGCGCACGCACCGCATCTATTTCGACGAAGATATTTATGGGAATATAGGTCTTGCCATTTCTCATGCCGGGCAGGCGGTAATGACCAATCAGGGCATCTGGCGAGACGGCAACTACTACCTGATTGAGGGGGTTTTCAATAAGCAGGCCAATGCATACCCGTACCTGCTGAGCCTGATCTACCGGGTGACGGGGCCCAGCGAAGCCCTCTCGCACCTGATGAACAACTTGGCGATCGCGGGAAGTATCCTCACCGTATTCTTCATCTCGCTCTTTGTGTTCGGGAAGGAAAACCTGGCTCTCTATGCATCGCTGATTTTCGCTCTCATTCCGAACAACCACCGCTGGTACAGCACCATGGCCGCAGAGCCGACGACCGCGCTCTTCGCGGGGCTCGCAATACTATCCACACTTTTCTTTGTGCAGCGCCCCAGGTCATCACGACTACTGCTCCTGGCAACGGTGACCGCGCTTGCGGTCCAGTTTCGGATGGAGTCCATTCTGGTTGGCGGAGTGATGGCACTGATCATCGCTCTCTGGCGTCCGGACGAATATCTTGGCAACAGGCTGTATCTGGCAGTTCTGCTGTTCGTGATTCTGATTCCGCATCATTTCTGCCATGTTTACTCCGTGCGGAATTACAAGTGGGGTTCGGACCATGGTAAGTTTGCAGTCCATAATCTATGGACGGATATGCGGCTTCCGAATGTTCGCAATTACGATCAGAACAAGCCGATCGGGCTGGTTCAAGCGTGGGATATCGGTGAATACCGCGACGGTAATGTCTATCAGAACGTACGCTTCTTTTTCTGGGATGACGTGCATCGTTTTCCCGTTCCCTATGCGTGGCTCTTTGTGTTGGGTCTTTTCGTCGGTGGCACGATTCGCCTCTACAATGACTGGGATGGTGAGAAGCTCCTTGATTTTGCGAAAGGTTTCTTTCTAGATGTGCCGTGGCGTGGGAAGGCGGTCATCCTGTCATGGTTTGCATGGTCCTGGGGGATTTTTCTGTTCTTCTACGCGGGCAGTTACTTTTACGGAGCGGACGACCGGTTCTCACTGCTGTGCTTTATGCCTGTATCAATCATTGCTGCCGTTGCCGTGGAGATGATCGCACGCATCTTTCGTCACTGGCTGAGTGACGAGCAGGCGGCGGCTGTGGCGACCGCTTTTCTCCTGATCGTTTACAGCCGCTACATACCTGTTTCGAAAGCCATCGGGCACGAAGCATGGCTCGCCCGTGCAGATCATACTTTTGTTGAGGAGAGGATTGCAGAGCTGCCCCATAACAGTGTGGTGCTCACTCATAATCCTTCGATGTTTAACCTCCGGGGCGTCAGTGCCATACAGACATGGAAAGCTTGGGAAGATCCGCGCCGGGTTCAACATCTCATAGAGAAGAACTCGGGCGGCGTCTATTTGCACTGGGGTTTCTGGTCCGCGATCCAGAATGTCAGCGGTCATCGGACCAACGTATTGAGGGCCCTGGATAATTTTGACCACGCTTATCTGCAAACGCTGAAGCTCCGGCACGAGACCGACAACTGGGAGCGAACCTTTCATTGGATTCAGTTACTTGGCCGTAAAACGCCCGAGCCGGAACCGCCCGATGAAGAGGAAGAATCGGAGGAGGTAGAAGAATCGGTGAAGGAGGAAGAGCCGATGAAGGAGGAAGAGCCAGAAAAGGAGGAAATAGAGAAGGGAGATTTATCGGTTGAGGGGGAAACAGAAAAGAGAGAGGAATCGGTGAAGAAGGAAGAATCAGAGTGAGAAGAGGAATCGATGAAGATTGAATAGATAGCTGTTTCGCTGGGTTTGTTTCTCTTCTGATGGGGCAATCTTTCCACCTTCTTCACCTGCCGCACGAGGGCTAGTCACCCGTGAGATTTGCCCAGAACACCATCTCGTATTTTTCGGGATCGATGCTGGACTGAATGAATCTTGCGCTTTCGATTCGTTCGGGTGTGTCCGCCTTGCTCAGGTACAGGAAGCGCCTCGCGTTGGGTGGCAGGCGCGGCAGGTAGCCATCCGGATGCTGTGAAACTTTCAAGATCGTGTCGATGGTGACTTCCGATCCAATCGTCTGCCCGGCGAGAGCGGCAGTGATTTCGTGTCGGTGGACTTTTTCGCTGTCCAGCGGAACCCCGAGGACATCCAGCCCGACTGAGAGAATGCAGTGAGTGGTGCGTGATGGCACTCTTGGCTCGTGCGGGGCAGGCGCTTTGAATGAGCGGCGTCTCGCACCATCGGCCTGGATGAGCAGGATGTCCTGCGGTCCGTTCGCGTGTATGGCATCCATTTCCTCCGGTTCGAAGCCTTTGATCTTGTCCCGGCGAGTTCTGCCCTCGCTGTCCGGCGAAGAGATGCTGGCGCCCGCGGCTGTAACCTGCTGGTGCTTATCGAAGCTTCTCTTCAATCGTTCCAGAATATCCTCGCCGGGCTGCCGGACCAAGAACTCGTCAGTCTCTTCAGGCGGAGGCGGCTGCATGTTGGTTGTGGAGCTGATGAGTACCCGTAAATCGCTGGCAGTGCACTCATCAGCGATATGGGTCAATAGGGTGGATTTGCCACCCGCGCCTATGACGGAGACAAACGATCCTCTTCCAATCTTCAGCAATTCGATGATTGACTGAGTCATCTTCACTCCTCCTTGAGGTATTTATTATCGAGCCTCTGAATAGCCCATTCAGAATACTTGGCAACCAGAGGGCTCGTCTCCGATGCCTTTCTGAGGCTTGGAATCAACGAAGCGTCACCAGAGTTCCCCGCGGCCAGACAGGCATTGCGCAGGAGGCCGGAGTACTTGGCCCGCTTAACAGGGCTCTTCCGGAATCTCTTCCGGTAATCCTCTTCTGACATTTCCAGCAGATCCTCGATCGGCGGTGCAACACTGCCCTGCCGGGGTTGGTATTCCGGACGAACAGTGCGCAGCGCTTTCCGATTCCAGGGGCAGACATCCTGACACATATCGCACCCGAAGACGTGAGTACCCATGTCTTCTCTGAACTGAGCAGGGATGCTGCCTCGCAGTTCGATGGTGAGGTAAGAGATGCATCTGCGGCTGTCCAGCACGTACGGCTCGCGAATCGCGTCGGTCGGGCAGGCGTCGATGCATGCGGTACAGTTGCCGCAGTGATCGGTTTCCGCAGGAGTCGGATCGATTTCGAGACTGGTGACGATTTCACCGAGAAATATGAACGAGCCAAGCTTGCGGTGGATCACGCATGTGTTTTTCCCGAGCCAGCCAATGCCCGAATAGGCCGCGTAGGCCCTGTCGAGAATGGGTGCGGTATCGACACAGACTTTCAGATGCGTGTCGTCCCCAAATTCATCGCGCATGGCGTCTGCGAGACGGAACAGAGTCTTCTTGAACGTGTCGTGGTAGTCATCACCCCACGCATAACGTGCGATCCAGCCCCGATTCGATGGCCGGGGATCGGTGGAGTGAGGCGCGTTCGCATTGTAGTTGACCGCGGCGCAGATGATGGACTTCGCCCATGGTTCGAGCTGGCGCGGGTCTTCACGCTTCTCAACGTTGTTCCGCATGTAAGCCATCTCGCCTTCGTATCCCATATCCAGCCAGCCGCGCAGATACTTGTTGTATTCGCCTGGTTCGGCACTGGCGATGCCGATGACGTCGATGCCGTATTCGTCAGCGAGATGTTGGAGCTGCTGTTTCAATTAGGGCAGGCGAAGTGAGTAATGAGTAATGAGTAATGAGAAAGTTGAATCTCGACGCCCGGTATCGCGGAGATCTTCATTACTCATTACTTCTTTGAAACGCCTGGATCTCCTCGAGCGATTTGACACCCGCGGTGCACCCTACTGCCTGAATACAATGCGCGGCCGTAGCGTTGCCGAGCAACGCACAGTCATCAAGCGGCAGTTCTTTCAGCAAACCGCAGAGGAAGCCGGCGACCCAACTGTCCCCGGCGCCGGAGGTGTCGACCGGATCAACTTTGTACACAGGGAAGTGCTGGCCTCCATCTTCGGTAAGCAGGTAGCTGCCTTCACCGCCGCACTTGATGCCAGCCACTCCGCATCCCTGATCCATAAAGAACTTCGCCATGTCTTCAGGTGTGGACTGGCCGGAGATCGCTTCGGCTTCTTCAATGGACGGGAGGAAGTAATCAAGGTGCGGGAAGCATGGCTGCATCAGCGCGAACCAGTCTTCGATGCGATCGTTATAGGCGGTATCGAGCGCAGTGATAAGACCTTTCTGCTTTGCGGCCTGCAGTGTCTGGGCCGCGCCTTCTCCATCGAAAGCCGGCATGAGATAAGCGCCTCCGATGGAGAGTATTTTGGCTTCGTCCATCAGGTCCAGGTTGACGTCCTCAAAACTGAACGTCGCGTTTGCTCCGAGTGTGTGGAGGAAGCGGCGTTCGCCGTCGGAGCTGACCATGATGAACGTGAAAGAGGTCGAAGCATCGTCGTCCCTTGCGATTCCTCTTGTGTCGACTCCCTCTTTGCCGAGGTCGTTCACGATGAAATCGCCGAAGCCGTCGTTGCCGACTTTGCCGATTAATCCGGCCGATACGCCCATGCGTGACAAAGCCACCGCGGTGTTCAGCGGGCAGCCGCCAAGGTGCAGTTCCATTCGGTCGAAGAGGGCGAGGCGAGCCTTTTCCGGGATCACATCGATGGGGTGGCCAATAGCATCAGCCACGGCAATCCCTACGCAGAGTACGTCCATTGGTTTTCCTTCCTGTTTCAAAACGCGTTTTTGAAAATCTCGATCGTTGGTGCTCCGTGGCCCATGACAATAGACACAATGTCATAGCGAATTCGCGGGCGTCGCAGCTTGTTCTGCACGATAAAACGCTCGGCGGTTCTCTGCAAGAGACGCTGCTTGCGCTCGTTCACCGCGAGGATCGGCGGGCCGTGGTCCGCATAGCTTCGGGTCTTTACTTCCACGAATGCGAGGATGTCGCCGTCCATTGCGACGATGTCGATCTCGCCCATCAGGTATGAATAATTGCGTTCGAGAACCTTGTACCCCTGTTTCCTCAGATGCGCTGCTGCCAGGTCCTCACCTTTGTCACCGAGAGTGTTTGCCTGGTCGCCTGGCATGTCTTGGGGCTCAGGCGAGGTGGAGTGGCTTGCCGCACGCAAAACAGTCCGAGTCTTCTCTGAGATTCGGGAGGCCGCAGGCCTTACAGAAGACGACGTCTTGGTCGGTGACCGACTGTTCCTGGGTAACGGCAGGATCCAGATATGGATCAGCATTTGGCGGGGGAGACACTGGAACTTGCGATTCAGAGGCTCCGTCTGCACTCACAATCTCGAGGAAGGCATCCCCAAGGCGGATCTTGTCTCCCACATTGAGTTGTTGCTTACGGACGAGGTTGTTGTTCACAAACGTCCCAAATCGGCTGCCGAGGTCTTCAATCTCGACAACGCCGTTCATGACACTCACTCTGCAATGCCACCGTGAGACGCCCTTCTCATCTATTGAGACGGAATTCGCCACACTTCTGCCGATGCTGTGTTCTCCTTCGAACAGCAACCAGCTTTGTTCACCGTGAGCCAAAACTAAGAGATCCGACACCGGGCCACCACTTTCTGTTTTGAAATAAAATGCTGGCCATAACGCAGACCAACTAAACGTATTTTGAAATTTACCTCCGGAATTTTCAACGGCAAGGAGAGACTCCTTTGAAAGCATGTCAGCTGAAGTGCGGCATCCACTTTTATATCCCTTTGTAGATCAGGATCAGCCCCAGAAAAAGCACTAGTGAATAGAACGCCTTGTCGAATGCGTGGCAAGGAACGCGGTCGGCGAATTTCATACCCGCGACGGTAGCTACCAGCATTGGTACGGTAGTAATGGCTGTAAGTATGAGCAGGTCCCCAGTAATGGTACCAATGTAGAAATAGCCGATTAGCTGTGTAACTCCTGAGAAAATGAACACCGGCTGTACAAAAGCCTTGATGGTCTGCGCGGACCAGCCGCGCACAGTGGAGTAGAGGATAAGCGGTGGGCCGTTAGCACAGCTCACGGCCCCAATCGCACCGGTCACCACACCGCAGACCACCGTGCAATACTGCGGGACATCTGATACCGGTTCTGCAGGCATCCAGCCCGAAAGCTTCCAGATGGAGATGGCGAGAACGGTCAGACCCAAAATGAAGAACAAGGGCTCAGGACTCAGAATCTTCAGAAGAAAAATGCCGGCAACAACACCGGCGGCCATGCCTGAGAACAGGGGGGGCATCACTTTCCACGGCACCCGCGGAAGTGCCCACTTTATCATGAGCCAGGTCTGCACAAAGGAGCAGAGCGTGATGTAGGTAACGATCTTCTTTGGGTCGTCCCAGGTAAGCGCCAGAAGGGGGACGGAAATGAGGGCAAAACCGAGACCGAAGAAGCCCTTTACTGCTCCGGCGAGAGCCATAACTAAAACAGGCCAGTATTCAAGCACGCGTCAGTGTGGAATGTTGAGCGACCGAAGAAATCATTGGCGCCAACGTAGTTCTCCCCCTGCAATCCGCAAGACGTATCACGGGCGAGTTCATGATCGAGCATGAACTCGCCCGAGGTCAGCAGCGATCGGAAGATGTGCATCCCCTATTGACATCGCAGCGCTGTGCCCAGTGACACGCCTGGCGTCGAGGCTGACCTTGGCCTCGCTGTTCTCATCCCCGCGACCCGTAGCTGGCGCCCAAGCCCTGCTCAA
>JASLXP010001073.1 GCA_030740295.1 Planctomycetota bacterium
CAGCCCTTCCTTGAGCGGCGCGGCGCTTCCGTGCCAGAGGTGGATATCCGATCCACAGATATTGCACTGCGACATCTTGACAACGATGGCATCCGGCGATGGCGAGGGAACTTCATACTCTCGAAACTCAAATTCACCGCGATTCTTCAGGACGACGGCAACGCGACCAGTTTCTGACATGGTTGATGTTTAATGGTTGATGGGATGCCCAGGGGCATCGTAACCAAGGTTCCAGGCGGCGACCATTCACACGATGGTCATACTTCCACTATCAGCCATCAACCATCTTCTCCTCCCATGCCGTTCGTCCGCGTTCACAACATCCGCCTGGATCTCGATGACGATCCCTCACTCCTCACCGGCCTGGCGGCCGAACGCATAGGGATTGTTGTGGATGACGTGCAGGAGCTGCGGATCGCCCGCAAGTCCCTCGACGCCCGCAAGAGGGGCAGGATCAAGTGGGTATATTCAGTAGATCTTCTGCTCGAAAATCCGCCTTCAGATTCTGACAGATTTTCTTTGGTTGATGACAGGGACCCACTCGATGAAGTGGAGCCCGGGCAGGCGACGCTTCCCGGCCGCCCAGTGATCATCGGTTGCGGCCCTGCTGGGATATTTGCCGCCTATACATTGACCCGGTTTGGGTATTCGCCGCTCGTGATTGAACGCGGAGCGGCTGTGAGGGAGCGAGTAAGCGATGTGCGGAAGTTCTGGAAGGGCGGCGCGCACAACGATGAATCCAATCTGCTCTTTGGCGAAGGCGGTGCGGGCACGTTCTCCGATGGCAAGCTGACCTGCCGGACCTCGAACCCTCTGATCTCATACATATTGAAGGTCATGGTCGAGCATCGCGGGCCAGCCGAGATCCTCTATGAATCCAGGCCTCACATCGGTACCGATCGGCTACGCGCGGTGCTGGTGACGATGCGCAAACACATGGAAGAATCCGGAGCGGAGTTTCAATTTAACACCCGCATGGATGACCTGGTCGTGCGCGACGGCGAAGTCAAAGGTATCCAGATCTGTGGTATTGGCGCTCCGCGACAAGTCAGTAGTCTTGGAGCTCCGCGACAAGTTGGTGAAGAGTTCCTTCCCTCCGGCCCTCTCTTGCTGGGCATCGGGCACAGCGCCCGAGATACGTATGAAATGCTGCTGAGCCGGGGGGTCGAGATGGAGTTCAAGCCGTTTCAGTTTGGCTTGCGAGTGGAGCATCCCCAGGAACTGGTGGATCGCAGCCAGTACGGGCAGTCTTTCGGGCACCCGGCACTCGGGGCAAGCGAGTACATCCTGGTACGGGACAAAGGGAAGAAGAAGCGTGCCGTCTTCAGTTTCTGCATGTGCCCCGGCGGCATCATGCTGCCGGCCATCAGCGAATCGGGAATGCTCTGCACCAATGGCATGAGCAATCACAAACGGGATTCGGGCCGGGCGAACAGCGGCTTTGTCACCACGATCGGCGATCACGAAATCAAGGGGGACGACCCGCTTAAAGGCATCCGCCTGCAGCAGGAATATGAGGGTATCGCATTCAGTGTAAGTGGCAGTAACTACACCGCTCCGGCCCAGAGCATTCCGGATTTTATCCGGGGAACCTGCCGCGGTCGGTCGTTTGATTCCACCTACCCGCGCGGCCTGATAGAGGCAGACCTCAGCAAGGTGATGCCTGCCGCGGTTGGACGTGCGATGGTCTCCGCCTTTAAGGAATTCGATCGCAAGCTCGAAGGTTTTACTTCAGACGCCGGGATCGTCACTGGGCCGGAATCCCGCGGCTCATCCCCGGTCAGGATTTGCCGGAATGAAGAGACCCGCGAGAGCCAAACCGTGTCGGGGCTCTACCCTATCGGAGAGGGTGCCGGTTACGCGGGTGGCATCATCAGTGCCGCACTGGATGGGATGGCCTCTGCCCTGGCGATAATCCGGCGATACGCGGCCCCCAAATGACGTAATCTTGGCGCTTCGGTGGCAGGTTGTTCTTCGTAGTCTTGACGCCCCGCGGCGGCTCCAAGCGAGAGATATCGAGGCTCTGCGCCAAGACACATTGGAGAGAGAATACAAAAACTGAACAGAAAACTTCACTTTTTTATAATTTCAGGTACGTTCATATTCTGAATGCAAATGGCTGTATGGCTGTGCTTTACATGATCAGTCCCAAATCCATGATGACCAAACCTGAAGTGATACATGAAATTTCACTAATTACTGAACTCCAGTTCCGAGAATACGAAGGCTAGGACAATTCTGTTCAGAACAGCCATCCTGAGTTTCAGTTTAAAGGCTCACGCAAAACTTAAAGTCCCAGCTCAGGAATTTGCCCTACCGCCGATAATTAGTGCGACAGATTTC
>JASLXP010001074.1 GCA_030740295.1 Planctomycetota bacterium
AATACCTTGCCGAGCGGACAACATATTCGGCTTGTTCGGCGGTGTTTACCAGAGGCGCGATAATCCCGTCAGCTCCCAGGTCGAGAACGCGTTTGATCGGTGTTTCGTCGGCCGCGGGGACACGCACGATGCATGCGGCCTCATCTCCCACGGCCTGGAGGATGCCCATGATATCGCCTGTTTCCAGAGGCCCGTGCTCGCCGTCGACAAACAGCCAGTCGAACCCTGCGTCGGCAAGAATCTCCGCCGCGGCTGGCGAGGAGAGTGTGACGATCGTGCCCAGCAACTTTTCCCCGCCGCGCAGGCGGGCTCTAAATTCGTTCTGCATGTGATGAAAATCGAGTTGTGAATGATACCCGAAGCATCGTGTCGCGCGCTGGAATGGGTGTCAATCCGAGAATCACAGGCCGGATTTTTTCGATGCTGGATTAGAGGGAATGAGTCGACGCGAGTCCCGTCTGCCATTCACTGCCTCTCTTGCCTGCGTAGACCATTAGGTAGGTGTTGTCCAAGGCGTCCCGAAGACCAGAGCGCGAGTGTGCTGGGACGAAGGAATCCTCAAGGACTCGGCGCTAACGTGTGAATCTGACAACCGATTTCGCCCGGGCGCCGCTGACTGCTTCTGTTGCCGTCACCGTGTAGTCTCCCTCAGGGTCGCTTAACGCCAAAGATAATCGGGCGGCTGTGGAAGGGCCGGTCAGGAGAACGTTCTGGGCATAATGCCTGAGCTTGCGGCCCTTCGGATCGGTGACTTCCAATCGGATGACGTGATCGCCCGCGAGGTCTTTGGTGCCGGTATTCAGACGCACGCTGAATTCAAAGTGGGTGCCCGGCTCCACCTTCTGGGCCACTGGTTGCAGATCTACGCTCTCAACCCGGTAAGGCAACATGGCGTAAAGTAGGGGAACACCTGGAATAATCTCTGTTTGCAGACGAGTGATACTACCCAGATATCTTTTGGCTCGAGCGTCGTAAAGGTGGCTGGTTCGGGGTAATCGAATTTCCGCGGTCCGTCGCTCTCTGTCATTGATATTGTCATCTTTGACGATTCCAACGTATTCGATATTGCCTTTACTGAATCGGACGACTTCGCACGCTTCCAGCGGCTTGCCCTCTGAGAGAACCTCTACGGCCGCTTCCACATTATTCTCGTTGAAGACCTTCCGAAGGGCCTCACGGATTGGAGCTTCTTTGGAGAACTGTCTCAGTGGCTCGTAAGCAGCGAAGGAGAAGTTCATCAGGAGAGTCTTGCCCTTGTCGTGCGTCGAAAACCGGAATGAGGCTGCCGCCTTTTCAGGAGTCTTGTCTGCAACTTCAAAAGCCAGTGCTTCACCAAAGAGATCTGCCAACGCTGGCTTTTCCAGCCTTTTGCAGCGGCCATCCATCACTGCCGGCTCGACGTCCGCAATGACGAGGCCGCCGTCTCTCACGAAATAGCGTATCGCTGCCAGTTCTTTGGGGCTCACCGCACATGAGGCCGGCATGACGAAGGCCCTGTAGTCCTTGAGATCTCCGTTCTCAATTTCTTCATAGGAGACGAAGTTGAATTGCAGACCGAGATCTTCGATGGCGAACATGGCGCCGCGGTGCGCGTCCCAAATCTTTCGTCCGATCAGAGTATTCCCGTGAACGCTGGCCTGTGAATAGTGCACGGCGATGCCATCGTGCTGCCGTTCGGCGTTCATGATCAGTTTGCCGATGCCGGACTTGATCTCGTTGTGCGATTCAGCCATCCATTTCAATTGCGGCGTCGGCCGGAGATCCGGGAAAAAGGTCGCAGGTCCCGTGCTGTAGCTCGTCCAGTACCAGCCGCTGTTGAAACCATGAAAGAGCAGATGCCAGGCAACACGCTTTGCGGAGACTTCGTCGGCGTTGCCGATGCGATTGTGCCACGCACCGAGATGCGCTCCGGGCTGAGCGAAGGAACGAAGGTACTCCACCTGATTAAGCCGGCGGCAGTAGACCTGATTCAAATCACAAGCTTTGACTAACTGGTAGAAATCGTACCCGTGCCAACTATCCAGAGTGAAGACTCCGTCGAAGCCAACCCTTGCGTCGGGGTCCTCCTGCCGTATGGTCTGCCGGCCCAGCGCATGAGCCGAGGTGAGAACTTGGTCCATGTATCGCCGGTGGTCAGCCCATCGCGCGAACTGGTTGGTGTTCTTAGCCTCTTCGAAAGTGATGGGGTTGGCATCGGTCCACGCGTGATAGTCGGTTTCCCATTCTTTATTAAGCGCGCCGATGGTTTTGTAGACCCGCTTCAGATCCTCGCGGAAGCCTCGGAGGCATGTGGCCGATCTACAGACATCAAGCTTGGCTGAAACCAGAAAATTTTCATCGCCAAGGGTATACCCGTGGGGCGAATAGGGAGCCGCGGCATTTGCGCGTGCACGGAGTCCTTCCGTCCAGGAAGAGAGATGCTCGGGATCGGTCAGACAGGGCTTGCGGACGAGCCCGGTCTTCTGGGATGAGAAAATGCGAGTGATGTAGGGAATGGGGCGCAGATTCGCCCAGGCTGCGGTACGGCATCTATCGCCCATTTCCGGGCCGCTCACCGCATGCACGCCCACAAGATCGATCGTGTCGACGCCCGCCTTCGTCAACTCTTTCAGGATGGCACGCCGCACTGCGTGGTTCGTTGCTGCGCTCCAGACCAGGAAGATGAAGTCATCCTGTTGCCGGCCGGCTACGGTAAATTCTTCGCGAAACCAGTCCAGGTCTCCTCTTTTGTCTGACAGCGTCGCGTCCAGCCGGTGGGCAACTGCCACCGGGGCAGAAAGTGGGAGCTTGAATTCATGCTTCTCCGTTCCGACTGCGACCGTCCACTCGTGGTCCGCGAGGAGCCGACCGAGCGAGTCTGTCACCTTCAAGCGCAGCCTGGCAGGCGTTTCGATGCCCCGAAGCCGAACGATGCCCTCAATCGGGTCAAGGGGTGAAAGAACTGGCTTCTTCAGAACAACGCTCTCAATCGAGACGGACGACTCGGTTTCAAATCGATGAGATGCCCAGTCGTGGACCGCACCTTTCGTCCGGAGACCCACGTCCAGGAAGTGCTCGCCACCGCGCAGAGGAGCTATGCCAAGGTCGATCGTGTTGGCGCCTTTGGCAAGTTTGACTGCTCGGTTCTCTTTGACCTCTGTCCGACCTTCTCGGTCGTGCACTGTTACAGTCAGTTCCACATCACTCTGAGTTTCAGCGGACACAACCTTCAGCGAAGAAGGGTCAAGGGCTTCGATCGAGATGACAGGTTCTCTCCTTGATGCCCACCGCACTGCCTTTGCCAGGATGGACTGCAGGTATTCGTAGTCTGCGGGAACGGTTTCGTGAGTCGACGCTGTCGTGGGTGTCAGGCCATTGTTGCCGCGGGACGCGACGCGGTAGTTCATGATGAGGACGCGTCCCTTATCGAGTTCCAAGGCGGTCGTGAGCTCCCGTTTTCCATCCTTTTTTGTCCAGGCGAATTCGTTCAGTGCGGGTAACGCTTCCAGAGGTACCTGGGCAGTGAATTGACTCTTTTTCCAGTCCTTCTTGCCCAACGACCAGGCGATACTGTTAGCGCTGCCTGTGGTGATCAGCCCTGTGCCGGATCGGACCTTCTCGCCCAGCACATCAATAAAATACTGAGGGAAGATGCCTTTCCGGACATCGGCCACGATGATGCAGTCGTGGTCCATGGAGAGTTTGTCGAACAGATTGCCGAGCACTGCGCTGATGGTGCGCGGTTTGTACCCGTAAAGTTCGTAAGATCCGTAGAGAGTCATCCAACGCTTATCGAACATCTCATCGGACTTACTCACAGACACGGTCTGGTAGTCGATGTCGAGCCGCTGGGCGAGCTCCACGGTCTCACGCTGGGTCCATCGGGGTGCGATCACCAGAACGCGAAGGGGGCCACCAGCGAGGGGTTTGGCGAAGGGACGATGCGGTGTCACCAAGGTGTTCGTCATCTCGTCGAAGGGCGTGACTTCGAAGGTTCCCTCGTTCTTCAGAAGAGCATCCCGGCCGGGGTGAAGACTGGCCGGTTTCCTGATGGGCTTTGACCAGTCGGCAAGGCTCAATTCCTGAAGGTCGGCACTGAGCAACGGGCCCGCCTCTCGGAGATAGGCAAGATTCTTTTCGTTCGTCCCAACGCCGGTGAAATCCCAGAGAGCGATGGTCGCCTTTCCGGCTTCTGGTTTGAGCCGCAGCGTTGTCCAGATGGGATAGGCGGTTACTTCGACGGACGCATCGTTGACCTCCGCGGGCTCAAACATGATCGCCGATGCACCGAACGTTCCCTTGGATGGTTTTCCCGTATCCTGGAAGAAGACCCAGGGTTCCTTCTTCAGATCCAGGGCTACGGTCTTCGTGTGCTGAGCTTCCCGCACACCCGTCGCTATCCACCGGTCTTTTTCCCCGTAAAAGTAGTTGGGGTAATTGAGAAGCTTCAGCTCCACGGTCTTGGCGGGTGCCTTCGTCTCCCATTCGGTGCGCATGAGAAGACGATCATCGCCGGCCCGCAGCAGAAAGTGAGCGTGAACGCGGCCATTGCCGGTCTTCCAGGTCGCCGTGAACATCGCGTCAGGCCCGCCAGCGCGGACCGGCTCGATGACTGCCAGGTAATCTTTGAGACCATCCCCATCAATCAGAAGATCGAAGAATCCCTGGGCATACCAGTTGGCCGGGCCCGGCCCTGTCATCCCCAGCGTCGGCATGCCGATGGTGTAGACCCAGTACCGTGAGAAACACCGGCCTTTCGGCGTGTCAGGTTTGAGGCTTACGTTATAAACGAGCCGGAATTCCACTCGCCCGTTTGAAAGCAGGATCGTCTGTTGTCTCTGCTTAACGCCATTTTCTTCTGTCCATTTTTCATCGAACTTCAAATAGGCTGCCCCGGCGGCGGACAGAGCGGAATACTCGCACAGGAAAGTGAGACAGATCAGTCCCGAGATTATGGGACACCAATTGCGGGGTTTCCTGGGAATGGACATGCTTACAATGATGGTGGTGTAATTCTGGTGAAGGTACGTCAGGACATTATCCAACCGATCAGTTGAGTCAAAGCTCTGCTTGATGCGCGCTACCACCAGATCGCCGGCGCGACGGGGATATGGCCGGTTGAACCTGCCGAAACAGGCTGGAAGATGATTGCTGCAGGCAGGTAAATCAATCTGACAAGGAGGACCATGAAGAATATGAGGACGGTACCAGCGGCATCTCACACTTTAAGGTTCGCTTTTATTCTGGTTGCTCTTCTGCTGTCGCAACGTGGGGCAGACATCCTTGCCGGTCCAAAGGAAAGGGCCAACGAAATTATGGAGGCCAGCGGCGTAAAAGGCGGTCTGATTTCACACCTCGGCTGCGGGGACGGGCAACTCACCGCGGCGCTCTTGACAAATGACAGGATGCTGGTTCACGGCCTCGACGCCGACCGGGACGACGTGGCGAAGGCCCGCGATCATATACACGGCCTGGGGCTCTACGGGAAGGTGACCGTCGCCAGCTTCGACGGTAAACGGTTGCCTTACACGGAGAACCTTGTGAACCTCATCGTGTCCGAAGAGCCGGGGGGCGTCACGATGAAGGAGATGTTTCGCGTGCTCGTTCCGGGAGGGGTGGTCTGTGAACGTCAGGGAGGCGGTTGGAAGAAGACGGTCAAGCCGTGGCCGAAGACGATTGACGAGTGGACCCACTTCCTGCATGGGCCGGATAACAACGCTGTGGCCCGCGATGCCACGGTCAACATCCCAAGATCTATCCAGTGGGTCACTGGCCCGCGCTGGGGCAGAACTCACGAGGAGATGGCGAGCCTTAGCGCAGCCGTCACCGCGAATGGCCGAATCTACTACATCGTTGATGAAGCCACGCTCACGTCGATCCGATTTTCGAGCAAGTGGCGGCTCATAGCTCGTGATGCCTTCAATGGCGTGCTTCTCTGGAAGCACGATATCCTTTCGTGGACCGATCATCTGCGACACTTTCGGTCCGGTCCGGCGCACCTGCCACGCAGACTCGTTGCTGCCGATAACGTGGTCTATGTCACGTCAGGTCTTTCCAGCCCGCTGCTGGCCCTCGACGGTGCGACCGGCGAGAAGCTGCGGGAATATGAAGGCACCGATCGAACGGAAGAGATCCTCCTGCATGAAGGCATCCTCTATCTTGTCGTCGGCACGTCCGAGGTGAATAGGGTCGGCGTCGGCCTGAAACGTCGCGGCGAGCCCGAACCGACGTCTGACAGGTACATTACCGCGATTGTGGCCGACAGCGGCAGCCAGTTATGGAGAAAGAACGTTTCGGAAGAAGGTATCCTGCCATTGACGTTGGCATTGAGCGGCGAGCGTCTCAATTACCAGAGCACGGCCAGTGTCGTCAGCCTCAATACCACGACGGGCGAAGAGCTTTGGAAGACGCCGCGACAGACACCTGAGAAACGCATGGGCTTCTCGGCGCCGACTCTTGTGGCGACCAGAGATGTGATTCTCTGTGCAGATAGAGATGTCGGGAAGAACGATCAGAACAAACCTTCGGCAGGCAAGACCGTCTGGGGGGTCAGCGGATGGAATCAGAAAGGCTTCGCGCGAAAAGGCGCCTGCACTCTTGTGGCGTACGACTCCAGCAGCGGCAAAGAACTGTGGTCAGCCAAGTGCGGTGAAGGATACAATTCACCGGTGGACATCTTCGTTGTCAACGGCGTGGTGTGGGCGGGCCCGCGCTACCAGCAGGGGCTGGATCTGAAAACCGGAAAAGTGGTCAAGCAAATCAGCACGAAGGCGCCCCGCGTCGGCATGCCGCATCACCGCTGTTACCGCAACAAGGCATCAGAACGTTTCATCTTCACAGGCAAATCAGGCATCGAGGTACTCAGCCTGGATAAGGGATGGCTAAGCAACAACAGTTGGGTACGAGGCACCTGCCAGTACGGGATCATTCCGGCGAACGGCTTGATCTACGCGCCGCCGGACGCCTGTGCCTGCTTCCTCACGGTAAAGGCGCCAGGTTTCTTTGCCATGGCGCCGCAAAAGAGAGCCGGACTGAGAATGCCCTTCCCAAAGACACCAGTGATCGAGAAGGGGAAGGCAACGAGTGGTGCTGACGCTCCGCGGCAGCTTTCCGATCTTGTCGCGGAGCGCCAAGACCACGATGAAGACGAATGGCCGATGTACCGCCACGACTCGCGCCGCAGCGGTACCGTCTCATCTCCCGTTCCGGAGTTCCCGGCCCAGCGCTGGTCAGACACCGTCGGAGGAAGGCTGACCCAGCCGAGTATCTACCGCGGCAAAGTGTTCGTCGCCTCGACCGATGAACACACGGTGCACGCATTGTCCGCCGATGACGGACGCAAGCTCTGGCGCTTCACGACGGGCGGCAGAATTGACAGCACCCCAACGGCCTTCAGGAACACCGTGATCTTCGGCTCCGCCGATGGATGGGTCTATTGCGTCTCCGCCGAAGACGGCTCCCTGGTGTGGCGTTTCCGTGCTGCGCCGGAGGATCGGCTCGTCAGCGTGCATGGTCAGCTCGAATCGTCGTGGCCGGTTCACGGCTCCGTGCTGCTCCAGAATGACACCCTCTACGTCACCGCAGGACGCTCCACCTACGTCGATGGCGGCATCGTGCTCTACCGCCTTGACCCGCAGACGGGCAAACAGCTCTCCAGGACGATGCTCCATCACCTTGACGAAGAGACTGGCGCGCAGCTCGTCTCGGAGGGCAGGTTCAACATGGAGGGAACGACGTCAGACCTCCTCACTGGCAATGGTGACAGAGTATTTCTCAAGTACTTCACTTTCGATCGTGCCGGAAAGCGAACGGAAACGGCCGAGCCACGGCTGTTCTCAATAACAGGTTTTCTGGGTGAGGAATGGTTTGTCCGCTCCTACTGGATTATCGGCACGCAGATCGCCGCGGGCTGGGGCGGCTGGGCCAATGCGGCCAACCTCTACCCTTCGGGCCGCATTCTCTGCTTCGATGAAGAGAGAGCTTACGGCTATGGCCGCCGACGGGTGGCCGGTGGAGCGGCGGGACACCGTTCCGATGCTTATCACCTGTTCTCCAGCAACCTGAAGCCGGAGGAGGCACCCGATCGAAAAGGAAGGAAACGGCCAGCGAAGCCAAAACCTCACTGGGCGGATACGAATTCCATAATGGTGCGGGCAATGATCCTCGGTAAGGAGCATATTGCCGTCGCCGGCCCACTCGACGCAGGCAAAAAGGAACAGAGCATCCTGGCCTTCACTGACGAAGAAGACGCGGTCGAACGTTTTGAAGGCCGCAAGGGAGTCTTGCTCCGGATAGTTCGGGCTACCGACGGACGGAGGATATCCGAGGTCAGCCTGAGCTCCGTGCCGGTATTCGATGGCATGGCTGCCGCCAAAGGACGTCTCTACCTATCCATGAGGGACGGCAAGCTCCTTTGCTTCGAATCCGGCGAGGGGAAGCCTCTCCCTGAAGACGCATCCAAATCCGTGATGAGCGGCGAAGCCCTTGTTTCTACTCCAACGCGCAGTAAGTCCACCCGTACGGCCACACCTCCCAAGCTCAAAGGGCCTGACAAACGAAAAGATTTCCAGCATGTGGAGGCCGCGGGTGTGACGTCCTCGCCTCTCGGCTACCGGCTCGCCTCAGAGAACAAGAAAGTCGGACTGGCCATCAAACTCCTGGAAGCTCCTCTCAAGAAGAGAGTGGTACTCAAAGTCAAGATGCAGAGGGCGACCGAGTATCGATACCCCAATTTTTTCGAGAACGCCTTTGTTGCATTTGGTGACGGCCCCAAAGACAAGGACCTCATCAAGTGCGGCATCAAATTCGTCCAGGGAAGTGCCGTGATCCTCGCCGGCCCCACCAACGGTCCTGCAGAAGGGATGGAGCGTCTCGAATTGGACAAAGCATCCCCCATCGAAGTAGAGGTCTCGGCAGACCTCGAAGGCCGCATAGTAACGCTCACGGCAGGAGGCAAAACGATCGAGGTCAAGCTCAAGCGTCCTCTGAAGTCCATCACGCACGCAGGCTATACCACCACAAACGCGGTCAGTGACTTCAGCCCCATCCGGATCGAAGGCGAGTGATGTCCGTTAAGAGGATTGCCTGGTGGATCTGCAGCGACTCTCAAAGCCTTTGCCATGAGTATGCCTCTTCCTTTTCCAGTCGCGCTGGTCTTAACCACAGCCCTGCTTGCTCCGCATCGAGCGTCTGGCGAAGGGTTGCAGACGGACATCATCGACCAGATTGAGAAGGACATCCTGACCGTCATCAATTTTGACGAATCGGTGATTGCGAGGACGACGTGGGGTGCGGTGATCCGGGGCGATTTCACTCGGGATGCGCCGGCCAATCTTTGGGACGGGCAGGTCGTCCAGCGTGGAGCGCCGCGCTTCATGAAGGGGAAGTTCGGTAAAGCGATCTACCTGGAAAGAGGCGCGACGAATTTCTTTCCCAGGAAACTGAGCAACGTTGAAATAGACACTTCAGGATTTATCGCTCTGGGTGACGGGAAGCTCAGCCACTCCACCGCCCATCAGTGGGAGGGCAAAGCTTCTCTTGATGCGCGCGCTGGGAAAGGCGGGGGATTCGAAACCAGGGAAGTCTTCACTCATACCGTGCCCATTCACGGACACGAGCCGTTTCGTATGTTCACCGCATCCGTCTATCTCAGGGGCGAGAGAGGCGGTGAGAAGGTTGTGCTTCGGCTGGCGGACCTGGCCTCCCTGAAAGAAGCGGCGCCTAAGCTCTACGCACAGATCGCGCAGAAGGAAGAGGCAGACAAAGATCAGGCGAAAGACGATCTGGATGCTCTGGACGAGGAGGATGAACCGGGCGAAGGTGATGAAAGCGAATCATTGGTGAAGGCGCCGAAGTCGCCCTTTGACCCGACGAGCATCAGACAGCAGATCACCCTGACCAGTGAATGGAAACGCTACTACGCACGGGTCCAGGTGCCCCGCCAGCGCACGCGGCATCGTCTGCGTTTCAGCGTGGTCTCTTCTGATAAGACGCCCAATCACTTTTATGCGGACGGCTTTCAGCTCGAACAGAGCGGGCAGTATCCTCATCACCACGTGGCCACCACGTGGATGCCAGGCCGAACCATCCGACCAGTGGAGACCCTCACATTCCCTCTCAAGGAGGTCCGTTTTCCGGCAAAGCGCGGCGCGATTTCAGCCTGGATTAATTCCCGGTCGTGGTGGGGACAGAAAGCAATCGGGGGCAGCTTTCTCTTTTCCATCGGCGCCCGGAACAAGCCCGTCTACGGCCTGCCTCAGAACTACCGGGTGACTGTCAAGGGTGGGGGCGCTTACTTCAACGTTAAACACAGACCGACCGTGAATGAGTTCCATCACTTCGCGCTTAACTGGGATGCGGAAACGTTTGAGCTCTTCATCGATGGCCAGTCGAAAGCGAAAGGACAGGTCGGGGACAAACCAATCGTAACGCGATTGCTTCACATCGGTCGCAATTGCAGCGACCTGCAAAATGCCAATGCGCTTATCGATGAGTTCGCCATTTTCCGCCGTCCCCTGTCGGGCCGGGAAGTCGATGCCATTCACAACAGCTTACGTCCCCTGCGACTGAAGTCGGGCTTGGCACTGGAGGCACTGCAGAATCGCTGGGTTTTCTTTCGGGACGAAGCCCGGGGAACCCTTCGCTTCAAGGTTCATCCCCAGGAAAGTCTGAGGCGACCGGTGCGCGCACAACTCCTCCATGAAGAGCTCCCACTGCCGGTGCAAGCGCACGACCTCAGGCCTGACGCGGCAGGGATTGTCACATTCGAGTTCGCTCCCAGGCGTCTGACGGCTGCGCGGTATTCGCTCTTTCTGAAGCTCTCGGAGGCCAATGAAAACAGATCATACTCATTCCCCGTGACCGTTGTGCCTGCGCTTAATCCTCACCGATACCTGACCCAATTCTGGCAGGGGCCCACTGACGAAAAGAACCTGGAGGCATTTGGAAAGATGGGGCTTGCCATTCTCGACACGAGCAGATGGGCGAGCGATGAGTCTCTCACGGACCGCCTCGCCCGTCGCGGCATCCAGCTCTGCGCGCACGTGGGGACGCTGAGACCGCTCTCGCCTCTGCTTCATCCGGATGCTTGCATCGTGACGCAGAAAGGTGTGAGCACAAAACGCCTTTGCGCGAACCATCCTGATGTCATCAGCGCTGCCGCCGATAGCATCAGGCGACGGATGGAGATGTTGAAGCCCTACCCGCATGTGAAGTTTTCTTTACTCAACAGCGAGGTGAATAATTCTCCTTGCTTTGCGGAGAGCTGCATGGAGCGAATGAAGTCCGACCTGGGCTTCACGTGGCCAGAGAAACTGCATGTAGGAACTGGCGGGCGGGTTCTGTTCAACGCCAAAGAAGAGCCCGCACCCCATGTCGTCAATGGTGTAGTGAAAGACGACAACCCTTACTACCTCACACTCAAATGGCGTCACGGCCCGGGTAGTCTGTCTCCCCACCATCAGGCTGTTGCAGCCGCGCTGAAGGAGGTCATCGACGCAAAGACAATACACGACCCCGCGTTCCGGCTGCCGTGGGTCCACACTCGAACCGACGGCGTGGATGTCATTCAGCATTGGAGCTACTCACTCGATCTGGAGAGGATACTTCTCCACATCAGAGCCATGCAGTGCGATGCCCAAGGCAAAAGGATGACTTCCATGATCCTGGGTATGGTCTGGCCTCGGAGCACTTATGAAAGGAACGGGAAGAAAGAATCAGTGGCGCAGAGCCCCGATTACCTCCGCGAATCGATGTGGCTGGTGCTGTCCCAGCCGGTGGACATTCTGAGCTTCTGGGCCTGGCGGGCCTCTCCGCCGCCGGGCCACGAAGCCAGCTACAAAGAAGTTGAAAGGATGTTCACCGAGGTGGTCGTTCCCTACGGCCCGGCCATCCGCAAAATGAAGGCGATACCCAACACCGCGGCCACGCTCTACTCAACCTGTTCCCAACTCTTCTACCAGTATCCGTGGTTCTTCACCTGGGGAAACACTGGCGCCTTCAATTCCACGCTGCTCAAGCACAATGTCCCCCTGGACATCATCTACGAGCAGGACATCCTCGACGGCGCACTCGACCGATATGAGACGTTATTCCTGCCTGTTAACGTCGCTCTTCCTGAAAGCGTCTATCGTCGAATCGTCGAATTTGCAGACCGCGGCAAGCGGGTTGTCGGGGACAAGTTCCTGAAGGCCAGGATTCCCCGTGCACACATTCTTGACATCCATCTTGGCAAGCCGCACTACCTGGCGCCGGTGAAGACGATCGTCGAGAAGGTTTCTGCCTTCTGTCCCGAAGTGAAGCAGCGGCTCAAACCGTACGTGGATACGTCCACGCCGGATGTCTTTGTCGCGGCAAAGGAGTACGCAGGCGCCAGGTATGTTTTCGTCATCAACGACAGACGGCATGCAGGCACATCCATGGACTACACGGGAAACCCCAAGCTTGCCGAAAGGTGCCGCCCCGATGGCCTCGCGCAGAACGCCGAGATTGTGATCCGGACGCGTGCTCCCGTGATCTATGATGTGCTGTCACACAAAACCGTCCCTTTCAGCAACCGAGAGGGAGGAGCGGTGAAGCTGTCCCTGGCCATGGGGCCGTCCGAGGGCAAGATGCTCGCGATCTATCCGGAACCGATCAATGACGTGAGCGTAGCCGTCGACGGAGACTTGAGAACGGGAGGCAGTTTGCGGCTGACGGCGAAGGTTCTCTCCGTTGATCAAACTTCCATGCCCGGAACTCAGCCGCTTCGAGTCGACATCGTTGACTCGAAGGGAAGACGCAATGATTATTCTGGCAACTACGCAACCGACCGCGGCCTCTTTGAATTAGAGGTTCCCATTGCTCTCAACGAGCCAGTGGGGAAATGGAAAGTGACCGTTCGAGAGTTGACGACCGGCCTATCGGCGTCCAGGGACTTTGAGGTGAGGTAAGACTTTTAGTTATGGTTAGTGCCCGTTGTGTCGGATGCAGTTCATTTGCTTCCGAATGCGATAAGACTGTAGGTAGTCAGCAGTCCTGCGCCATTCCACATTACGAAGTATACTGAGGGGAAAGGAAGAAGATACCATGAGAATACCCATCCTGGTTGAGCCCACTGCCCACAATCGTTTCCGAGCGACGGGTTGCGAGCCATTCGCTGACAGCGTTGAGGCGGATACGCCTGAAGCAGCCCTCGAGCAAATGCAGGAGATGATCGACCGCCGCATCTCTGAGGGGGCGCGTATCGCCGCAGTTGAACTGCCAGATGGAGCGAATGCGTGGACAGAGGGGGCCGGAATGTTTCGAGACGATCCCCTCTTCGATGAATGGCAGCAGGCCATCGCCGACTATCGACGCGAGGGCAACAGTAACTTGGATTCGCCATGATCCAGTTCGTTCTGGATACCGATATTGTGGGTTTGCTGCAGCACGGTCATCCTGTGGTCACAGAACATGTTGGCACCCACAATCCGGAAGAAGTGGCAACTACAATCATCACGGTTGAGGAGCAGCTTTCCGGGTGGTACACACTCCTGCGGCGTGCCAGGACCGCGAGTCAGTTGGTACCTGTCTACCAGAGGATGGCTGAAACAGTCCGATTCTTGGCCAGTTTGCCCATTCTGTCGTTTACTGACGCCGCCGCCGAAGTTTATGAGCAATTCCAAAAGAAGAGGCCTCGGACAGGTCGAATGGACCTCCGGATAGCTTCCATAGCCGCCTCCAACAACGCCACGCTGGTCACACGTAATCTGGGTGACTTCAAGGATATCGACGGACTTGCAGTGGAAGATTGGAGTAGCACATGAGGCAGGAAGTCCAACGATAGGCTTGGAGCTGTCGCCCGGGCTGCAGATACGGGGAAGCAATCATCGGCGCCTTCGGATCACGGGCCGGTGTGAGGAAATTTCGACCTTCTACCTGACAATCATGGCTCCTCAGAGTCTCTACGTTTACGCTGTGTTCCTGGCCGTCCTGCCCACCACCGCGAGTGCCGAACCTGCGGGCCCTCGTCCCACGCAACAAATCCCAAACACACCCGTCCTCTGGCTGGAAGGCCACGGAGCCAGTTCTGATTGGGAAGGCGCCAAACTCCAACGGATCATCGACGAAGAAACCGGCGAACCGTGCCTGGAGTGGTTTCGAGACCCGGCAACGAAAGGGACAGCAAGCGTCACCCTCAAAGGCATAAAGCCCGGGCAATTTGAAGCGGCGCGATTACAGTGGAAATACATGGGCGGAGGATCCGGGCTGACGTTGCAGATAGGACGCCGAAGATGGTTCCTTTACAAGGACAGTTATCGGCCAGATCAGTGGCATGACATGTGGATCGACCTGAACCTTGACGACGACATGGGCGGTCCGTTGCTGGACGACAACGGCCTCTGTGCAGTTCAACTCCACTTCAATAATCTCCCGCTCAATCGCTCGGAGGAAAAGACCTGGCGGCGTATCCGCGTGCGCAATCTGCGGCTCGTGAAGTTCCCGATACGGATGTCCTGCCCGGTAAGAGATATCCGTTACGAACGCTCCGCCAAAATGGTCTCGACCACATTTCCGTTGCTGCTGGAGAACAAGACCGAACGGAAACAACCGGTCGAACTGTTTCTCGATCCCATGCGCCTGAGCGACTTCACGGCCTCCTTCGAGACGAACGAAATCGTGCTTCAACCGCACGAGACCGGGACAGTACAGCTCTCGTTCAGAGCTGATGCTGACAAGGCCGATCGGCGACCTCCTCTGTCCATCGAGGAGGCCCCAGTGTACGCGCGCGTCAAAGGCGATCCGGACTCCCTGACCACCTGGTATCGGGGATATGTGCAGTGGAAACCGGGCGGCGTGATCGTGCCGGCTGAGTTGCTCGGAGGGCGAGCAGCCACAGGAAAGCGTGACCGGCCGTGGATGATCAAGCCCGGCACAAGGAAGAAAGTTCTTCATCGCGCCAAGTCCTATCCTTGGGCGAACAACTTCGTAAAGAAATGGACTGCCGAAGCGAAACGTGCCCTCGCAAGAGCCGTAAGAGTGCCTGAAGTGCGCCACGGCTATTCGGTGAGCGGAATCTGCCCAACACACTCAACTCGTGTAGCTCTGGATTCGGAGAATTTCAAAAAACACCAATGCCCCAAGGGCCACGTGATCGAAGGCAACGCATCACTGAACCGGCTCTCAGCCCTACGAGTTCATCAGCAGAACAGCGATGCTTGTCGGTCACTAGGCTGGACCTACTATCTGACCCGCGACGAACGGTATGCCCGTAAAGCCGGAAACATTCTCCTCGCCTACGCGGAAAAGTATCCGACATGGGACTACCGCAAGAAGGAAGCGCTGGGTTACTGGTCACGAGTGACGCACGCCGTGCTGGGAGAATGCTGGTGGATCCACGGCATGGTCGAGGGATACGACTTCGTGGCGGACAGTCCTTTGCTCAAGAAAGAGGAACGACGCCAGATCGAGGTCTCGTTGTTCGGGGTTGCGGCGGAAGACATCCAGTCTCATCGAATCATTCACAATCAGCAGGGGGAGATTAACTGGGCTTCGGGCACGGCGGCCGTCAATGCCCGGAACTGGTACCTGGCTGCGAGAGCATTCTCCGGCGCCTACGGATTCAATGATTGGCTGCGTCTCACTTTTTCCGATGAGGGGTTCTCCAGAGAGAACGACATCGCATATCACTTCAGTTCGGTACGAACGCTTGTCCAACAGGGGCTCGTGGTTGAAGCTCTTGGCGGGTCATTCTTCGGTGATTTTGCGAAACGCTGCTTCGATGCGCCGATGGCTCTCTCTTTAACACAACAGTTCGGTGGTTACACCGATTTCTACGAAGTTGCTTACAGCCGCTATCGCGATCCGGCATACCTGACAGCTCTTCGTGCTGCCAGAGCACGGAGGCCGGGTGAGTTGGCACTTCTCGAAGGGGTTGTGCCGCTTCCGCAACCGGACGGCGAAGACGAGGGTGCACTTTCCAGCACGACGATGCTTCGTGCCGGGCGTACCGTGCTTCGGAAAGGCACGCCGGCGGATTACCGGGTTTTAGACATGGCCTGGGGCTCTCCCGCTCACCGTGGCGGTAAATCCCTGCTGGAATTTCAGGCATGGTTTCAGGGCGTCGCGTTGAATCGTCGCGTCTTCCGCATCGCTTACGAATTCAAACAGTCCGGCTATCCCTACCACACCATTGCCGGCAACGTGCCTGAGGTGGACGGGCTGACTCAGACCGGCACTCGCCCGAAGCAGGTGGACTTTCTTGAAGGCGAGTTCCCGGCCGCCCGTTATGCCGCACCCAGAAGCGCGCCCATCTATCCCGGCGTTCGGCTCTCCCGCGCGGTGGCCATTATCGGCGACCTTTTTGTGATCGTAGACCAATTGAGCTCTGACAAACCACGCCGCTATTCGTTCATCTTCTACCCTGGAGCGGACGACACGCAGCTTGATCCGTTGAGTGAATTCCGGCCTTATCCCGCCTTCAAAAAGGAAGGCCCGGATTACTGGTGGATCCAATCTCCGTCATTGGCAAAGATGGGCGGACATTTCTCTCTGGCTTACCAGGCTGCAAAGCACCGCCAGAAGACAGGCGTCCCCGCTCGGGCACATTTCCTACAGGGCGCAGAGACGGAGGTCGTCAGAGGCAAAGCATGGATGAAATGGGCCCCATACCTGTCCCCCGTCTTTTTCGTCCGACAGCATGCACGGTCGGCCGCGTTTGTCGTTGTCCTCGAAGCGGGCAAGAAGAAGCTTCCCCTGGAGAGCAGCCAGATTCTGGAAGTGAACGTCAACGGGAAACCCGCGGCGCGGTATGAGGCCATCGCGCTACGTCTAAAGACACAGGGCGAAGACTTCCTGGTCATCGTTTCCGATGTCTCAGGGAAGAAGACCGTTGCAGGCATTTCCACCGAAGAGAATCTCTGGATTGGACGTCTGAGTCGTCGATGAGCTGAGCCCTGATTGGCGATGAGATGGTTATCGAGGCGGTCAGGGAGTGACGTGAAGCTGGCTGTTATCACGTAACGCCATTGGCAGACCAAGTAGGTAGGTGGAACAGGGGTATTCCGACTACCTGAAATCCTCTGCCCAGTTTTTCGTCTGCAACGAGCTCCGAATTCGCCACTCTCGAAGGGCATCGAGAAGGGCCTGCTTCTTTGAAGAATGCTCGGGCGCATCCCACAGGTTGTTCACCTCATCCGGATCGTTCTCCAGGTCGAAAAGCTGGCCAAAGGGCTCATCAAGGAAATGCACGAGCTTCCACCCGCGGTTACGGACCATGGTCATGCACTCCGTCTCCTGCAAAATGCCGTCTTTGCTGTGCTCAGCGAAAACGACTTCGCGCTCGTCCCATTCTCTGCCTTCCAAAGCAGGTAGTACCGACCGGGCCTCCATTGATTCCGGGACCTCTATCCCGGCCAATTCCAGAATCGCCGGACCGATATCCATCTGCTGGCACAGCCCATCGATCCGCTGATCGCCTTCGAACCGGCCCGGCGACCACACAATCATAGGCATCCGGGTAATGGTGTCGTACATCGTCCACTTCTGGCTGTGGCCGTGGTCTGTCAGGCAGTCACCGTGATCGGAGGTGAATATGACGACCGAATTTTCCAGATCGCCGCGCTCTTCAAGGGCCTGCAAAATCTCGCCGACCTTTTTGTCGATCATCGTGACGTTCGCCAGGTAGTATGCTCGCTGGCGATGGCGTGCTTCTTGCGACGGATTCAACTGATGAACAACTGAATCGTGATCGACTTCACTATTGTGTTTTCGCATCGCTTTGAAAGGCGGCGGCTGGTTTTCGAGTTCCTCCTCGGTCACTTCGAGAAGGGGCAGCTCTTTTTCCATATAGGGCGCCGCTTCATCGGGCGTCGGGTCGTAGGGCGGATGCGGGCCGGGAAAGCCAATCTCGAGGAACAGCGGCTTTTCCGATTGAGGCTTTGTCTTGAGCCACCAGGTGGCCATGTTGCCCACAAAATTATCCGACTGCGTGTCTGCCGGCAGCTCCCAATCAAATGCCCCGAGGCATTCGCTGTAATCCTCACGCTTGCGGTAAAGGACGCGCTGTTGTTTCACCAGCCCGCGGGCCGCCAGGGCCTTGTCCCATTCGTCGAAGTAATACCGGCCCTCTAGGTATCGATCCTTGTTTTCCACCACGTATCGCTCGTGAAAGCCAAGGGGAGTTTCAAAGGGCGTCGTATGCATCTTGCCCACGTTCACGCAGTGGTAACCGGACTTGTTGAGCAACTCGACCCACGAATGCTGCCAGGTGTCCGCGTTCTTGAAGATGCCCGTCGTATGCGGAAAGAAACCTGTGAACAGACTGGCTCGGGAGGGCGCGCAGGACGGCGCAGAGATATGGCAGTTGGTAAAGGTGGCACCCTCGCGCACAAGCCGGTCGAGATTGGGCGTATCCATGTATGGAAAACCCAGCTCAGCAATAGTGTCGTAACGCTGCTGGTCAGTGATGATCAGGATGATGTTAGGGCGTGAATCAGGCATGAGTCTCTACTGATTGAGGAGGTCCCTTTCGAGACCAGCAATTACAGGACGCTGTCATGGTCCGGAACCGGGCGGGCAAATACAAGTGAGCGGAACGGATCAGTCAGCAAGAATCCGTTGGATGCTGAAATCAGAGCGGCATGGGGCTCTCTACTGTCGACCGTCTTCCCGATTCATCCGTGGATTTCTGAGACCTGCGCGATGCACATGAATACCGGGTCACCCAGAGTGCGGCAATGACTTTCTGACGACTTCCCGGTAGGCATCCACTTGTTGCTCTCTCAGCTCATTACTCCAGCCCAAGGCAGATTGTATGCGGCCGGCTACTTGTTCAATAGCGTTCAGTCCGTGGTTTTTGTCCTCCAACAACAGTGGAACGCGTCGCCATAGAAAGTCCTCCAGCGTGATGACCATCTCCTGCTCAATGCAATAGTCGAGCTCGGCATACTTGTATGGCAAGCCGGGGACGATCTCTGAATTAAGTGAGTCATCGTTCTTTAGCAGATCGAGGACATGCTTCGCGGCCGGGCCGTAACGATGTCTGAGGTGGTCTTCAACGGGTCTTCCATCCACGTCCGAATCAGATTCTTCAATGGGCGTGACAGCGGTCTCACAGGGCCTGGCTGATTTGCCAAGACGGCGGACGATGATGTCGACGACTTCCTCTGCCATGGCCCGGTGAGTGGTCAGCTTGCCTCCCCCGATCGAGATGAGGCCATCGTCGTCCTGAAAAATCTCGTGCTTACGCGAGGCTGAAGTCAGATTGCCCCGATCGGATTTTATAAGCGGGCGATGGCCCGCGTAAGTGCACCAGACATCATCACGAGTGAGGTCGGTGCCGGGGAACGCGCTGTTGGCGGCCCGGAGCAGATAATCGACCTCATCGGCATTGCTGAACGCAGAATCCAAATCCTCGGAAACTTCAGTCGTGCCAAGGATGGAGATGTTCCCTGCCGGGATGATGAGCAACACGCGGCCATCGTCCGGGGAGGCAAACAGTACCGAACGTTCATGCGGAACGCGATGGCGATCCAGGACCAGATGGGTGCCCTTGCTGGTCTGCAATCGTGGCAAATCCTTTCCGCCAATCTGTCGGACCTGGTCCATCCACGGGCCCGATGCGTTGACGACGACTCTTGCTCGCACACAGAGCTCGTCAGCGTTTATCTCGTCCTTCAGGACACATTCAGACTCTTCCGACTTCAGCCTCAGCTCGGTCGCGCCGGTGTAACTGACAATGACGGCCCCCCTTCGATGCGCGTCCTGCAGAAGGGCCATGGTGAGCCAGGCGTCGTTGGTCTGGCAGTCGTAATAAAGCGCGGCCCCGCAGAGACCGTCGCTGCGGATGCCCGGTTCGGTTTCCAGCGCGTGTTTCGGCTTCAGCATCTTGTGGCGATGCACATTCCGGAACATCGCCAGGGTGTCGTACACCCACATTCCAATGGAACGATACAACATCCCAAAGGTTGGCAGATCGTAAAACGGAAACAGGAACGGGATCGGTTCGACCAGCCTCGGCAGGAGCTTCATCATCAAATGACGCTCACGGCACGATTCATACACCAGACGAAAATCGTAGGTTTCGAGGTATCGGAATCCGCCATGGATCAGCTTTGAGGATCTGCTGCTAGTACCGCTGGCAAAGTCACTCTTTTCGACAAGTGCCACACTGAGCCCACGCATGGCCGCATCCCGCGCAATGCCGGCCCCGGTGATGCCTCCTCCAACGATCAGCAGATCGAATGTTTCGCGCTCAAAGCGGCCGAGGTTCTGATGGCGCGTCTTGTGTGAGAATTCGGACACAGACTAATGAGTAATGAGTAATGAGTAAGTTCCGGTTTTATAGATATTCCGGTTCAGATGCTTATGAACCAGCGATTCACGATCTGTCGCGGGGGAGTGTGGCAAGCGCGCGGCCTCTCAAATCCTGCGTTGCAGCTTCGCGAGGAAGTTTCGTTCGTCTGGCGAGAGTTACATCCTGAAACAAACTATCTGCCTCAACCGTTACACTGTAACAGAGTTAGTCGAAACACAATCCTCAGCAGAAAATGGCAATCGAGTTCATCTGCCCCAGCACAGACTGCAACAAGAAGCTCTCCGTGCCTGACGAGAAAGCCGGGAAGAAGGTACGCTGCCCGAAATGCAGGGAGATCCTGGTCGCGCCTTTGAAGAGCGGCGATATGGCTCGAACGATCGCGGCTGACGTTGCGCTGGCCTCGGATGAAAGATCAGCGCTGGATCACCTGGAGCCTGTCCTGGAGCTTCGCGGCAAGGCAAAGAAAACACTGGACTCCGAAGAAGAGATCGCGCAGGGCGGCATGGGCAAAGTCATGCTCTGCCATGACCAAAGCCTTGAGCGAAGCGTCGCCATGAAAATCATGCGCGTCGGGATCGCCGATTCGCAGGAACACCGACTTCGTTTTCTGGAAGAAGCCCAGGTCACCGGACAGCTCGAACATCCGAACATCGTCCCCGTCCACGACCTTGGCAAAGATGAGGAGGGCAACCTCTACTTCACGATGAAGCATGTAAAAGGACACAGTCTTGGCGAGATTCTGGCCAACAATCGTAGCTCTGGTCTCCAGACCGGAGCAAAGGCGAGCCAAAGGCACGCAACAGAAAACGCCGGCCTGGAGGCCACCGCTACGATGCCCCATCTCCTCAACGTCTTCCTCAAGGCCTGCGACGCCATGGCCTTTGCTCATTCCAAAGGCGTCATCCACCGCGACCTCAAGCCGGATAACATCATGGTCGGCGACTACGGCGAGGTGCTTGTGATGGATTGGGGGCTGGCAAAAGTGGATACAGGATTCTCGATTCTGGGTGCTGGCCAGACAGCCGATTCGAAAAGGAACCAACCGGCAAAGGCCATTCGCGAAGCAGAAACTCTCATAGACGGTGGGCAAGCATCGAGTAGCCAGCCTCCAGCAACCAGCAACCAGCAACCAGCATCCAGCATCCAGCATCCAGCATCCAGGGTCCGTCTCTTCCATCCGATCCCAAGCTGACGTCGCCCTTACCATGGAAGGCGCCATCCAGGGCACACCGGCCTACATGCCGCCGGAGCAGGCCCTCGGCCGTCTCGACGAGATCGACCACCGGTCGGACGTCTATTCACTCGGTGCCATTCTTTATGAAATCCTCACGTTGCAGCGGCCCTTCACTGGTAAGACCGCGAACGAGATTCTCGTCAAAGTGACTGAAGACCGGCTCGTCGCTCCCATCAAACGCGCGCCAGAAAGAAACATCCCCAAAGAGCTGGCTGCCATCGCAGTCAAAGCCATGGCCCACGATCGCAGGCGACGCTATCAGTCCGTCGGCGAACTGCAGCAGGACATCAATCTCTATCTCGAAGGCCGCGCCGTTTCTGCGAAGGATGACTCGGCCATCGAGGCCATCTCAAAACTCATCAAGCGCAACAAGACCGCCAGTCTTGCGGTGGCCGGGGCATTCGTTGTCATCCTGCTCCTTACCGCATTCTTCGTGGTGCGACTTCAGAAGGAGGTCGATATCGCGCTCGCCAATGAAAAGAAAGCACAGGCCAGCGAGCAGACGGCCATCGCCGCCAAAACGGAAGCCGAGAGAGCCAAGGACGCGCAGCGGCAGACCGCTCTGAAGGCATCACGGCGATTCGCCCTGCGCGCGATTGACGCGGCCAAACAGCAGCTCTGGCTGGAGGCCGATCGCCGGCGCGAAGATGCAGAATCCGTTGCGGCCGATTCCCCCTGGCCGCTCTATGCGCAAGGAATGTTTGAGGAGCTCAAAAACAATTACGAGCCAGCCAAGGCACTCTATCAGAAGGCTCTCTCTTTGGATGCCAACTGCAAAGAAGCGCAACTCGCTCTCGCCGGACTGAAAACTCTCGAGGGAGAGGTCGCCGATGCCAGTAAGCTGCTTTCAGGTCTCGCGGATGAGACCGACTGGAAGAACCTTCTCAAGATTGGTCGCCTGTTCACGAAGACTGGCAAGTGGAAAGAAAGTGTCGACGTGTACAGACGAGCCCTTGACTTGATGAAGAACGCCAAGGACGCGGCACGGGAAAAGGAAACAAAGGAATTCAAGGATCTCCTTGACGGTGCCGAATACGCGATGGTCGATGCCGGGGCCCGGTTGGCGTGCGTCGGATTTTACGAAAGTGTGAAGCATCTGAAGGGCAATAAGCTGTTCAGAGAAATCGATGCCAAAGTGAAAGAGATAAACGGCATCGAGAAACCGATGCGCGGGGATTGGTGGATGATGGGTCAGCAGTTCATGCGAGCTGGCTACGGCGAAAACGTAAAGGGCATCAGGTTTCTCTACCCACTGCAAGGCCTCCCCATTCAAGAACTGACTCTTATTGGTACACAGATGCGAAACGCGGACAGCCTGGCGGGCCTTCCGGTTAAAAGACTTTCCTTGATTTATAACAGGGGTC
>JASLXP010001075.1 GCA_030740295.1 Planctomycetota bacterium
CGGGGCAGCATCCCCACAATGTCAAGTCACGGCCGAATTCCTGCTTTATCTCCGCCAGGTCCATGCATTCCGGTTGCACAGGGTTGATGGCGGTGACACCAATTTCGATCAGGTCAGGAAGTAGTTCGGTGAGGTCGCCATCACTGTGATACAGCACCTGAATCTCCGGGTTGATCTGTCGGGCTGCCGATACTGCCGAGGCGTGAAACGGCTTGATCCTGTCGCGGTAGAGCTCGAGGCTGACCATCAGCGATTGTTGAGTCGCGATGTCATCGCCAATCCGTAAGACATCCACACCTGCTTCGGCATAGACCCGAGCCTGGAACCGCCGCCGTTCTGCAAGCTTCTCGAAGAGAGCGGCAACAAACTCGGGCCTCTCATGGAAATCGATCATGAGTTGCTCGATACCCCGCATGAGATAAGCAGTTTCCAGGATGGTCTGGGACATCTGCCCTACAACTGTGTAACCCTCCGTTTTGGCCTTCTTGATTTTGGCTTTCAGCCCTGCGGAACACCGGGGATCGACAAAGTTCGGAAAAGGGAATTCATCCAGCCCGGATTCCTCATCAATGCCAGCCAGGGGATGGTAATACTGGTGGCCTGCGTGGTGCCCCTCGGCTGTCTTGAGTGGGATTCTGCCGACACCCCAGCACGACAAGCTTGCATCATCGGGCAGCCGGGGCAGGAAAGGCTTGAAGATTCCTCGGTCCCCCTGGGGCAGGTCAAGAGACACATACCTGAAATCGCCATCCAGGCAGAAGGAACGGTGATCCGCATCCAGACCCATCGAATCGACGAGCTGAGACATACCGCGAGTGCCGGAAGCATCATACGGAATTCGGTCCGCCGACTGATGGGCGAAGGTCTTGGCGACACGTTCTCGGGATGGGTAGGACATCGAGATTCCAGACAAGAATGAATCGCCGCATCCCCCATGGCCCGTGATTATTTCGAAGTATCCGGGAAACAGTATTCCCGAAATTCTGGTGAATCCGGTTACGATTCACTGATGCTCTTCGGTGTTTTCAGTTTCGTCGACTCTGACGATGCCCTCACTCTGGATGCGGGAATCCATGTCTTCACAGCGGGATGTGCGCCTCGACGCGAACTTATGATATAGTGATGAGCAAGGTTTCGGCCAGTCGCGGGATGCCCCGCCAGCGCCAGTGCAGAACTAAACGCGTGAGCGAATATGAAGCATCAGAATCAACTCAAACCGATCGGCAAGTGCAAGGGGTGTCGTCTCAATCTTAAGAAGCGTTGTGGAGTTTTTATCCATCCCAAAGAGATGTGGGACCGAGGCCACTGCAAGGGCTTTATGAATGAGGATCTCTACCAGGATTACCTCGCTGAACAGGAACAGTTTCACGCCAAGACGCCCAGGGAGCTCAGGCAGGAGAGGTCTAAGAGGAACAAGGCGGAACCACATCATGACGGGCTGACCAATCCCGGCGCGTCACGCTGGTAAGGGCACAGGCCGATCACAGATGCATAACAGATTCCGGATCAAGCATCTAACATTCAGGAGTGACAAACCAGATGAGTGAACGTGCAGTTCTCGCCCAGGTATCCTCAGCGGGCATTAAAGGCTCGCGCCGGGAATCTCTCGAAGAGCTTCGACGACTCGCCGATACGGCGGGAGCAGATGTGGTCGGCGATTGCATCCAGCGCAGCGGCAAGCCGCGCGCTTCCATGCTGATGGGCCAAGGCAAGCTGGACGAGTTAGGCGCCCTCTGTCGCGACCAGAAGGCTGACCTGGCCGTCTTCGACAACGACCTCACACCAGGACAGATGGCCAATCTCGACCTTGCCCTGGGCGTCAAAGTCATCGACCGAACGGAACTCGTACTCCAGGTTTTTGCACGCCGTGCGCGAACGAAGGAAGCACAGGTTCAGGTTGAGCTGGCTCAACTCGAATACATGATGCCGCGCCTGGCGGTCACCACAAAAAAATGTCCCGCTCCCGGGGAGGCATTGGGATGCGTGGCCCGGGCGAATCTGCTCTGGAAATGAGGTCGCGACACGTTCGCGCTCGGATTCGGCATCTGAAAAGAGTTCTCAAAGGCATCGACGCCGAGCGAGAGACCCAGGCGCGTCAGCGGCGGAGGCTTCCGTCTATTGCTGTCGTGGGGGTATACGAACGTTGGAAAGAGCACTCTCGTCAACGCACTGACGAACGCGCATGTCTACGTGGACGACCGGCTCTTTGCCACCCTCGACGCGACTTCCCGCGCACTGCAGCTACCCGATGGAAGGAAGGCCATTCTTAACGACACGGTCGGCTTCATTCGCCACCTGCCTCACGGGCTGATCGCTTCCTTTCGTTCCACTCTCTCGGAGGTCCGAGAGGCAGACGTCATACTGCATGTGGCAGACGCGACGCATCATGACACTGCGAACCAGATGAAGGTCGTCGAAGACACGCTGTCGGAAATCGGCGCGACGGAAGCGCCCCGAATCCTTGCCTTTAATAAGATCGATCTCGTCGGAGACTCCGATTCATTGGACGCAATCCAGGAGGCATATCCGCAAGCTCTGCTGATCTCAGCCGTGAAAAGAGCAGGGCTGGACGAACTGCTTTCCAACTTCGGGGAGGCCATTCCAGAAAGGGCCGAGGCCGGCGCAGCACATTGATTTCAATCGGCGATAGCGGGTGCAAGGGCACAATGGTTGACTGCTGTCTCTTCGTAGGGACAGCTCGGCCCAGGCGTACAGGAGACCTTCTGCAGACAGTGTCTTTTGTCCTGCGTGACGATTCTGCAATGGGCGGCTCTCGTTTTTCACCTTGTCTATTCTGCGTATCTTTCACGAACCACATCGAAACAGACATAACAGATGAATCGGGAAATGATTGAGGGGCAGAGTCAGTTTTGCGGTATGCAGGGCCGGAGTATAATTGCAGACAATCACGTGCGTATCACGTAAACAATCCATTCAGATTTCAACAGAGGAAAGAAAAATGACAGCCGAAGAACTCCAGCAGTTGAGGGAAGGATTACTTCACAAACGAAGCACGCTGGCCGGCGATGTCGAGAGCCTTTCCAACTCGGCGCTTAGCAAAGAAGGCTCACATCTGCCGCTGCATCTCGCAGACAATGGCACGGATACATTCGATCAGGACATGTCCCTTGGGCTTGTCGATTCGGAGCTTGATGAGATTCGATCCATCGACGATGCCTTGGACAAGATTGCGGCCGGTACTTACGGCCTGTGCGAAGGCTGTTCTCAGCCCATTCCCGTGGCCCGCCTGCAGGTGCTTCCCCATGCCAACCACTGCGTTGCGTGCCAGGCTGCGAGGGAAGAGGCGTAGCCCGTTGTGAAGCCACACATCATATTCTGGCTGGTTGCCGCGGCGGCCACCTTCCTCGATCTGCTGACCAAACATCTTGCCTTTGATTGGCTCGGGGGAGAGAAGAGCGGGACGTTTCACACCTTCATCTCACCCATTCTGGATTTTCGCTGCGCACGCAACACCGGCGGAGTCTTCGGCATCCTGCCCGACAACGGCTTTGTCTTTGTGCCGCTCTCCTTTGTCGCGCTCGGCTTCGTCTACTGGTTCTTTATCACCACTTTCAAAAAGACCTGGAAGACGCTGCCGCCCCTGGCTCTCATCTCCGCGGGCACGCTGGGGAATCTGTATGACCGTTTGATGTTCGGGGGTGTCCGGGATTTCATTGATTTTCACGTAGGCTCCTTCACCTGGCCCACGTTCAATCTCGCAGACACCTGGATATGTACCGGGTGCGGTGTTCTGATTCTCTTGATTATGACCGAACCGGCTCTACAAGAAGAGAAACACAAGAAAGGGAAGCAAGAACAAGCGGCCACGGAATCAGAAAGAGATTCCTGAGAGCCATCACGCGTGGCGACGGGCTGCTGGCATCTTGTTGCCATATGGCTAAGCCTGATTCCTCAAAAGAGGTGGAGCCATTTTGCGATGTGCAAGACCATGGAAAACTACCAGGCTTTCTACAATGTGGACGAGAACTACGAAGTGCCCGCAACCATGCAGGCACTCGTCATGTGCGGCACGAACTGGGATTTTCTCGACGTAAAAGAAGTTGCCGTTCCTTCTCCGAACGAAAACCAGTTGCTCGCCCGCGTGGACGCAGCAGGTGTCTGCTCGTCGCTCCTCAAGATCATGGCTCAGGGAGCGGAGCACAAGCACTTCAATGGTTGGGATCCGGAAAAGTATCCGGTCATCCTTGGCGATGAAGGTGCACTCACGGTCGTAGAGGTCGGTGAAAATGTGCAGGCCAGTTTCGCCGTGGGCGATCGCTGTTCGCTGCAGCCTGCGGTGCATCACGGGCCCATCAATCATCTCGAGCGTTACAACAGCAACGCCGAGGGCATGGACTTCACTGCGGTTGGCTACACGCTCGGTGGATGCCTGGCCCAGTACATCCTTGTTCAGGAAGAGGTGCTTGCGGGAGGCTCTCTCGTTCGCCTTCCGAATGACAACATTCCTTACTTTGCGGCCTCATTGGCTGAGCCTGTCTCGTGTGTTGTGTGCGGCCACGAACGCCACATTCACATCCGCCAGGATTCGCCGGGCGCGCCGAGGCATGCCGTGCTTGGCATCAAACCGGGCGGGGTCTGCGTCATAATCGGCGCAGGTCCGATGGGCAGGATTCATGCGGAGCTTGTTCTTCGATACAAACCCTCACAGGTCATCGTGAACGACCTGGTCGATGCGCGCCTTCAATGGATTCTTGATGTCGTCAAACCCCGGGCCAACGCTCGCGGCATAAAAATTCACGTGGCACAGGGCGACAAACTTGAAGAAGTCCTGCGCCGGGTGAGCGATGGTCGCGGCGCCGATGATGTTATCGTCGCGGTTGGTGTGCGCCCGGTACAGCAGGCATCGATCGATCTGGCCGCGCCGGGCGGGGTGGTCAATCTTTTCGGTGGGCTGAAACGCGGGGATCACGTCATCTACCTTGACACGCTGAAGGTGCACTACGATGACATCAGAATCGTCGGCTCGAGTGGGGGCCTTCCCAGCGATATCACTGCATCGTTAGAGTTGATGGCCGCCGGCGAGATCGTCCCAGGTAATCACGTGGGTCTGGTCGGCAGTCTTGACAGTGCAGTTGAAGCCTTGCGGCTTATTGATGCTGTCGAGACCGAAGGCAAGACCATCCTGTATCCTCACGTTCGCCAGACCGATCTCTTTGAATCTGATGGTTGGACAAAAGAGAAGGAAATCGATTTTCTGAATGAGACTTTGAACGACTGTTAGCAGCGTGAATATGGGAATAAGGCCAGAGTGACAGTCGGTGGCGGGCTGTGAATTAGAACCTCTCGAGGAACAGGCAACGTGATCCCGCCGCCGAAAAAGCTAGTCACAGTCAGGAATGTGCCCGTCAGGTTCAAGCAGGAGCATGGCAATCTTCCGCGGCTCAGAGGGCACATCTTCTTTCTCGTCGCACTGTTCTCACTCGTCGCAAATCTCTGCTTCGCCGAAACAGATCCCGAATCTGACGGGGCGTTCATTTCCCATAAATACATCGGCCTCGCGCTCGGACATTTATTTTTTCTGTATGTCGGCATCAGATTCGTCTGGCCCGGATCGCAGGTCCGGTTTGGTATCTACATCGCCGGGTACGCCTTCCTTTACTGGCTTCTCGGCGGATATACCCACCACGAATTGCTCATGATGCTGTTTTCGATGTTGTACGCGGCGACCTTCCACACGCCGCTGCTGTTCGCGTGGTTTCTCGTTTTCATATTTTCGTTTGTCCTTTTTCCGTATTACGCGTTCGCGGAATTTGTGGTCGGCATCGTACTGGTCACAGGCGTCTACTCTCTTTGGAGGAGTGACCGCGGCTACTTTGTTCCCGGCTCTTTTCTGTGGGGAAGTGCGCTGCTCGCTGTCCTGTTGCTGCCTTTGGTAAATCTCGTATCGCAGAGCACACCGCAAGAGGTCGTAAGAGTCTGGCATGGCGCGGATCCGGCCTCCGGCAGCATGGTGCGCGGCGCGATTTGGCTGAGCCTCAGAACCGCGACTATTTCGACACTTATCCTCGCAGTGATGGGTATTCCTCTCGCCTACGCGCTGTCCCGTGCGAGATTTGTCGGCAGACAACTGCTCTTGACGATGATCGATATTCCGATCGTGATCCCGCAGCCGATTGTCGGAATCGCCCTCCTGCAGCTTATCGGGGAAAATGTCACCCTGGGCGCGACTCTGAAAGAAACCTTCGGGCTGCGTTTTTCCGGGGCGATCGGAGGAATTGTGCTGGCGCAGGTTTTTGTCAGCGCGCCCTTTCTGATCCGGGCGACGGTGGCCGCATTCGAAGAGGTGGACCCGAAGCTGGAGGGGGTAGCACGCACCCTCGGAGCGAATGCGGTACAGGCCTTCGGCTTAGTCACATTACCACTCGCCGCCAGGGGCATTTTTGCAGGGCTCATCCTCGGCTGGGCGCGGGCCATCAGCGAGTTTGGCTCGATTCTGATCCTTGCAGAATTCCCTGAGACCGCGCCGGTGATGATCCATCACCTTTTCATGCGCCACGGTCTCTCGCAGCAGACGCTGCCCGCGGTCGTCTTACTGATCTTTGTGTGTCTCTGGTGCTTTATTGGTCTGCATCTGGTTCGGACGGTCTGGGGCGGCAGCTACTTAGGAGGAGGTGGGAATGCCCAGCACGATCCGAGCTGAGGGCCTGTGCCGATCCTGGGGAAGATTCGCCTTCAGCGAACTCGACCTTCATGTCGCCGCGGGCGAATACTTTGTGCTGCTGGGCCCAATCGGTTCCGGCAAGACCCTCCTGATCGAGAGCATTGCCGGATTGCACCGCCTTGACGCAGGCCGAATCCTGATCGGCGAAAAAGACATCACTGATGCACCGCCCGAACGCCGTGGGATTGGCTTTGTCTACCAACGTTCGCTGTTGTTCCCGCACATGAATGTCAAAAAAAACATTGGTTTCGGGTTACGTTTTCTGAAGATTTCAGAAACCGAAACGAAGAAAAGGATCAACGATGTGGCCGACCTCATTGGCCTGTCCCACCTGCTCGAGCGCGGCACAGAAGACCTCAGTGGCGGAGAACGGCAGAAGGTCGCCCTCGCCCGGGCACTGGCGGCGCAACCGCAAGTGCTCCTCCTCGATGAGCCACTTTCCCCTCTCGATAACCTGAGCCGAGAAGGCTTGCGGAAGCAGCTCTTGACCGTGCACAGGGAACTCGGCACCACAACCATCGAAGTGACTCACGATCAGCTCTCCGCACGCCTCCAGGCCGATCGGGTCGGCGTTATTTCTGATGGCGAAATAATTCAGACCGGGACGATGGAGGAGGTCTTCGAGCGCCCGCAGTCTGCATTCGTCGCTGAATTTCTTGGAACAGAAAATGTCTATTCCGGAAAAGTCATCGACGATGGTACAGAGAAGAAATTCGTGCTCGAGTCTGGCCTTCAGATTGATGTCGAGACAGAACTCGCCGGCAAAGCCGGCGCGTGCATCCGGCCTGAATTAGTAAAGGTGCATCCGGAGGGGGAAGGCGAGGACAACGAAATAGTACTCTCTCTGAGCGACATCTCAGATCTGGGCCCGATGATCCGCCTGACGGGTCGCAACGATCAGACTGAGGTAAGAGCCCTGATGACGAAACCAGCCTTCACCGCACTCGCAAAGAATGTTGGAGACAGAGTGGCGTTTGAGCTGCCGCGTGAGTCGCTGCACCTCTTCCCTGCGTAAGCATGGAAACAGAGTGTCCAATCCTGGAGGCAGACCATTTCAGTTTCGATTTTCGATTATCGTCTGCTGCCGCCTCTTAGACTCAGACATGAGCTCACCCGAGAGTCCTCCCCTCAGGCTCTTCCTCCTGGGCGGCTCGCCGCCTCCATCGGCGGGCGCGTGAATCAATGCACGGGATCTGCCTGACCCGCCTCCAGCCATGCCTGAAACATCAGCACTCCCCACAACGAATTTTTCCAGTCTCGCTTTCCGGACAGATGCTCCTGCCAGCGTTTTCGAATGGGGGCCGGATTCAGAAATCCTCCGTTGCGAAGTCGCGACTCATTCAGAAGTTCTTCTGCCCAGTCTTTCATAGGGCCGCGAATCCACTCGTTCACGGGCACGGCAAAACCCCGCTTGGGACGCCCCATCATCTCTTCAGGGATGTGACGATTCAGCAATTGCCTCAGGGGCCACTTGCCCTGACCGGCCTTGATCATCATCGAGAGAGGAAGGCGGGCCGAGAACTCGACCACCCGGTGATCGATGATGGGCACGCGCACCTCCAGGCTGTGAGCCATGCTGGCGCGATCCACTTTCACCAGAATGTCATCAGGATGGTATTCGGCGAGGTCGAAGGCCATCATCCGCCGGACGGGGTCAGAGAGTTTCAGTTCGCGTTCACTGCGCACAGTCGTCGAGCCCGGTACCAGTTCATCCACTTCGTGCCAATGTGAAGTGAGGCGTTCATAAAAGGTATCCATGCTGTCGGTACGGAGAATGTCCTCGAAATTTTGAATGCTCTCGCCCAGTGGACGCGAGCCGAGCGCGCCGGGCAGCATCCCTTTCACCGGTTTTAGAACGGCCTCCCAGCCGGCAACGGGCATGGTTGTCATCATGGTTGCCAAGGCAGAGCGAGCCGGCCCCGGAAGCTTGCGACTGAAATTCCACAGGCGCTGGCCGAGAGTATATCGGTTGTACCCAGCGAAGAGCTCATCGCCTCCGTCACCGGAAAGCGCGACCGTTACATGTTGACGGGTGAGGCGAGAGACCAGGTAGGTGGGAATCTGTGAAGAATCCGCAAAGGGCTCGTCATAAGTGGTCGGCAGTTCAGAAATGACCTTCAGCGCTTCGTCTGAGCTGACGTAGAGCTCCGTGTGCTCTGTGCCGAAGTGGCTCGCCGTTTCCTTGGCGTAAGCTGCTTCGTTGAAGGTCTCGTCGTCGAAGCCGATGGTGAACGTCTTCACTTCTGAAGAGAGCTTGCTCATCAGCGCAACCACCATCGTGGAATCGATGCCGCCGGAAAGGAAAGCGCCAAGCGGCACATCAGAAATCAATCGGCCCCGGACTGCTTCCGTGAGAATTTCCTCGAGAGATTCGAGGGCCTCTTCTGCCCCGCATTCGTGCGGATCGGCTTCTCCTTCTTCCAGCACTTTCGCGAGTGACCAGTATCGAATCGGCCGAACGATATTGCCCGGACCGAGCGAGTTGGCCGGCTGCGGTTCTATCTCGGCAGACTCAAGCTGCCCTCGCTTTACAGTGAGGATGGTGCCGGCAGGGAGTTTATAGACATGCTGAAAAATCGAATAAGGCGCAGGGATATAGTTGCGCTGCAGAAAAAGTGCGAGCACGTCCTGGTCGATCTCGCCTTGCCAGTCCGGGTGTGTTCTCAACGGGCTCAAGGTCGATCCAAAAACCAGGGATTTCCCGAGTTTGCCGTAATAAAGTGGTTTTATACCGAGTCGATCGCGCACCAGGTGGAGCGCCTGTTTCTGCTTGTCCCAGACGGCAAAAGCAAACATTCCAGCAAATCTCTTCACCGCTTCCTCAAGTCCCCATTCCTGGATCGCAGCCAGGATCACCTCAGTGTCGCTGTTGCCTTTGAATGGGTAATCCAGGTCTGCACGCAGTTCCCGAAAGTTATAGACCTCGCCATTATAACTGATGACATACCTGCCGTTCGCCGAATGCATCGGCTGATGGCCCTGTTCAGACAGGTCGATGATGGAAAGCCTGCGATGGCTGAGCGCGATTCCGCCGGCCGGATCGGCCCACTGCCCGCAGTCATCCGGCCCCCGGCGGATCATGGTTGATGCCATTCGCCGCGCGTTCTCCGTTATCTCGCTCGCATTCTTTTCAAGGCCGTCCGGTGTGATGATTCCGCTGATACCACACATCGGGCTTGTCAGTCCTTCCCGTAGTAATCGACATACCACTCAACGAAAAGCCTTACGCCTTCCTCGAGCGATGTCTTCGGACTGAAGCCAGTGAGGTCTTTGAAGCGAGTCATGTCCGCGTAGGTTTCCTGAACATCGCCGGGTTGCATCGGCAGGAAATCCAATTCGGCTTTTTTGCCAAGTGCGCTTTCGAGCAGTCGAATCATTTCCATCACGTTGACCGGGTGGTGGCTGCCGATATTGAGAAGTTGAAATCGCGCAGGGCTGTCAGCCGGGGATGAGTGCTCCCTGGAAGAAGCCTGCGGCGGCCTATCGAGGACCTGCATGATGCCTTCAACAACGTCGCCAACATAGGTAAAGTCCCTCTTCATGTCACCGTTGTTGAAGACCTTGATCGGTTTCCCACTGAGGATAGCTTTCGTGAAAATAAAGAATGCCATATCCGGCCTTCCCCAAGGCCCATAAACAGTGAAGAAGCGTAGACCTGTGGCGGGAATCTCGAAGAGGTGCGAGTAAGCGTGCGCCATCAGCTCATTCGAGCGCTTCGTTGCGGCGTAAAGTGAAATCTGGTGATCCACCGGATCCGCCTCCCTGAAAGGTTGCTTGACGTTCGCGCCGTAGACGGAGCTTGAGGACGCATAGACCAGGTGCTCCACTTTGTGCTGACGCGCGGCCTCCAGAATGTTGAGGAAGCCGACCAGATTGCTGCGGGCATAGACATGTGGTGCTTCGAGTGAGTAGCGGACCCCGGCCTGTGCGCCAAGGTGGACAATCTGCGGGCAGGGCGCGTTCTCAAAAAGAGCGACGAGAGCTTCCCTGTCACTGAAGTCCGTTTCACGAAACTCAAAGCCTGGCTCAGCCCCGAGGATTTCAAGGCGGTCACGCTTCAGCGAGGCATCGTAATATTCATTCAGATTGTCAATACCGAGCACTTGATGGCCATCATCAAGCAGCTTCTTGCTCAGGTGAAAGCCAATAAACCCTGCGGCACCAGTGACAAGTATCACTTACATTCCTTTCGTGTTGTCGGTCGAGCCCAGACAGCGTCCGCGGACGGCACAACCTCGATCTTTAATACCCGCCGGGTCGATTCCAAAACCTGAAAGCCCTCCGCCATACGGATGCCTGGAATCCAGAAGATCTGTCCCCGGTCTTCGATCAGTGGGATTCTGTCTCGCTGAGAGCGCGGTAATTTGCATTTGATAAATATTTCTTTCAGTTTTCTGTTTCTCTGCATACCCATGGGACGAAAACGATCCCCCGGCTGTCGCGATCGAATGCACAGGGGGGGGTGGATGGCATCGAGATCCACATAGGCTATAGAGTCTGACTGTTTTCGGACCTCTTCTGGTCCTGGCGCAGCGGCAACAGTCTTTGCTGTGATTCTGGTCCCATCTGGAAGCACTGCTTCACCAGGCACTTCCAACGTCAGGGGATTAAAACGTCCGGCGGGTGCCTCCGTTTTATAAAGGCAAAACCGTCCGCTTTCCATTGCGAAGTGCGCATGCCGATCCAGCAGGACCTTGCCGGCCCCCTTTTTCAGAATCTGTAGTGCTTGATCATGATGGATCGACTGCAGCCCGTAGACCAAGCCCAGAAACTCACGCGCCAGAGCGTCCAGGATGCAGGCACGTTCGGCGGGATGAAGAGAAAGCAGCAGAGCGGATCTCAATTCGACTGTTGCAGACGTTGCGCTCTCCATGAGAAGAGCGGGCAGGTTGGCCATGCTGCTCTGTTCAATGAAATCCAAGGCTTCTGCCGAATGTCTAGTAAGCCTCAGAATGCTCCTGGAGGCTCCGGGCAGAGCCGTTTCAATCGAAGGCAGAAGCGAATGTCGGATGAAGTTTCTGAAGTATCTCTGGTCTTCGTTGGTTCGATCTTCACGATACTCTTCACTTGCCTCGTCCAGCCAGGCCAAAACCTCCAGCCGATTACACGCCAGCATGGGTCGAATAATCTCCACTCCAGATTCACCAAGCTCTCTCCTGGCAGGAATGCCTCTTAACCCACGTAATCCGGTACCCGTAATAATCCGATAAAGCACCGTTTCGACATTATCGTTGCGATGATGCGCAAGCATGATCTTGGAGACCCCTGCCTCCTTCGCCGTTTCCACAAACAGCCGGTACCGTTCATCCCGTGCCAGTTCCTCAACAGACCCGCCGCGCCTGTAACAGTCGGGACTGATGGCCTTGACGAAACACTCAACCCCGAGCCTTTCCGCCAAGCGAAGACAGAATTCCTGATCCTGATCTGCCTCTTCGCCACGAAGACCATGGTTGATGTGCAGCAGAGAATATTGCAGGTGACATTTCTTCTGGATTTCCGCAACAACCAACGCCAACGCCACCGAATCTGCCCCTCCGGATACAGCGACCAGTACGGGTTCAGATGGATTCAACATACCGGCCAGTGAGCTTTCAATCTTTTCCACCAGGCCGGTTTCCATTGTTAGAATATCCCAAGCTAGAACATCTGTCGCGGGAGGTCAGTCTATAAGAATCTCAGCAATCCGCTGAGATGCGTTGCCATCACCGTAAGGAGAGTCCATTTGGACCGGTTCATCAGTCAGAGCATCTTCGATCTGCTGAATGATCTCTTCCCGAACAAATGGAGGAGCCAATCGATTCCAGCCTCCCTCCAGCAATTCTACCCACTCCGTGTTTTCTCTGAGCGTTACACAAGGCACCTTGAAAAAGAACGCTTCCTTTTGCACACCCCCAGAATCAGTCACTATCAGTCTGGCGCTCTGTTCCAACTGGATCATGTCAAGATAGCTTACAGGATCTATCAGACGGATCCTGGTCAATGTCTCAAGCATTCCAGCATTTGTGAGCGCGTTCCTCGTCCGAGGATGGAGAGGCATAACGATGTTCTGGCTTTGTCCCAGTTGCTGAAGCGCCTCAAATATGGCACCGAGCCGATCGGAAGAATCTGTATTCTCGGCGCGATGAACTGTCGCCAGAATGTAGTCCTTAGGACCTAATGAGAGCCGGCCGAGAATTTCGCTTTTCTTATCTGCTTTATCAGCAAAGTGGAGAGCGGCATCGTACATGACATCGCCAACACAGTGTATCGCCCTGTCAGCCAGGCCTTCTCGTTCGAGGTTGGCAACTGCAGTCAAAGTTGGAGCAAAAAGGATTTCAGAAAGGTGGTCCGCAACGATGCGGTTTACTTCTTCAGGCATCGTTCGATCGAATGAACGCAAGCCTGCCTCCACATGTGCTACAGGAATATGTAATTTTGACGCTGCAAGAGCTCCAGAGAGCGTGGAATTAGTATCTCCGTAAATCAGAACACAACGAGGCTGCTCTTCCAGCATCACACTTTCTAAGTCTGCCAGCATGCGACCCGTCTGTTCGCCGTGTCGCCCGCCCCCTATATTCAGATTGTATTTGGGCGCCGGAATACCCAGTTCCTCAAAAAACACGTCTGACATATTCTGGTCATAATGTTGGCCGGTGTGCACCAGGATCTGATGCTGACCTAGTTCTTGGGACAACGGTGCGGCTTTTATGAATTGCGGGCGCGCTCCAACAACCGTAATTATTTTCATGGCTCCTCGGCTCCATCTGAAGAGCCAGCCAAGTGCCGCTGAGTTGCTTCATGCATCGGATGAAAATCCGGCACGAATTCCTTGAGCATTCTCAACGCCTTTGTGATGTCTCCAGCCTTCGCACGTGCGGCCAACTCCTGTAATCCTTCTGTTGTGACAGGTCTGCCTTCGGTAGGAAGATAATTATCCTCCCAGGTGCCGGAGAACTTTGTCTTACTCTGATGGCCAGGAAAGTAAAGTTCCTCGTGTAGCTTTTCTCCGGGTCTGAGGCCAATATGGGTTATAGCAACATCCCTATCTGGTACCCGGCCGAGTAGACGAATCATATCTTTTGCCATGCGACTGATGGAAACTGGATCGCCCATATCCAGTACGTAAACCTTACCACTGTCACCCAACGAAGCGGCCTGTAGGATTAACTGAACCGCCTCCGAAGGAAGCATGAAAAAGCGGGTCATTTCGGGGTGTGTAACAGTTACAGGGCCTCCGCTGAGAATCTGCTCTCTGAAAACAGGCACCACCGACCCTGAGCTCCCCAGCACATTACCAAATCTAACTGCAACAAATTTGCAGTCACTTTCAGCAGCCAGGGTCTTTATCAAGCACTCACCCAGCCGTTTTGACGCACCCATAATATTAACTGGTCTCGCAGCCTTATCTGTCGATACAAACACAAATGCGATAGTTCCATACTTCGCAGAAAGCGAGGCTGTTACCCTTAGACCTTCCACATTGTTAACCAGGCCCTGGCAGGGATTGACCTCAATAAGATCCACGTGCTTGTATGCCGCAGCATGGAAAACTAAATCAGGCCGGTGTTTCGAAAAAACAGAATCCATCGACTTTTCGTCCGTTACGTTGACCAGATAATCCAGGATCTTCACCTCTGGAAACTTCTGCTTCCAGGTCATTCGGACGCGATGCAGGTTTTCTTCCGAACACTCTACCAGGATCATTTCCTTGGGATCATTCAATGCAATCTGGCGTACCAGTTCGGAGCCTATACTTCCACCAGCCCCGGTAATCATAACTGTGTATCCAGAAACAAACTGACGAATTCCTTCAAGATCCAGAGTCTGCGGATCTCGCTTCAACAGGTCTTCTATTCTTATA
>JASLXP010001076.1 GCA_030740295.1 Planctomycetota bacterium
GTGTTTTCGGTGAGACCGCATTCGTCCAGAACTGCCAGAAGCTCTCCGATCATGTCATCCGCTTCGGCACACATGGCGAAGTAAATTCTTCGCACCAGCCGGACGGTTTCTTCGTCAAACCCGTTGCGCCAGCCTTTCGCTTTCTTCTGATACTCGTTGGCGGGGTGGTTCGTTTCATCGAGCGGCGGCACATCTACCAGCTCATCGGGGATTCTTTCAAGCCAGTACTCGTTGGTGTGAAACGCAGCATGAACCAGGCCGGGGTTCAGACAAAGAAAGAAGGGCTGTTGCTCTCCCGATTCATCACTGTTTGCAGTGTCAACTTTCTGGCGCAGAAATTCCGCGGCCTGGTCGAACATGTTCCAATCCCGGGCGTGACAACGGCGTTCCCGATTGGGGGCGACTCTGATGTCCTGCGCACCATCGTCGTTCATCACTGGACGAAAGGCCGTATTGAGGGGTTCGAGCATATCGGCCACACGGTTCATGACGCTGTGGGTGCCCGTCAGGTGATCGCCGTGTTTGCCGAGCAACTTGACGTCATGCGTGGGCCGCAGAGCCTTGCAGTAAGTCCACATGCCGGTTTCGAGGCCTTTGTAATTGTTCCAGCTTTCGCACTCGTGGGTGTAAGTGCCCGACAACATATTCGCCCGCGAGGGACAGCAGATGGGATTAGTGCAATACGTGTTGGCAAAGCGAGTGCCCCGCGCTGCGAGCGCATCGATGTTCGGGGTAGCGTCCTTCATGGCCGGGCGGAAGTCCTGGCATCCGAGCATGCGCCCGTCCCAGCTTTCGGCATGAATCATCAGAATGTTCTGCATCGTGTGTCTCCTGTGTTGTTTCAGTATCGGTCATCCGAGCGGCTTGCTGGAAAGGCCACTACCGCGGCCCTGGTTGCCTCGGTTGGATGAGTTCTGATTCAGTGGCTGCCACCGATTTTGTAGAGCACCAGGTCGCTGTTCTCCGGCAATTGCCCTTTCCTGGGTCGATCGCGGTTCGACCCGAGGGTTTCCCAGCGCAGCACGTAGAGGCCTGACGGATCTGGAGCCTCGCCGATGTCCTCGGACCAGTTGGTCCGCATGCCCGGGAAACCGGACACCGTCTTTGTCAAACCTTTCGGGAATCGGGGCGGTTGGACGGAACGCGGCCCAACACCGGCGGGTTCAAGTGTCTCCTCGTCGACCACCAGCAGTCCTTTCCCTTCTTTCCAATGACCGTAGGGCAGAGCGAGTTTGCCTTCACCATGCTGCTGGATGGTACCCAGTCTCAACCAGGTCCCGAACGTGCTGGGGCCGGAACCGCCTCCGCGAAAGATGTGGCGATGCTCCCAGTTGGAGATCTGCCGAATCAGCCAGTTACCGTTCTCGAAACGGGCCGCGAAGGCCTGTGTGTTGCCTGCTTTGTCATGCTTATGATAAGTCACCACCACGCGGCTCTTGCTGTCAAAGCTGAACTTGTGGCAGCCGTTGATGATCCCGCCCTTCACCGGGACAGGGTCCACGACCGTCCCCTTGCTCTGAATTGTGATGGGCAACTCCAATGGCTTACCGGCAGCATTCTCCCAGTGGATCAGGTCGCGGCTGCGGGCGTAGGAAAGGTCGTGGTTGGTCGCGGCGTCAGGGGTCTCGCGCCAGACCCAAAGGAGGTGATACCGCCCGTCAGGTCCGAGCCGAGGGCCGTTCTGGTAGGCATTGCGTTTCCCGAGGCCCGAGATCAGTGGTCTGTTCAGAAAACGCCGCCAGCTCCGTGTCTTAGCGTCATAGGCATTGTAGATCTCAACACCGTTGCCGCTGGCACCGTCTCGGTAGTGGAAGAGCAGCTTCCCGTTCGGCGCCCGCATGAATTTGGGGTAAGTGCAGCGCCGCTCGTCTTTGCCAACCATGGCGACCACCTGCTTCATGGTGGTGATGTCCGCTGGTTTCTGCGAACGAAAATAGACGAGTGGATCTACGTGCATGTTGCCGGAAAGGTGGATGCAGCCTTCCTCATCGACAGCCATGGTGATGTAGTTGTGCGAATCCCATCCCTGAATGGTGCTGCCCTTTCCTCTTCGGTAGGTCTCTGACGAGGATGGAAGGATCGCTTTGGTGAATTCTTTTTCCGACAGCTTGCGCATGCCCACGACCATACGGCGGTCGGCGTTGTAGTAGGCTACGTACTGTCTGTCGCCATGGGTGAGCAGGCAGAATCCCACCCGTACGGCAGACCATATCTTGTCTATAACGACCTTCTCCAAGACTTCAGTTCTTTGCTTCCGCTGTGTTGATCCCTTTCTGCTCGCCTCTCCTGTTTCCGATACACCGTGTGCGCAGAGGATCAAGGCGGCCAGGGCTGAGGCCGTCACATTGCGGAATCGATTGCTGGTCATCTGTTCCTTGTGTCAGGTGTTGCGCGCCTCGCGTGGGCTGGAGCGAATAGGGCTTTCAGCGACTGCGTTTGGTCGGCACTGTAGCAACCGAGCCGGACGTTGTCCCACTGGTCTAATGCCGCGAAGTTAAGCCGCTGAGCCTCTGACCTCTTAATCGTTATCATGCGGCAGCCGTTGGCCGCAACCGAGGGATTCTTACCACAGATAGCAAGGCCATCCCACGGATTAAAACCGCTTTAGTCCGTGGGATGGCTTTGCTATTCGTGGTGCTTATCCGACTGAGGGTACACGCACATGACGGAAAAGTTCAGCAGTAAATCTCTAATCCTTCACTTAATCGAAAGTGCCGTAGGCGGGCTCTGTCGCTTATCACGTTCACCTGGATACGCGTGTCATGCTTCATGGAACTCAGTTCTGGTGGAAGACTGATATATCATCATAGCTCAACTCGATAGGCTCAATATCACGGTACTTTCCCGGGCGCGCCGGGGTCTCGCCAGGCCTGATCAGCTACTCCGCACAAGATTCGCGTATCGGGTGTGTCATAACAGGCCACGATGCAGGGGGATCCAGATTCACCCGGTTATAAGAATCGAGTCAGGCTATTCCCTTTAGTCTTGCCTTTAATCCTTACTTTTCTGCATCCGCCCTTAAATCTATGGTTCTTGTCCAGCACTGATCAAGCTTCACGACAACGTCCTGACCCTTCGGCCCCAGGTCAGTCTTGACGGTCTTACTGACGCCATCGACTACAACATTGACCTGATAATCGCCATGAGATTCCCGGACATAGGCCCTTCCTCCTTTGCAGTTCCAAAGAACCGGGGTCTGAGAGGGTTATTCATTCTTGCATGGGGCCTGTGGATGTTGGAGCTGGGTGCGGATGTAGGGGATAGGGTAACCCAGCGGACGGCCTTTTCATCTTCTCTATTCCATCCTATTTCCTGGGCGCCCTGTAAACTTTGATCTCGCAGAGGCGACCGAGGTCGTTGATCGTCCGATCGGCGCTTGACGGTGGCATCCAGATGAAACAACAATGTTAGAAACAGAGTTGTTTCAGGCGTAGCCTGGTGTGAGACAGAAACCCGCGACGACGAAATGAAGACTCCAACTCTGGTAGCGTTGGCTACAATCTCCATCGGCCGGATACATCCCCTTTGCAGCGAGCCAGCTCCGATGACGACCGATGTGAGCTTTGTGGCGAAGTGTGACCGCACGGAACAAAAGTACGTGTTAGTCCTCCCGGCATCATTCAAGCCGGAGGAGGCGCATGATGTTCTCATTGCGCTGCATGGGCACGGATCGGATCGCTGGCAGTTTGTTAAGCAGGATCGCGATGAATGCCGGGCAGCCAGAGACGTGGCAGCCAGGCACAGGATGATCTTTGTTTCACCGGACTACCGGGCCAAGACTTCATGGATGGGTCCAAAGGCTGAGGCGGACGTAGTTCAGATCATCGAGGATCTCAAGAAAAAGTACCGCATATCGCGAGTAATCTTATGCGGCGCATCCATGGGCGGTGCTTCGAGTCTTGCGTTCGCCGTCCTGCACCCGAAGCTGATTGATGGCGTCGCCTCGATGAACGGCACGGCAAACTTCCTGGAGTATGAAAACTTTCAGGCAGCGATCTCGGAATCGTTCGGAGGTACCAAGGAGCAACTGCCTCTCGAATACAAGAAGCGCAGCGCCGAGTATTGGCCGGAGAAGCTGACCATGCCGGTCGGGCTGGCGGTTTCAGGTAAAGACAAGAGTGTACCACCCCAGAGCGTGCTGCGACTGGCGAAGGTGCTGGCGTCCATCAGCCATCCCAGAGTGAAGCTCATTTACCGGCCGGAAATGGGACACTCCACATCGTACGAGGACGCGGTAGCTGTTCTGGAGTTCATTGTCCGGAGCGCAGAAGCGAATGCGGAAGAGCCCGCTGATAGGGATCCCTAGTGCTTGAGTTTGGAGGGGTCTTCAAGGATTCAGCGCTGTCTGTGTAGCTGCGGCCTCTCGCCGCAGTCTGCATTTCTGGTTTTGGATGTTCTCGAAGATGCGGCGGTAGAAATTTGCCCGACTGTCGAAACCGATGGCGGGCATGCACATGTTCCCTAAGCAGTGCAGAAAGACAAAACCAACCAAGTTAACGGGGCCGCCAAGCCACCCCTTTGCCGTTGAATGCCCGGCCGGCTGGTCGGGATTGCGATCCCGGCCTACGATACAGATGGATTTCCTGCTCCCTGCCAGTCTGGCGCCGCTTTATTCTCCCTTGGGCGCTCAGGCTCCCAGCCGGCGCCAACGCTGCGCGTCGGACGAAGAAGCCGGCAAGGGTGCCGGCGCCTTGGAAAACCCACGAGCGCCCAGGAAAAACTACGGAGAGTCATGGTCTTCTGGAACCCTGTCACCTGTTAAACTCTGGTTTCTGCAACCAGGAGAGAAGATGATTAGAGCCCTGTTCTCACTTTCGCTGCTGTCTCTGATCGCGGCCTCGCTGCTTGCAGAGGAGATGGACGAAGCAGATTTCTACAAAGGCAACTATGCGCCGGATGCCGACTACGTCCTCGGCGGCGGGCTGATCAAAGATTTGCCAAAGCCGATCAAGGTGCAGGTGCATTACGAGGCGCCGGGCTTTGACGGAACGAGATTCAGCAAAGTCCCTGCCCCGGGAGTCCACCCGCGCGTCATCATCAGTCCGTCGGACATCGATCGTTTCAGGCAGGTGCATGCCATGGGCGACAAAGCCCCGCGCATCTTCCGCATGCAGATGGAACAGATGCGGCGCGATGCCGAAAGCTGGAAGATTCCCCCGAACCACAATTACGGTGGCAGCCCGTGGGGCGAAGACAGCAAGATCGCCGGCTGGGGTCTGTGCGCGCTGATTACCGAAAATCAGGTGCTCGGGCGTAAGGCCGCGGAGGCCACGGTCAGGCATGCGCTCTACGTCGAGCCCTGGGCGGATTTGGTCAACAGTCTGCCTGAGACCAGGCCTGTCAAGAATGTGGCTTACGACTTCATTCGCATGGGCCTGAAGTTCGGAGCGGTCGATTACAGGACCGCCTACTACCAGGGCGGCAAGGAGCGAGTGGAGTCTCTTTTCAAGAAGCACGGCGTGACCCTTGGCGCCAATACGGAGGCTCCCGGGTGTCTGACCCTCGGCTGGGAGTACGACTATGCGTATCCGTTCATGACCGATGGGGAGCGCGCCACCGTGCGTCGCGTTATCTCCAAGATCACGTACGGCAAGTTCACTACCGGCATGGCGATCCCTGGACAGATGTACATCAACAATCACATGTCCGGATCGGCGAACCAGATCTGCCTGGCCCTGGCCATCGAAGGCGAGGAAGGCTATGACCCGCGCATCGCCAAAATGGCCGAATGGAGTCTGACCAACAAGCTCAGCTACGACCTCTCTTCGGACGGTATCACCTACGAAAACACCAAGGGCTTCATCCCCATGCTGCCCGTCCTGGCCATCGCCCGCCGCCAGGGCGCCAACCATCCGAAGAACCTACTTAAGCACAGCCACCTCCTCGCCCGCGCCAATTCCAATCTGCAGAACGCCCGCAAGGTCTACTATCGCTACGACGGCGCCTGGCGCCGGCGACCGGACTCAAAGAGAATGGACGAAATCGTCACCGGACTCGACGAAGAGCGTTACTGGCGCGCATCGGGCGGCAGCGGCTCCGGCGGGCATCTTGAGTTTTGGAGCGTCCTCAAGCACTTCTACCCGGACAACGAGATGGTCGACTTTGTCTGGAACTGCAAGCTGCCCGGCAGCCTCAGTTACTA
>JASLXP010001077.1 GCA_030740295.1 Planctomycetota bacterium
GAGGCGAATCCTTCCACCCTTCGCCTTTATGGCCTCAAGCTGCTGGAGGATGGCTTCATCGGTTTCCTTCCAGGTGGTAGCCGCATCACCTTTCATCGGCCCCCTAAGGCGGGCGGAATCATAGAGGTCGAGTACCGTGCCCTGTCCTCTCGCGCAAAGCCCGCCGGCTGACAGCGGATGCTCCGGATTGCCCTCCATCTTGATCGGCCGCCCGTCCAGGCTCTTCACCAGAGCGCCGCAGCGGGCCAGGCACCCTCCGCACGTGGAGGCATACCAGTTCGCACGGCCCGGCACGATGCCTTCCGGCAACTCGACATAAGGAATTATCTTTTCCTTCGGCGCCCGGAATCCACAGCCCGACATCGACAGCGCCGCGAAAGACGCGCCCACAGCATGCATGAAGTCGCGGCGGCTCAAGCCGTCCTTTTCAGGAATTTCGATATTGATGAATTCGCTTACGTCAGACACGGGAGAGTAATGAGTAATAAGTAATGAGTAAGTGTGGGCTTGAAGGGCCGGCGTTGTTTAAGCAGCGGTTGGGAATGATGGAATGTCTGTTGTTTGTGGTCTGCAGTCTGTTGTCTGTAGTCTGTGGTCTGTGGTCTGTGGTCTGTAGTCTGTGGTCTGTGGTCTGTAGTCTGTGGTCTGTAGTCTGTAGTCTGTAGTCTGTAGTCTCTGGTCACTGATGACAGGCGGTGCAGTCCAAAGTCGCTTCGCTTCGTTTCCAATGTGTAGGCGGGGTTGTCCCTCGGTGGCGATGACAGTTCACACACCAGCCCATAGAGAGATCGCTTGCCTGTCGGATGCGATCCATGGTTTCGACCGGGCCGTGGCACTCCTGGCAGGCAAGCCCGTTTTGAACGTGGGATTGATGACTGAAGGTGACGAAGTCAGGCAGGCGATGAACGCGCACCCATTCGAGTGATTTCGGTTGTTCGGTGTTTTTGGATTCCCAGACCTCGAACAGCTTGGCCAGTTCCTGCGATGGCTCTTTGGCCTTGCTGCGTTTCTTTACGATGTGATGGCAGTTCATGCAGACATTCAAGGACGGCACTCCGGCGACTTGGCTCTTCTCCGCGCCGTGATGGCAGTAGAGGCAGGCGATCTCCATGTCGCCCGCGTGCAGCTTGTGTGAAAACGCAATGGGCTGCTCAGGGGCGTAGCCCTGGTGATTGCCGACGTACCTGTAATGGCGGTGCCCGCCCAGGGCCCAGTACCCGTCGGCCATGGTGAGCACGGCCAGCACAAGCGCAGACTGCGGGCCGCAACATTTCCAGGCCCAGCCAGTCGCTGCAAGGAAGACCGGCAAAAGTGCCAGCGCAACAAGCGGGATGCCCCCGCTCTCGTCGGGCATGACCACTCGTTTTGTGAACGATTCTTCTTCCAACAGTTCCGGCTCGTCATCGCCGCCATTGGCGCCTGCGCTGAACGTCTCGATGTAAGTAAGCAGACCCTCTGCCTGCTGGGCGTTCAGCCCGGCGTCGTCCATGCGAACGCCGTTGTACTTTTCGAGCAGTTCTTTGGCGACGGGATCGGTATCGAGGTATTCGCCGGGTCTGCTGATGAAGCCGACAAGCCAGTTTTTCTCACGCTTTCCCGTTACCCCCTTCAGGTCAGGGCCGACTCGATCCCCCTTTCCGATTGTGTGGCACTTGCTGCATTTCTGATGAAACAGAGCAGCCTGCTTAAGAAACTCTTCACCCGGTTTCGCCGCCCCGGCCGAGGCCCTTGCGTGCCTTCCAGCAAGCCTCTCGTTTGCGGCAGTTGCCGAGGAGACAAGCAATGTGATCAGAAAGACGATTTTCATGAATCGATTGCAGGGCTCAGATGGATGTCGTGCAGAGATTGCACCGATTTGCCGTTCTAGATAGAGGTGCGTGAGGAAACAAGTTGCGTACCGGGGAACGAGTCGTGATGCGTAATGCGTAATGCGTCATACGGAGTGCACAGCAGATGTATCTGTGTGTGAACGTCGGACCGCAATCAAGAGAGAGGAGAATCAGAGAGAGAACTGTTACGCATCGAAGCACACTTACTCATTGTGTATTACGTATCACGTCTCGGAGTCAGCATCGCTGGAGAGCTGCCGCGGGACGACAGCTCTCCGCACTCCTCAAAACGTGTACTGCAACTGCAGGAAGAAGAAGTCGATGTCCTTGCTGCTGCCGGACTGCTCGATGAAATCGCCGGCGAAGAAGTGGCTGTAGCCGACAACGGCGAGGCATCGCCGGTTTACCGGGTACTTGAGCAGCAGGTCGAATTCCTGCCCCACTTCGCTCGCGGTGCCTGAGCTGCCGGTTCTCAGGACTGCACCGCCCACGTTGTAAAGCGCGTCATCCGTATCCGCGCGCCAGAAGAAATGATGCTGAAGCTTGCCCCAGAGTTTTTTAATCTTGAAATTAACTGCGGGGCTGATGTCGATCGTGTTAAACCTACCCACAATATCTACATAGCCCAGATATTTATGGGCAAGTGGGAACAGGTGGTCGAAGGTCTCCACGTCCCCTCCGGCAGAGCTGTCGCCAGTCGCGTAATCGAAGCCGCACCAGAGCCTGGGCGTGGCATAAGCGTCTTCGAACGTATATCCCGCTTCGGCCGCGATCATGTAGGCGTTGATATCACCGGTGCCGACCTCACCAAACTGGTAGGCGACTTCCAGTTCGTAGTCGGCACCGTTTTCAGATTTACCCCAGACTCTTGTGCCGATGGTCTGGCGGTCTTCTTCCCCCGTCGTTCCGTTGAAGGTTTTGCTGTCGCGGCCCAAGCCAAGCCAGTAAAGGTCCCAGCCGGTATCTGAGCCGGGGATCTTTCCTTTGCCGTAGATGCCGTAGAGCTGGATAGCGTCGTTCGCCTCGTTGAAGTCGTACCTGTCCACCGTCACCAGGCGGGCCCAGAAACTGTGAATCTTCCATCCCTCGATGTCCAGAATGCCGGAGAAGCCGTCGAAGGTGCGACGTGTATTCGCCCAGTCGAACGGTGTGACAAGGCGTTGATTGCCCATCATGAGTTCCTGGCGGCCGGGACGAAAGGTGAAAGTGCCCCAGTCACCGATTGGCAGTTTGATGTCCACGAATCCGTTCTGAAGATCGAACTCATCAAGATCGATGGATCGGCGGCCACCCGGAAGACTACGATCTGAAGCGAGTGAGCTCTTTGCCTCTGCGAAAACGCGAATGTTTTCGGACACATGCAGATCGCCGTGCAGGCGCAGGCGATAGAGGTGGTAGGTGTCGTCGTTCGCTTCGCCAAACCCGAAATTTTCGAATGTCTCCGTCCGATACCGCACTTGGCCACCTATGGAGAGCCAGACGGATTCGTCAGCACTTATGGGTATGAACTTGATGCGGTCCATGGCCTCAAGGCCTGATCGGTCCTGCCCGGCAAGGCCGGAATAGTCTTCGGCATAGCGAACGCCGGCAAATTTCGGCGGCGTGTATTCGGCAAAAATCAGTGGAGTACAGATTAATAGAGTAAAAAAACCCAACGGCACAGTTGATGGACGGATCATGACACCTCTCCTCTCCTAAAGCACGGTGCAAAAATTAGAACTCCGCAGCGCTTAGCAAGCAAGATGCCTTTGAGGTGCGAGCCTCATATGGGCTGCAACCCACAGAACAGCCAAGAAGCCCTTTATAGAGAAGGGGGCGGCTTCGAGTCATTTCAGAAAAAAGCGGGAACGTCTTTTGCCTCAGTCCGAAGGCCGGTCGTACTGATGCAATCCATGCATCGATCCGTGCGTTGCCAACATCTTGCCTGCCGTTTTTTCGTAATGGAGAAAGCCATGAAAAAGAAGCTGCCCTTCGAACATTTTTCACGCCGTGACTTCATGAAAGTCTCGGGAGGCACTGCTGCAACGGCAGGTCTCTTCCAGATGTTTCCAAACGAATTTGTATCCGCTGAGGAAGTGCTCCCCAGCACCGGCAAGCGGCAGCTTCAGGCGCAGTGCCCTTACTGCGGCGTCGGCTGTGGATGCCTCGTGCAGGTTGAAGGCGATACGATCGTCGGAATGGTGCCTGATAAAGCGCACCCCACGAACAAGGGCATCCAGTGCATCAAAGGGCTGAACGCTAACGAACCGGTTTACAAGGATCGCATCGAGCACTGCCTCATCCGCAAAGACATGAGCGACCCGCTTACTGGACATGTTTCTGAAACCAAGGGCCGCTTCGATGAATCTGTCTTCCGCAAGGCAAGCTATGAAGAGGGCGAAGAGCTCGTTGCCGAAAAGATGGCCGCCATCGCGAAAAAGTTCGGTGGCAATTCGATCGGCCTCAATGGCTCGGGCCAGCTCACCATGGAAGCGCAGTGGATCGAAAACCTGCTGATGAAAGGCATCCTCACTTCGAACTCCATCGAGGCGAATGCCCGCATGTGCATGACCTCCGCGGTCACCGGCTACTTCGCCACCTATGGCTCGGACACGCCGCCTACCTGCTACGACGATATCGAAATATCAGACTTCGTTTCTTTCTGGGGACACAACCCGCGAGAAGCGCATCCCGTGCTTTTCTGGAGAGTTGCCGATCACAAAAAGAACACGGGCATTGCCACACTGGTGAGCGATCCCCGGCGCACAGGAACGGTCACCGGCCTCGAAGATATCAACCCGCGCAATTCCCATCATTTCGCGACGATCAACGGAGACATCTCGTATCTCAACGCCATCGCGCACGTGATCATTAACAAGTATCCCGAAGCGGTCATGCCTGAGAAATGGCTCGATGAAAAGACATCCGGCTGGAAGGAATACATCGAAGGCATCAAGGCGCGCTACTCACCCGAACAGGTGGTCGAACGAATGAAAATCTTCGACCGCGAGCGCGTGACGGTTAAAGACATCGAACGCATTGCCCAGCTCTGGGCAGAGGCGTCTATCAAAGGGCGTAAGCGGGGCAAGGGCGGTGTGCTGACCTTCTGGGGCATTGGCTATAACCAGATGCTTCACGGTCAGCACAACACGATCTCCATCGTCAACCTGCACCTGCTTACTGGAAACGTCGGCCGGCCAGGCTGTGGCTCACATTCGCAGACAGGCCAGCCCAATGCGATGAGCGAACGCCTGATGGGCGGGCTCACGGGGCGGCTGCCGTTCAACAAGCCGCTCAAGAACGATAAGTGGCGTGCGTGGATGAACACCGCCTGGAGGCTGCCCCCCGGGCGTCTCGACCAAACCCTGAAAGAGAAGAACCCGATGGTGCTTGGCATGCTCGAGCGCGCGCTCAAGGAAGACCTGCACGCGATGTTCTGGATGTACACCACTCACGTGCATCTGCCTGACCTCGAGACGCTGGTGCGCCCGGCCATGACGAGAATGTTCTGCGTGGTGCAGGATATCTACCGTCACGCGCCCAACCTGCTCTACGGCGACGTCATCTTCCCCGCCATCACCTGGGGCGAGTGGACGGGGGGCATTTACGTCCAGAGCGAACGCCGGCTTTACGTCAACGACGGCGTGGGAGTCGGTCGCAATGAGAAGGGTGCGCCCCTCACGGAAGCGTTGCCGGATATGGATCTGGCAATCGATAAATCGAAAGCCATCGCCCGCAAGCTGGGTCTCGATGCCGACAAGATCATGCCTTACAAGAAGACGCTGAAGAACAAGTACGGTCAGAGCTTCTACGATCCCGAAGAGATCTTCCGAGACATCCTTCGTGCATCGAAGGGCTCGGACGCGGACCTCACCGGCATGCTCGAAGTCGAAAAGCGCGACGGTATCAGCCCTTACGAGCAGCTCCGCCGCCTGCGTGGCATCCAGTGGCCCGCCCCGACGTACGAGATCGCCAAGAAGGGCGGAACGCCGCGACGTTATCTCGGTCAGGAAGGCTGGGAGGGCAAGCCTTACGGTGACTTCGCCAAGCCCAACGGGAAGGCCTCCTTCAAACTGTGCGAACAGAACTACGACACGCTGAAGGAGACCACCGACAAGCTCATGGCCATCGGCGAAGACGTGGGCAAGCTCGTTCACAAGAAAGCATCGAACAAGGAGATTCTCGCTGCCGCGCAGAAACAGAAATTCCTCATCGATATGCCGGAGCTCCTGATTCACGCGCGCGATAACGCGCTCGTCCCCGAGCTGCCCGATCTGGATTTCTATGAGGACGAAGACAAGACGCTCGAGGACGCTACGAAGGAAAACAAGTATCCATTCTGGCTGGGCCTCGGCATCGTGTACGAACACTTCCATTCAGCGAAGACCATTCGCGGCTCCACCACCCTGAAGCTCGTCCCAGAACAGTACGTAGAGGTCAACGAAGACGACGCGGACCGCTACGAGCTCGAGGACGGGGAAAAGGTGCGCATCATCACCCGCCGCGGATCCTACGAAGGCCGTGTGTCCATCGGCACGGACTCAATAGTCAAGCCCGCCCGCTCTGAAGTTCCCGAAGGCTACATCTTCAGCCCGTGGAATCTCTCCGTCGCGGACAGCGCCGACCCCGCCCGGAACAAGTGGCTCGTCAACGCCACCAGCCACCGAGCGTGGGATCCGGTGAGCGGCCAGGCCGATTACAAGAAGCTGGCCGCGAGGATTGAGAAGATTTGAGGGAAGAAGGTATGGGAGCGTACGAGGATGTAGTGTGGGAGGATGGGAGTCTGCGAGGATGGGAGTCAGAGATTCTCTGACTCCCTCCTGCTCTCTCGCTCTGAATCTCAGAGCGAGAAGCTTGGCCGCCCCAACCCACACTCCCATGCCGCAAATGGACCTCACCCGCCGCGAATTTACCAAGAACACCGCCCTCCTCGGCGCCGCCATAGGTACCGGGCTGGCCTTCATACGACCGGCAGAAACGCGGGCCGAGTGCATCCGGCCGCCTGGTGCGCTGCCGGAGGATGAGTTTCTTTCAAAATGCATTCGCTGCGGGCAGTGTGGGGATGCCTGTCCGAATCGATGTATCACGCAATTGTCCGAAGAGACCGGGAAGACGTTTTCCATCTCTCCCGGCACGGGCGACGAGGGCACGCCGGTCATCTTTCCGCGGCAGCAGGCGTGCAATCTTTGCAACAGCGACCGGCAGGGCGATGCGCTACTTTGCACTGACGCATGTCCCACAGGTGCGTTGCGGCTCGTAAAGAAAGACCCGGACGACCTTCAACGCAAAGTTCAGATGGGTGTAGCTGAGGTAGATACAAATCTCTGCTACTCGTACAACGGCAGTTCGTGCGGCGTGTGCGTGCGGGCCTGTCCCTTTGAAAGAAAAGCCCTAAAAGCCGGCCTCATGGAACGGCCGATGCTTGATCCGGATTACTGCATCGGATGTGGCCTGTGTGAGAGGTCATGCATCCGTTATCCGCAGGCAATTACAGTGAAGCCTGTGGAGAGAATGTGACTGGCAACGATTGCAGAGCAACTGTGCGGAGCCTGATGCAGCCCGCTGCAAATCGTTTTACGAATTTACCCCTCCGACGGGGCTACATGAATTCTGCCAATTTGATTCCAATCCGGTTTGCGAGTCATGACAGACGAAAGACCCGAACAGCCAGATACACCACAACGCCGTCAATTCCTGAAGCACACGCTGTTGAGCACTCTCGGCCTTGGTCTGTTAGGCGGTGCCCTGCACACCCTCAAGAATGCAAGCCAGTCCTACGCCCCTCCTGATCGGGCCCGTCGCGGGCTGATTCGGCCACCGGGCTCACTTGCCGAAAATGATTTTCTTTCACAATGCATCCGATGCCAGCGTTGCAGCGAGATCTGCGAGTCACGCGCCATTCGGCTGTTCGGAGCTGGGACGGGTGTTCATGAGGCTACGCCTTACATCGTGCCGGAAACCAGGGCCTGCACGCTGTGCCTGAAATGCGGAGAAGTGTGTCCGACCGGCGCTATAGCGAAACTTACGGACAAGAGTGAGGCCAGCATGGGCGAGGCGGTGGTCGATGAACGGCTGTGCGTCAGTCATGACAATACCGGTATCTGTGGGGCCTGTTTCACCATGTGTCCGCTACGAGGCAAGGCCATTAAGCAGGGGCTCCATAATCGGCCCTATGTAAACGCCGACGTCTGCGTGGGGTGCGGGCTGTGTGAAGAGGTCTGCATCGTCAAAGGCGACAAGGCCATCCGCGTCATCAGTAACAGGGAGTGGTCATGAAGATAAGGGCCTGGCCATTCCGAAGAGTTGTGCAGGTGAGCGTGCTTATGGCGTTGTTCGCTCTGCCACTGGTCTCCCGTTACAGCCATTACCTGTATGCCAGGCAACTCGACAAGCTGAACGAACAGTGGGCAGGGACAACGCAGGGCGTCCTGCTCGAGGCGACCGATGCGACCATGCGGATCGGTATTCCTGACGGCGAAGGAGGCGTGGCCACGCGCCGGCCGCGCAAGGCCATTCTCGAGCGCGCAAAAGATTTCTATGGCTCCGCATGGTCGGCACGAATCTTCGGCGTATCCATGACCGACCTCCTGGCCGCGGCAGAAAGCACTTTTGCGTCGAAGGGCATCACTTGGGTGCTCTTTATCGGCATCCTCATTCCGCTCATCGCCACGTTTCTGCTGGGCCGAGTCTATTGCGGTTGGGTATGCCCGATGGGATTTCTGTTCGACATGGGTTACAAGCTCCGCGGCCTGATCCGATTCCTTGAGATCAGACCGCTGAACGTCCGCTTCTGGACTGGCAATAAATACATTCTGCTGGGCATCGGACTTCTGTTCTCGCTCGTGACTGCGCTGCCCCTGTTGCATTACGTCTACCCACCCGCGTTACTCGGTCGTGAGGCTCACAGCTTCGTCATGGCCCTGTTCGATCGTGCCGAAGCCGGACGCATGGGACTGGTGCTGACGGGACTTACGGGGGCGTCACTTTTTCTGCTGGGACTGATGGCCTTTGAGATCGCGGTGGCCCCTGGATTCTGGTGCAAGAGTCTGTGCCCGGGCGGCGCGATTTATTCTCTCCTGGGTCGATACCGGATGCTCAGAGCCAAGCGGATAGAATCCACATGCACTGCCTGTGGCGACTGCAATCGCATCTGCCCTCGCGGGCTGCAGCCGATGGTCGATAAGGTCGGGATGGAATGTGACAACTGCGGGCTTTGCGTGGATGTCTGTGAACCGCGCTCGATGGTCTTCAGGATTTCGTTGAAGGATGGGATGGTCGATGTGCGAGAGACCTCACGGCCGAAAGGACCGACGGGCAGAATCGCAGCCATGGTATGCCTGATGTCGCTGGCCGCGGTCACAGCTCACGGGCATCACATCATGGGTATACCGCACTATTCATACGACGAGAGCTACCCTCAGGCCCCAGTACTTAAACTCGTCGAACAGGTCGGCAATTACGAGATCCAACTCACCAGTTACCCCGGCAATCCTGAGCCTGGCGTCCGAACACAACTTAACATCTACGTCTTAGAGGCGAAGAACAAGTTACCGCTCGACAAGCCCGTAAAGCTCTCCGTCTTTCAACAGCCGGCCATGGGCCCCAAAAAGATTATCTACGGCCCGGAAGAGACTTCTCTAAACGAGAATGTTTTCAAGTTCTATCCCACCTATTCGGAAGAGGGGAACTACGAAGTCCTCATCGAGTTCGATGACGGCGGCCGGGCATCCTCGCTGCGTTTCCCGATGGTCGTCGGTGAGCCCGGCTCGCCCTGGCGGGCGGTGCTGTGGTTTGGCGGTGGGCTCGGGTTGTTTGTGGTCGTAGTGAGAGCCGTGAAGATTAAGAGAGCGAGGAGGATGAAGGATGCGTGAAGAGTGTTGGAGCGTGGATGTCTGTGTCGAGGACGATCATTTGAGCGCATCCCGGTCCTCACTGGCAACGCTCTCGAAGGGCTTCGCAAATCTGACGGGCTTCCCTCTTAACGGGTATCTGTCACCAGAGCCATCGTTTTGTCCGTTGTGGTTTCGGACAACTATTTCGACCCTTTCACCAGCCGGGAATGGGTGGTCTTTTATCTTGAGGGTGCCGTCTCCGGGTACTGTGGCTTCAACTTTATATGTTTGCATTGTCCTAATCTCCTTCGGACGAATCGTGCACTGTTTCTTGAGTATAGCAGGGCCATGCACACCGGCGAATATGAGAAGAGAGAGACCGAAATGATGAGCCGTCGTATCCCACTCGCACTCCCCTGGCTGTTACTGGGCTCAGTGACGCTCGCGATCATCTGGGATCAGGTGCGGACACGTGATGTGGAGTATGTGGGCTCAGCAAAAGAGAATGTGTCTCACCAGGAGGACGAAAACAACAATTCCACGTCCGTCGATCCCATCTGCAGCATGGAGGTGAGAAAAGGTGCTTCGGATTCTGTGGTCTTCGAGAGGCGGCACTATTACTTTTGCAGTGATTACTGTGTCGATGAATTCAAGAAGAATCCCAGGCAGTACGTATCAGAAAGTACGAACAGGCCGCCTCCGGACGAACATACCATGCGCGGTATCCCGACCTGGATGGCGCAACTCGGGGTGGGGTTCGTAATTCTGATCTCGTTCGGGCTGTTTGAATCGCTGCCGGTTCCGCTGAAAAGGAAGCGGGGCAAAGAATCTGTGTTGCCGATTCTTCAGAATTCAAAGAGCGGCCACGGAGTGTCCGCACCACGGTCAGGTGCTTTGACAGATGATACGACTGCACGATTCGAACTCACCGCCTGGGCGCCGCTGCGAAGGCTGCTGCAATGGCAATATCTCCGTTCTACGGTGCAGGTGTTCTTTGCGGCAGCATTCCTGGTCATCATCGCGGCCGGTCTCTTCGGGAACCAGAATCCGGCGATGAATGTTGCGCCGCTGCTCACCTGGACGATCTGGTGGGTGGGGCTGGTCTTTCTCGTGCTTTTTTTGGGGAAGGCATGGTGTTACGTGTGTCCCTGGGATGCTATCGCCACCTGGATGGAGAAGCTCAGGTTCTCGGGCGCCCGCAAAGACGGGCTGGGGCTGCAGCTCGAGTGGCCAAAATCAATGCGCAACATCTGGCCGGCGGTCAGCCTTTTTGTGCTGCTGACCTGGATCGAGCTTGGCGCGGGAATCACGCTCATCCCACGGGCCACGTCTTACGTGGCCCTTGCTATCCTCGGCATGGCCATCGTTTCTGCGTTTCTTTTCGAGCGAAAAGCCTTTTGCCGGTACGCCTGCCTGGTCGGCCGCATTTCAGGGCTATACTCGTTGTTCTCGAGTCTCGAGCTCCGCACCCGCGACCCGCAGGCATGCACCTCGTGCAAAACATCGGATTGCTACAAGGGCAATGACAACGGTGACGGATGCCCCACGTTCGAGTTTCCACGAACCATGGAGCTGAACACCTATTGCATCCTGTGCACCGAGTGCATGAAGACCTGCCCACACGACAACATCGGCATTAACCTCCGGCCCTGGGGTTCTGACCTTGTGGGCCAGGGCAAGCCGCGCACGGATGAAGCTTTCCTGTCACTGGTCTTGCTTTCGATGACTGGTTTCCACGGCCTGACCATGACACCCAAATGGACTAAATGGAATGAATCCGTCCAGGCAGCTCTTGGTCTGTCCCAGTGGTTCACGTTCACCTTGCTGATGTTCGCAATCATGTTTGCGCCCATTCTGATCTTCTGGGCTCTATCGAAGGCCGCGGCTGTGTGGAGTGAGCACGGTACCAAGAGAGTTTTCATACGTTACGCGTATGCGCTGCTGCCCATCGCACTGTTTTATCACCTTGCCCATAACGCGGAGCACTTTCTCATGGAGGGCCCGAAGATCTTTGCGCTGCTTTCCGATCCATTTGGTTGGGGATGGGATATCTTCGGCACTGCACGATGGAATATAGGCCCTCTGGTTTCGCTCTCCGGCCTCTGGGGTATCCAGGTTGCGATGGTCATCCTCGGCCATGTTTACAGCTTATGGATCGCAGCACGTACCACACGTGAACTGATCCCGGATCGCCGCGCCGCGTTTGCCAGCCAGTTGCCCATGCTGGCAGCAATGATTCTTTTCAGCGCGTTCAGTCTGTGGCTACTCCACCAGCCGATGCAGATGCGGGTCTCGGGGATGTGAGGGGTGCGAACTTAATCGTGGCGGTGGCATTCTTGCCTGTGAATCCTGGCTGCCATTCATCCATCACACACTTTCCACATCACACACTCACTCCGTTGAATGCCTCGCTCAACACGCGAAGGATACATCCCTCGGTGATGACGCCGATCACTCTGTTTTGCTCGGGCTCGGTCACCATCACGCGATGAAAATGAAAGCGTAACAGGATGTCCAACACCTCTGCGATTAAGGTCTCTCCAGTCACCGAAATCACCGAAGGGGTCATGAGGTCTTTCACCCGTGGTTCGTTTGCCGTCTCGATATGGAAACCGTCCCCCCACGGAATCTCCAGGTGACGATTGACATCGCGGATATGGTAGTAGGCGGATTCCTGGACGACGTCCGATTCCTTTTCGCGCTCGTAGCGCGCCAGATCGGTGACGCTCAGAACACCGACAACTTCGCCGTTGTTTCCGAGCACCGGTGCGCCTTGAATATGGCCTTCAATAAGCTTGCGGGCCGCTTCGCTGACCGGCATTTCCTCATCGAGCGTTTCCACCGGCGAATGCATAATGGTACGAGCCTTCAGTGCTGCAAGTTCTTCTAGAGTGTCCATGATGGCAGTTCCTCCTCTTCTTCAGTCGCGGTGAACGGGTCTTGTGTATGCTTGAGAAAAGTCTCCAGGTCGCATCTCTCTTTCTGCATTTCGCCGACGGTGGCCGGGTCTCTGGCAACCTTTGCCGTCCGCTGGATGAGCAAGGGGAATTCGCAGTGGCGAATGACCTTTTCGGCAACCGATCCGAAAGCCCATCTTGATGGCCCCGATCTGCCATGGGTGGCCATAGCCACCAGGTCGGGCTGATGCTCCTCGATGGCGTTGATTATCTCCGCGGCTGCGACACCATGCCGGATTTCAAGCTCCACGTTCAACCCCACATTCTCCAGCAGGAGCTGCTGCGGGCGGAATGAACGCCGGAGGTTCTTCTGCTCTTTCTCGATGCCCAGCGCCGAATGCGGCGCCAGGCCATGCACGTGAAGCAACCTGACCTGGCTGTCATTCAGCTTGGCAAACTTTCGGACGAGAGGCAGCACAGCCAGGGACTCCTGGACCTCGTCGATCGGAACGAGGATCCTTCGAAAGAGCGAATTCTCTGTACCATTCCGACCGCTTGGACCAGGATGCGCCAGCAGGAGAGGAAATCTCGTTTGGCGGAGGACGCGTTCGGCAACACTGCCGCGCAACCAGCGCTGTAAACCTGAACGGCCATGAGTTGTCATGGCGATCAATGAAGGCTTGTATCTTTCAGACACAGTAAGAATCTGACTGGCCGGGTCGCCCGCGGAGAACAACGATCGCACGCGAACTCCCTGCTCAGAAAGAGAACGCATGAGTCGTTGAAGGTGTGCACGAGGCGTCTCAGTTTCATCCATGAAAAGGCGATCCTGTTCACCGGGGACACCTCCGGTCAAGACTCTCAAGAACATGACCTCCGCATCCTCATGCTTTAAGAGACGCTTCACGTGATCGATGACGCGGTCGGAGAGCGTTGAGCCATCAACAGGAACGAGAATTTTCTTAAACATCGGTCTGATCAGGGGTTGACGTTAGGCAAAAAAAAACGTGGTAATCGGTGTCAACTGGATATAGAGCAAGTGTGATGCCCTTTTGCCAGAACCCTTCAAACGGCCTTCTAAGGCCCTCTGGCAGGTGAATTCAGTGTTCGCGGCGAAAGCGATGCAGGGCACGCAACGCTCCGAATGCAGAATATGCGGAGCTACGGAATGGGTTACTGAGCGGAGAGCGTTACACTGTTGCGAATCTCGGAATTGGCTCATCTGATGAGATTCGCGAGAAATTTGCCGACACGGATTTCGAGAGGCAAAAGCGGGTACTCCGCAACTCTTTCTACCTTCTCATGCTGGCAGATTCGTTCGTAAAAAGTCTTTGGCTCGTTCGAGCCCTCTTGCAGCGTAGCTGCGGCGTCCCGCCGCAGTAGTTCGGCGGCGAGACGCCGCCGCTACCACAAGCTGACAACAGCAGCTCAGGATAAAGAGAACGGACCGGAAGAGTATCTTGAGGATATCGCCATCCGTCACGACGCGAAGCATCTCGATGTCGCCCCCACCTCTACTCGCTCTGGCTGGAATGCCTTCTTCAAACAGTCCAGGAAACGGACCCCAATTACTCCGTGGAAGTTGAAGAGGCTTGGCGAGAGCTGATGAACGTCGGTGTGCTGTATCTTATCTCGCAATACAGAAGGCCGAGCCGGAATGGCACGACGTCCGCCGTTTGAGTCAGTGACATCAACTGTCCGTGATGTCTTTCACCCAACAGAAAACGGCAACCGCTGATGGGAAGCCCAGAGTACCCGCGGCGAGTGCAACGACCTGCAGGATTTCTTCTTCCGTGATGCCGAGGGCCAGCGCCTTCCGAACGCTCGAGTGCACGGCCCCCTCACGCATTGCGCCGATCGCTACGGCCAGTTTCGCGAGACGTGAAGTCTTCTCATCGAGCGGGCCTTCCTTACCGGCCTCCTGAGAGAGTTTCCAGGACTCGCCCAAGTTGGGAAATGTCTCGATGAATGATTTGAATGCTTTGGGTGGTTCTGAAAGCTGGCTCATGGTGGTTCTCCGGCTGTAGATATGGAATCTGCATGACATCGTGCGGTCACCCGAGCGCCCGCACCACTATGTTCTTGCGGTCACGCACTACTCTTTCGGTGGCTTGCATTCCTTCAGCAGACGCTTGACGACCTCGTCGCTGTCCACGCCATCTGCGCGGGCGTTGAAGTTGACGGCGATACGATGTCGAAGAACGGGCAGAGAGACAGCGGCGATGTCTTCCGCGAGGACATTGAATCGGCCGTGATAGAGGGCTCGGGCTTTGGCGCCAAGGATAATAAACTGGCCGGCGCGAGGGCCTGCTCCCCAACTGACGTAGTCTTTGACGAAGTCCGGTGCGTCGGGGTGCTCGATGCGCGTCAAGCGGACGAGATGTTGAACGTGGCGGACGATGTAATCGGAGACAGGAACTTTCCGCACGATTCGCTGGTAGTCGAGGATGCGGTCTTCACTGATCACGATGGCCAGGTCGGGCACGATGTCTGTAGTGGTGGCGTGAAGAATGTCGACCTCATCCTCATCGGTTGGATAATCGATAATGATGTTGAACATGAACCTGTCCAACTGGGCTTCGGGCAGCGGGTATGTTCCTTCCTGCTCGATGGGATTCTGCGTGGCAAGGACGAGGAAGGGCAGATCGAGCTCGTAGGTGATACCGGCCACGGTGACCCTTTTCTCCTGCATGGCTTCGAGCAGTGCGGCCTGGGTTTTCGGCGGCGTTCGGTTGATCTCGTCGGCAAGGAGCATGTTGGCAAAGACGGGTCCTTTGACGAAACGGAAATCGCGCCGGCCTGTATCAGCGTCTTCCTCGATGATACGCGTGCCCGTGATGTCCGATGGCATCAGGTCTGGCGTGAACTGAATCCGGCGAAAGCGCAGGTCAAGAATGCTTGCCAGGCTGCTTACAAGGAGCGTCTTTGCCAGACCGGGTACACCCACGAGCAGACAATGTCCCCGTGCAAAGAGTGCCAGCAGCACCTGTTCAATTACCTCCTCCTGCCCGATAATCACCTTGCGAAGCTCCACCATCAGCGCATCCCGGCTCTCCCTAAGTTCACGTGCGAGCTTCAGATCGTCCTCAGCCTTCATGCTGGTGTTTGGCTTGGGTCGACGCTGTTGCACGACCGCCTGCGCTTCGACTGCTCCGCTGTCATCATCATCTACATCATCTACATCATCTACATCATCTACGTCATCATCGTCGTCCTCCGGCAGCTCATCAGGATCAGTCAAAGGCGCGGTCAATTCGCCCTCGATGTACTTCACCGTCATGTGGCCGATCTTGACTATATCGCCATCTTGCAGAATCTTCTGCTTGATGGATTCGCCATTGACGATGGTACCGTTGCGACTTTCAAGGTCGACGACTTCGTATCCATCGCTGGCCTTGCGAAACTGGCAGTGGAGGCGCGAAGTCTGATTGTCTCTGATCCGGATATTCGCCTCGGCCCCGCGACCGGCAGAGATCGTGTTGGTCTTCAACTCGAAGGTGCTTTCTTCGCCGTTGATTGAGTATTTCAGGTAAGGCATGGAGCGGGATTAGTGGGTGATACGTAATGTGTAATGAGTAGTAAGCAGAGCAGATGGCTACTGAGGTGTTGGAGTGCTGAAATGCCGGAGTAAAGAAGTACTTTCCAATTCGTCAAATACGTATTACGCATCACGTATTACGTATCACGCATCACAGCTTCCTCTTCACTTTCTTCCAGAGCTTTCTTGCCTCTTCTATCTGCTGGCTCTTCGGGTATTCCTCGAAGAGCTTT
>JASLXP010001078.1 GCA_030740295.1 Planctomycetota bacterium
TGGATTCTCTGTTCCGTCCATCTCGGTGCTCTGCTTTTCGTTGATCTACGGCTTGGAGTGGAGTCCAGGAGATGCAGCGGTGCCGATTTCCTGTCTGCTCATCGTATTTGCCGTTCTAAGCGTTCCGTTGGGAGTATTGGCTTGGCGAAGAATGCCACATGTTACGCACGCAAAGCGTCCGCTTAAAATGCAGTTCAGTCTTGCTGATTTGTTGGGCCTGATGCTGGTCGTGTCGCTGCCATTCGGTTTGAATCAGACGCTTGCCGAGCCTGGTTTGGCCATCGGTCTATTGATGTCGTACCTGATTGTCTTCGCCTATTGTATCAAACGATTCCGTCAGGCCAGAGCCGACGCACGATCTGACGATCCGCTTTCGGAGGCTACGGAGACGGCACTCGGTTAAGATGCTGCAATAGAAAATAATGCGGAACGCGGAGAACTATGGCCGCTGGCGACTAACGGCTGGGAAAGAGAACTCACTGCCCCTTCGCTCTGGCACACGATGCTTTTGCCGAAGACGAACCAGTCTGCAGTCGCTGCTCGTTGGGCCTGGCGTATTTTGCAAGCTGATTCAAATCTTGAAGCAATTGATCAACGTTGGCTCGGATTAGTGGCAATTCATCTGGGTGCGGCTGTTCCATCGATAACTCCTCTCACGATGCAAGTCTCTGGCGATGCAACGGAGTATCGGTCTGGACTGCTGGCCACTTTCAATACCGAGGCGGTGGACGATTAAGTCGTCCTGGTTTCCCCAGAGTAACGCCCTGCAGAGCGTGCCATGTCGATCTTGCCCGCATCGCTTCCCTAGTCCGAAAACCCGACCGGTACAGAATGCGAAATCCAGTTCGGATTTGACAACAGCACCCTGGCACTGATGACAGAAGTAGCACTGCTTGCGTACTGGCGTGGGATCAGCTTGCTGCCTCTGGGACCGAAGTTGCCGTAGAACTGTGTTTGGCCGGGTCGAGATCGATTGAACCTACGCAACTTTGACGGCGTATATATGTGGTGGCCGGGTCCTCCCTGGACTTGGTGGCGATGTGCTAAACTGCCACAGCTGGAATGGAACAAGACGCAGGCATTGAAAGGAGTCATACCATGGCAAAGGACCGACGTACCCGCGATCAGAAACGCAAGAACAAACTTGAGGAGCGGAAACGGAAGGCACGCGAGACAGAGTCGCTGGCCTACATGGGAGAGAAATACAAGACAAAGGAGTTGATCCACACGTTGATGCACGCGGAAATCGGCATCTACGAGACCTTCGTCATGACAGACCGCCAGTTGCTCGACACAACGGTCGTTGCCGCACTGGAGAGCCTTATCCGTCAGATTCGAGCCGGGACATTGCCGCCGCGTGAAGATACGTCAGAAGTTAGCTACGAGGCTGGACAGGAAGAGGCTCTCGTGATCGAGAATGTTCGCCGCAATTGGGCAGAGCACTTTGCAGACGAATGGAAGCCCCCCAGAGACAAGCTGATCGGTATCCTCCGGACGATTCTTGGTTCCATCGAAACAATGCGATCACCTGGCCCCCACTCTCAGAGCTACATGCGTCATATCGAGGGATTCTTGACGAAGAAGCTTGGTGTTTCGGTAAAACAGTATTCGCAGAATATGGAGCCGATTCCGGAGCCGCCGGAGGATGAACTGCTGACGCTCGGACGCCGGTGGATTCTGAAAGAGGACGAGCAGGCGGCGGTTGAGTTCGAGGAACTCGTCGACTACTTGCTGAAGAAGGGTGCAGCGGATCGCGTCCTTGGTTGCTGTCACCAGTTGATAGGTGAAGAAGCTGATCCTAATTCGGAAGTTTTCGCGGAACTCACGGCCTTTAGCATGGAAGCTCGAAAATCGCTGGTCACAGCGATGGGGTGACCTACCAGCAAGCAACGGATGTCTTGATGGATCACGAGGGAGCTATCGAGCGTCGCCTTCATCAGGAGACGAATCCGAGTCGCTGGACGACGCAACACGATAATCGATGCCGCCCACTTCTTTACACACGTCCATTACGGAGACGACGTGTTTGAACAGGCATTCAGAATCGACGTTGATCTGCACAGAAAATGAATTGCTTGTTTCATCCTTTAACTTCGCAAGCTGTGCTCTCAGCTCATCCAGGCCAATCTCTTTGCCGTCGATGCTGGCGTTTCCTTCTCGGTCAAGATTCAACTCGAAGTTGAGTCTTGGATCTGAACTATCCGCAAACTGTCTGCATTTGTTGATGGTGGCCCGATTCTCGCCGGTTTCCTTGACCAGTTGGATGATGACACCGGGGGCATGGATGCCGGTGGAATTACTCAGCTTTTGGGCTCTTTTTCCCAGATCGTAGTAGCCTTTGAGCTTGGCGATCGCCTGGTTGGTGCGTTCCGCTGTCCGACCCACCGGTTACGTAGCGGAAGGGGGAGGGGTTAAATCCAACACCCCAAGTGACGCTTCGCAGAAAACCAATCCACCCCCTATGCCCTAAGAGAAGCTCGATTTTTTTCTGACTGCGAGCAGATCGTGGCATTTTATTTGCCACGACCGACAATTTCAGATCATACTCAATTGCTCCCTGTTGAGTAAAAAGAGTTGAGCT
>JASLXP010001079.1 GCA_030740295.1 Planctomycetota bacterium
CCCCGGTCATTTGCCCCAATGAATAGCCTCCTTATAAATGGCCGGGGCGTTGCCCCTTTTCAGGTCTTTGTGCCATTCACCCAGCCCGTTGGGCTGGGCTAGGCAAACAGCCCGGGGCTTCGCCCCTGAAATCCGTCAACACGACTCCGTCTTGGAGGACTAGTAATTTGTCGGTCTGGCTCGATACGTGGAAGCGCATCGCCTATTTGTAGGCGGCAGTTTCGTGACCTGGAGCTTCGATTTCTCACACGTATTCCCAAAGAGGCATTTGCGGTTTTTGACGAAGAGGGATGGCAAGCTTGGGTAGAATTCTTTTCTCTCCTTCGGGGTCGAAGAGACTCGCGGAAGGGATTACTGGAGGTGAAACTCTCATGACTGAAAATGAACAGGAAATCGATATTGCCCGTTCCCGGCTGAAGGACCTTCGAATTCAGGCTGAACGTATTGTCACCGATTCAGACAAACTGCGGCGGGTCAAGGACATGGAACTTGCCGGTATCCACGGGATGATTGAACAGGTTGAGAACGAAATTCGCGAGCTTATTTCTTCCGATTTGCGGGAGCAGGTTGGGGAGTTGAGAAGCCGCTTACATTCTGAAGATCCCCAGGCATTGGGCGAAATCGTGGACGGGGCTCTCGACGTCGTGGAGCAGTTGGCTTCAAATCAAAGGTGAAGAGATTCAATCAGGCCAGGTTCTTCCAACTCCACCTCCACAATTTCTCCTGGCCCTGCACTTCTGGTCAGTGCTCCCGCGCCTCATGTACTGCGCAGAATTAATCACGATATGAACCGCTGCCGCCTTTTTAATCACTTATCCGCGAATCCGTTATCGAGCTGGCCGGGGGTTTTCATAGCCATGGCACTGTTTACATCCCAACGTGATGGCATTGCCCAGGCCAATGCGCGGCTGCCTGACGGTGTAAAAGCTGTCTGGGATCTGAATAAAGCAGAGCGGGAATCCACCAGCACGCGTGAGAGGATCTGCATTAACGGCTTGTGGCTCTGGCAGCCGGCATCCCAAAGCAATCAGCCCCCAACTGAGAAATGGGGTTACTTCAAAGTCCCGGGAAGTTGGCCGGGGATCACGAACTACATGCAGAAAGATTCCCAAACGGTCATTGCTCATCCAAGTTGGAGATCGACGCGGTTGAGAGACATCCGTTCAGCATGGTACCAGCGGGAGATCACAATCCCCGCGAAGTGGGAAGGACGGAGCGTCATCTTCTCCACGAAGTATCTGAACTCCTTTGCTACCGTCTATGTGGATGGCAGGAAGGCCGGCGAAATGCGATTCCCGAGAGGGGAAATCGACCTGACCAATCTGTGCCGGCCGGGAAAGCGGCATGTTCTGTCCCTGCTGGTTCTGGCCATGCCACTGAAAGCGGTCATGTTGTCTTACAACGACACCGCTTCCGCCCGAAAGGTAAAAGGCAGCGTGGCTCGGCGCGGGCTGTGCGGAGACGTCTTCCTGGAAGCCAGGCCGTCCGGCCCCCGCATCGGTGGCGCAGAAGTGAATACCTCGACGAGAAAAGGGGAAATCACATTTGAGGCAGTTCTTCACGGGCTCGCAGAGGGGTCTCACAGGCTCCGCGCGCTCATCAAACAGAAGGGTCAGCCTGTCAAGGAATTTACGAGCCGCCGATTCCGGAAGACCGATCTCCAGGACGGCCGGATCACTTTCACCGAGAAATGGGTGCCGGAAAAATTCTGGGATATCCATACTCCTCAGAATCAGTTCGACCTTCAGGTCACACTGCTTGGGGAGAAAGGACAGGAGCACGACGTCTCTCACCCCGTTCGCTTTGGCTTCAGGGAGTTCTGGATCGATGGCAGGGATTTCTACCTGAATGGCACTCGCATATTCCTGTGCGCGGTCCCGTTCGACAACGCACAAGTCGGAGCCGCGTGGGCCACTTACCAGGGCGCGCGTGAGAGCCTGGAACGTCTGCGGAGTTTTGGCATCAATTTCGTTTACACGCACAACTACGGCTGCCAGCCGGGATCGCACCTGAGCTTTGAAGAGATACTGAAAGCCGCGGACGATGTGGGCATGCTGGTGGCCCTTTCGCAGCCGCACTTCGGTCACTATGACTGGCAGGCATCGGAGGCGGACGAGACGAACGGCTATCTACGCCACGCGAAGTTCTACGTGCGGGTAGCACAGAATCATCCGTCGGTCGTCATGTACTCCATGAGCCATAACGCCACCGGATACAGCGAAGACATGAATCCGGATCTGATAGACGGCATTCATGACAAGCGCAGCGAGTGGTCGGCGAAAAATGTGAGGAGAGCCGTCCGGGCTGAAGCCATCGTCAGGCGACTGGACACGAGCCGCATCGTCTACCACCACGCGTCCGGGAACCTCGGGCCGATGCACACCATCAATTTCTATCCAAACTTCGTCCCCGTTCAGGAGATGTCCGACTGGTTCGGCCACTGGGCAACGAAGGGCGTGAAGCCGGCATTTACCTGCGAGTTTGGCGCGCCGTTCTCGTGGGATTGGACGATGTACCGGGGGTGGTATAAGGGGAAGCGTACATTCGGCAGTGCGAAAGTGCCGTGGGAATTCTGTCTTGCCGAATGGAATGCGCAGTTTATCGGCGATTCGGCCTACCGGATCAGCGAACAGGAAAAGACAAACCTGCGCTGGGAGGCGAAGCAGTTTCGCTCCGGGCGACTGTGGCACCGATGGGACTATCCCCATCGAGTCGGCTCAAGAGATTTCGATGAGCGATACCAAGTGTTCGCGAGGTACCTTACCGACAACTGGCGCGCCTTCCGCACCTGGGGAGTGTCGGCCATGTCTCCGTGGGAACACAGCATCTTCTGGAAAATGCGAGACGGAGTGGACAAAGGTCGGAAGAAAATCCCCGTTGACTGGGAGGCCCTGCAGTGTCCAGGGCTCAGCCCGGACTACATCGAGGAACGGTACGAGCGGATGGATTTAGCCTTCAAGCGATCGGACTGGTTTCCAACACTTGCGGCCCAGGCTCTGATCCGCAACAACGGTCCGCTCCTGGCTTATGTTGGCGGTAAGCCGGACAGCTTCACGAGCAAGAACCACAATTTCCTCCCCGGCGAGAGAATTGAGAAGCAGCTCATCGTGATCAACAACTCTCGCGTCCCCGTGATCTGCGACTATGAATGCTCCCTGCCGCTTCCGAAGACGTTTACGAAAACGGGGAAGGTCCGAGTAGAGACCGGACAGCGGTTGCGCATCCCACTCAGTGCGCCGCTGCCACAGGACCTTCCGCCCGGTTCGTACAGGCTGAAGATGACCGTCCGTTTCAGCTCTGGAGAGACGCAGAAAGATGAATTTACGATTCACATTCTGCCGAAGATGCCCAAGCCCCAAGCGCCTGCAAAGTTGGCTGTCTTTGACCCCAAAGGGGAGACGGGCAGCTTGCTCCGTGAAATGGGCATTCGTTTCGAGACTGTGCAAGCAGGTGACGATCTATCCTCTTTCGAAACTCTAATCGTGGGTAAAGGCGCCCTTACGATCGAAGGGCCGGCCCCGAACATTGGGCGTGTTCGTGAGGGCCTGAGAGTCCTGGTTTTCGAGCAGACATCGGATGCCCTGGAGAAACGCCTGGGATTCCGCGTGCAGGAGTACGGCTTGCGCCGCGTCTTCAAGCGAGTACCGGACCATCCGGCACTCTCGGGCCTCAATGACGAGAATCTGCGCGACTGGCGAGGAGAGTCCACCATCGTCCCGCCCCGTCTGGATTACGAGCTGGACTCTCGCTTCAACTACGTCCCAACCGTGGAGTGGTGCGGTCTGAAAGTTCCGCGGCTCTGGCGAGTCGGCAACCGCGGCAACGTAGCAACAGTGCTCATCGAGAAGCCGGCCCGCGGCGATTTCATGCCTGTCGTTGATGGTGGCTTCAGCCTGCAGTATGCGCCGCTGATGGAATATCGTGAAGGGAAGGGGATGGTGCTGTTCTGCCAGATGGACGTGACCGGAAGAACTGAAGATGAGCCCGCAGCAAAGCGCCTCTGCCTGAATTTGCTCAGATACATCGCGGACTGGAAGCAGCCTCCACTTCGACGCGCTGTTTATGCGGGTGACCCATCTGGTAAGCGCCACCTCGTACGGGCAGGTGTTCGTTGTGATACGTATCAGGGTGGCCGGCTTGCTCGCGATCAAGTTCTCATTGTCGGTCAGGGGGCCGGGCAGACGTTGGCCCGGAATGCAAAAGAGATTGCCCAATGGCTCGAGGCTGGAGGAAACCTTCTCGCCCTTGGAATCGATGGAGAAGAGGCCGGCAGGTTTTTGCCTTCGCCCGTGCGCACAAAAAAGCAGGAGCACATAGCCACCCACTTCAAGCCTTTCGGCGCCGGCTCACTCCTGGCAGGCGTCAGCCCGGCGGATGTCCACAACCGCGACCCCAGAGAACTCCCGCTCGTTACCGGGGGACTCTCAGTCGCTGGCAATGGTGTGCTGGCGCATGCTGAAAACTCTAACGTTGTCTTCTGCCAGCTTGTGCCCTATCGAGTGGGTACGAGGCAGGGAGCAAAACCTTTGCAAGCCGAAATGCACGGGGTCCGGCGGACCTACCGGCGTGCCAGCTTCCTGCTGTCGCGCCTCCTCGCCAATATGGGCATCCGCGGAGAGACTCCCCTGCTGGATCGTTTCTCACAACCAGTCAGCGGAGCAGTGAGAGAGTCGGTGGTTAAGAATGGCTACTTTCGCGTGAAGAAGGGAGGCCGGGAGATGCCAGAGCCCTGGAGCTTCACAACCGACTCCAAACAGGCGTCGTGCGTGCTTGAGAATATTGGGCCGAACTCCGCTCAGAGATGTTTGCGAATCACCAGCCAGGGATTTGGTGAGAACAAAAGGGGAAGTGTCATGCTCGCCCAGCACAATGTCCCCGTGGCAAGGGGTCAATGGTACCGCATCACTCTCAGGGCAAAGTCAAAAGGTATGGGCGGCAGTTCTCTATCCCTGACGATACAGAACACCGCCAACTGGCGGTCGATCTTCGAGTATCAGCGTTTCGCCCCTCCCGAGGACTGGAAGGAGTTCTCCTTCATCGTTCAATCGAACACAACGGCGAAGAACCGAACGCGTTTCCAGATCTGGCATGGCAGCGCAGGTACTGTCTGGCTCTCTCAGATTTCCATGACGGCCTGCCCACCACCAACGGAAGGAAGATGGTCTACCGGTCTTTACCTCGATACGCCGACCGCATGGGATGATCCCTATCGTTTCTTCCGGTGGTAGGGAGCCCTAACGTGCGCCTGTTGCCATGAACCGCGAGGAAAAAACGTGAGCCTCCACGGGACAAGCCCGTGGCCTCTTGAAGTTAACATTGTCAAGTTAAGAGCCCAGACACATAGATGCTCAACTTCGCAGCATCCTCTCGTCCATCCAACACTCCAGCATTTCACTCTTCCACCATGCCTGCACTTTTCAGAACAGATCGTGAATTCGGCACTCTCCAGAACTGGGTGAATGGCGAAAGACAGACACCTGGTACCGAAACTTTCGTCCCGGTTTACTCGCCTTATTCCGGAAAGGAGATCGCTTCCGTTCCCCTTTCCAATGCTGATGATATCGACGATGCCGTAAATGCGGCCAGGGCAGCGTTTCCTATATGGTCGGAGACGAACATCAAAAAGCGTGTGCAGGTGATGTTCCGGCTGAAGATGCTCCTCGAAGACAACCTCGATGAACTTGGCGAACTCGCCGCGCTCGAGTGCGGCAAGACACCGGGCGAGGCGAAGGCCGGCATCGAAAAGGGCATCGAAGTCATCGAATACAGTTGCTCCATGCCGAACCTGATCGCAGGGGGCACACAGGAAGTGAGCAACGGTGTCGATTGCGGGCTTTCCCGCGAGCCGCTTGGTGTTGTCGTTTCGATCTCGCCGTTCAACTTTCCGTTCATGGTGCCGTTGTGGACTGTGCCCATCGCGATCACCGCGGGCAATACGATGCTGATCAAATCTTCTGAGCAGGTGCCTCTCTCCGCGTTGCGCCTTGCTGAGCTGCTCAAAGAGGCAGGTCTGCCGGACGGTGTCTTTAACGTGGTCAACGGCGGTCGCGTGGCCGTCGAGGCAATCTGCGATCACCCGGACATCGAGGCCGTCAGCTTTGTCGGGTCATCGAAGGTGGCCAGGCAGGTGTATGTCCGGGGCAGCCAGAGCGGCAAACGGATGCTCGCTTTGGGCGGGGCGAAGAATCACACGGTACTCATGCCGGACGCGAACCCGGATATCAGCCCGCCGGGCATTGTTGATTCCGCGACTGGATGCGCGGGTCAACGCTGCATGGCAGTCAGTGCTATGATTGGAGTCGGTAAGATAGATCCGCTTATTGAGGGGATGAAGGCGTACGCTGAATCCATCGAACTCGGCAACCAGATGGGCGCCATCATCAATCAGGAGTCCGTGGAACGCATTCATCGCTACATCGATCAGGCGGAAGAGATGGGTGCCGATGTCCTGGTCGACGGTCGCAACGCTACGGTCGAAGGCTGCGAGGGAGGCTACTGGGTGGGTCCCACGATCCTCGACAATGTCACCGGAGAGATGCCGATCGCGCACGATGAGATCTTCGGTCCGGTCCTGGCCATTCATCGCGCCGAGAGCCTCGATGAAGCCATCGAAGTTGAAAACGCCAACCCGTACGGGAACGCGGCTTCCATCTTTACTTCATCAGGCGAAGCCGCGCGCTACTTTTCCCGCAAAGCCAACGCGGGCATGGTGGGCGTCAACATCGGCGTCCCGGTGCCCAGAGAGCCCTTCTCCTTCGGAGGATGGAACGACTCCAAATTTGGGGTCGGAGACATTACAGGCGAAGGCGGCGTCCGGTTTTGGACAAAAGAGAAAAAGGTCACCGTTCGCTGGTTTCCGGATTCGAACCGTTCCTGGATGGATTAAGCGCGTGCTCCGCGCTCAAAATATGATTTATTATTGTACCTCGCCACGGTCGCGGGCCCGTGGCATATGGAAAATGAAGACAGAAAAGGAGTTCACAGCGCCACAGGACTTGGCATCCAGGTCGAAAGATCACAGTTCACGATATCGTTCATAAGGGAGCATTGGATGATTCGGATTACCAGCAAAGAAAAAGGGCCCTGGTGGAGATTATTCAGACCTGTTGTCTTGCAGGTGGTGAAGGGGAACACCCTTCAGGAAACGAACCTGCACCACGCCAACCTGTCGAATGCAGATTTGAAGGGAGCCAACCTCTGGAAGGCCCTTTTGCGCCGCAGCAAGCTGCAGCATGCAGATTTAAGTAATGCGAATCTGAGCGAAACGGATCTGAGCGAATCAAAAATGCCCAGAGCAGATCTGAGCGGCGCGAACCTGAAAGGGGCGAACCTGAGAGGCGCCGACCTGCAGGGCGCAGACTTGAGAGGCGCAGACCTGTTAGATGCGCACCTGAACGATGCCTATCTCAAACTTGCCATCTACAACAACGCGACGAAATGGCCGGAGGGCTTCAAGGCGATCGATCACGGCGCGGTCTTTAAGTGACCTGTTAAGCCCAAGTCTTACTTCGCGTCTTCAACAAAGAGAATTCTGTCCAGGAGAGTCTCGGGTGTCCGAGCCTTGACGGCTTTCCAGATTTCAGGGCTGACCTGCACAAATGCCTGACCTGCCCTGCCGTCTCTTCCGGGGCGACCAGACGAACCGGAGCGTCCGTTGGCTCCTTTCTTGCCGCAGTTCTTGCCGGCGCCGGCACTTCCACCGGAACCTCGGAAACCACCGGAACCGCCGCGTCCTGCCTTGCCGCCGATGGATTCCGGATTGAACAGCAGGCGGAGCGGCGGCGACGAGACGTAGACCTGCACGTTGCCACCGTTGCCTCCGTCCCCTCCATCGCCACCGCGGCCTCCAATACCTCCTCTGCCGCCGTCGCCGTACAGCGTTTCTCCATAACCACCATCACCTCCGTCACCGCCTGCACCCCCGTCTCCACCTTTGCCTCCCTTCCCGCCCTTCGAGGCAATAAGAATGGCGGGCTGGTTCAGTCGCCGTAAGAAAATGCCTTCCGAGCCTGCGGGACCGTCGATGATGAAGAGGGCGAGCCGTTTGCTTTTGTCCAGTGTCATGACCTCAGCCGCAGCCACTCTGAAGTTGGGGCCGGAGCCGCCATCCGATCCGGAATCACCATCACTGCCCTCCATTCCGTCTTCACCCCGACCTCCAGAGCCATCACCGTCCTTGGCTTTATCGCCAGTTGATCCATCGCTTCCACCTCGGCCACGCGATCCATCCTGCCCCGGTTTAATGGCTCTGATGTGAGCGACTGGATGCCTCCATGACGCCAACTTGTTGGCTCGCCCCGGAAAATGGTATTCCCTCAAAAGGCCGGACATTAAATCCGGTGACAGACTTCGCGTGATATTGAGTTCTGGTCGCCCCTTATAAACCGCGGTCACTACCAGCTTCTTACCCACCAGACTGCGATAGTCGCTGCTGCAGGTCAGTGACATGTTTCGGGGATCAAAAGTCCATAAAGCTGAAGCAGCGACATCTAATCGGCTGACCGGTAGTTTCAGATTACTTGAGCTGGTAGAAAAAATCCGATCATGGGGCCCCTTTGCAGTAGCAACGAGTTTCTCTGCCGCGCCGGGGATAATGTGTTTGGTGTCCTTCTTTACGAACTCTAAGGAGAACGATTTCACTTCGTCCGGCTCAGGCCCTCGCAGCGCGGCAAAGTCCGAGATGAACTCGCGCCGTACAGGGTCTGCTTTGGAGCCGCGGTAACTTACGCTGACAATGTAAGGATGGCCTTTCGTCTTTTCGAAACTGTCGTCACCGACGAGCGACAGCGATCCCGGTTTCCATGTCATCTTCTCTGTCTTGACGTCAAGCCGGCTCACCGGAATAAGCGGAGGCTTGCGACCGGTCCTGTAGGCTCTCCCATTTTTATCGAGGACTTCCACTCTGAGGGGATATGACCTGCCGGGAACGAGAAATCTCGTTCCATCATTTTCGTTCACGTTGAAGGAGATCCTGGTCACGTTTTCCGGGGGCGGCCCCAGGACCGCGTCCATGTCCGCAGGAAAGTGCTTCTTTACCTTGAAGATCTTGTCCGGCTTTTCAGGGTTGCCATAGCGAACGGTGATGTCATAGCCCTGTCGCACTTTGCTCGTGTCACCACTGGGGATGATCTCCCTCGAATCCGAATCGTATTCCGCAAGGTCGCAAATCACCGCTATCCACTTCTGTCCGAGGACACGTTTTCCGTTGACGGCTACCCGTTCCGTTGAATACGTCTTGCCGTATCGATCCGTGGCTAACACTTCGAGAATGACTGGTTCGCCCGGGATGATATCGATGAGTTCCTCACCATCTCGAATCAGATTGAACTGGATATCATTGACCTGGGCCGGGGAGAGATTCCTTATGCGCACCAGCTTGCCGTCGGAGGTCTGTCTCTGTTCCTGACAGTTGCATAGAAGGAAGCACGCGACCGATGCGATTCCCAGGATTCTATGTAACGACGTCATCCGAAATCTCCGGAGCGAGCAGATGAAAAGGCCCTTGCGTGTGCCGATGTGGAGTTTACTCATCTGGGAATCAGTAATGAGTAATTCTGTTTCAGAGAAATAGCCTGATTCGGGGAGAAGTGACAGGGACCGAATCTATTACTCATTACGTCATTACGCCATTACGTCTTTACGCATCACTGTGGCTTCGCGGCTATCCATCCACCTTTCACCATGGCGCTCAGTCTGGCCACCAGATCCTTCTGCTCTGGATTGCTGGCGATGTTCACATTCTCATCCGCGTCGTTATCGTGATCGTACAGCTCGGCTGCCTGGATGGTCCCGTCCTTGCGCGATTGCCATTCAACGTAGTGGTAGCGCTTCGTGCGCATGGAATAGCCCATCACGCCGTTCTTGCCCCGGCGCGGGTATTGGCTGAACGCGGCCTTCTTCCACGGGCGATTGGGATCGCTGAGGAGGGGCACAAAGCTTGTTCCCTCCAGGTGGCCTGGCAGAGGCACCCCGGCAAGTTCGCACAGACTCGGATAGATATCGACGAATTCGGTAAGGGCGAAGGTCTTGCCGCCCGGTTTGTGTCCGGGCGCGCGGACGATCATCGGCACTCGAGTCGCGTTCTCGAAATTCGAGTGCTTGCACCACAGGTTGTGATCGCCCAGGTGCCAGCCATGGTCGCCCCAGACGATGATGACCGTGTTGTCTTTCAGGCCGAGGCGCTCGACTTCCTTGACAAGTCTTCCAATGAGAGCATCGATGTAGCTGACGCACGCGTAGTAACCGTGGATGAGGCGCCTGGCGTCTTCTTCGGGCACGTTGCCCTTCTTCGGCATATCAGAGTAGCTCCGCAGCTCACCAAAGCTGTGCATGGAAAAAGGTGTCACGTTCTTCGGAGCGAATGGATTATCCGCGAGCTTGATTTTCGATCGGTCGTACAAATCCCAATACTTCTTGGGACACGTGAACGGCAGGTGCGGCTTCAGCAGACCGATAGCCAGAAAGAATGGCTTATCCCCCTTGGACAACTTCTGCAGGGCCTTGATGCCGGCCGCGGCTGTTCCGCCGTCGGTGTACTTTTCATCGGCCACGTCCTCTCCCTCCGTTGCCGGGCCCCGTGCGTAGCGGTAAAGGGCCTTTCCCTTCAGACCTTTCTTTTTGCCTTCGGCTCTCTCGGCATTCATCCGTTTCACCGTTTCCTTGTTTAAGAACCCCTTGCCGCCGAGTTTCCATGCGTCTATGGCAGGGACACTCCACGACAGTTTGTCGTTGTAGCCACCGTGATAGATCTTCCCGTATGCTTCCGAGTGGTAGCCGTTCGCAATCAGGTGCTGGGAGATGGTGATGGTGTCCGGCACTTTGTCGCGAAAGTGAGTTCTCAGGTCATACACCTTCGTGGAATCCGGCCGCAGCCCGGTCATCAGGCTCGTCCGGCTTGGGGAACAGACGGCCTGCTGGCAATAGGTGCGCATGAACAGCGTTCCACTCGCGGCGAGCGCGTCCAGGTTGGGGGAGATCATCTGCGTGTAGCCGTAACATTTGAGCTGGGGTCGCAGATCATCGACCGCGATGAACAGGAAATTGGTTTTCGTTTCGGCCTGAGCGGTTACGACGAGCAACGCCAGGATGGTGACAGCTTTGCGCATATTGATGCCTCTTTCTTGTCGGCGATAGATCTAACAACTGTTGGTGTGATTCAACCGGTGATCTTTTCGAGGCCCATTCTGATCGGCTCAGCCAGAAGAGCAATCAGGACGTTCACCGTCACTGCGGCCGCCGTGTAGATCAGATGCTTTTTCCTGTTGTCCATGGCCGGGATCCGGGACAGGTAATAGCCGGCAAAACAGAGCAGACACGGCATCAGCGGCGCGCGGAACCGCGGCTGTCCCCAGAAGATGGCGCAGAGAATGGTGGTGTAAACCACGAGCAGAAGAGGAAGCGTGAAGGGAGAAATGACAGCCCCTTTCAATGGGCATCCCGCAGACTGTGTCTTGCAGCTCTGAATCCACACATAGAGTCCGGGTAGGATCAGGCACATGCTGATGCCGAAATACCAATCATATTCCGGGTAAAAGACGTAATAGAGCCGCAGCACTTTTTTGATGGAGTTTTTCAGACTGGTGAGAGGGTGACTGAAGATGAACTCGAATCCTTGACGGTAATAGTATGCATCCCGTTCCGGCTCTGTGAGGCCTTTTGCTTCCGCGGGAATCTCAAGAGGCACCCATGTGCCATTCGATGTGCTGTGGTTGGAATGAAAGAAGGTCTGGCCGCCGACAGTGGATACCACGACAAACTTTTCGAGTACTGACTTGTTCCGAACCATCCAGGGAATCAGACACAAGACGAAAGCCCCCAGCATTACTCCCACGGACGGCAGAGCACGCTTCCACTCTTTCTCACTCCTCAGAACCAGCCATGCAGCCGCTACGCCTGGAAAGAGCAGAATGACCGGCCGAGTCAGGGTGGCCAAGCCGAGGAGCGAACCCGCCCCAGCAAAGAGGAGGAGACTCGACCTCCCTTTCTGTGGCGGCTCTGAGTGTTCGCCCTGAACACCATTCGTGAGGCTTCCAGCCACTCCTCGCAGCAGCAGCCAGACTCCTCCCGTCTGCAAGAACGTAAATAGAGTCTCCGACATGAATTGAGCGGGGAACTTTGCCAATTGTAGATTGAGCCCGTAGAGCAGCCCGGCTATCAGCCCGGCCCTCCAGCCTGCCAGCTCCCTTGCGATCAGGCAGACCAGCATGGCCGTGAGGCCATCCAGAAAGAGCTGGATAATGATGGTCGGAAACGCCACGCCTCCCCATCCAACGAGCTCGCCCAAGTAGAAGGTGCCGCACGCAAAGAGCGGGTACAGTGGAGGCCGTCGTGCTGTTAACTCTGTAAAGGCACGGCTGCCGTCTTCCGGATAGACAGTCTGGGCGAATCCGAAACCGCTATAGAGGTTGCTCGCGATGTCGTAGTAGTCCTCGCCGTCACCATCCATCATGAACTGTCGGTCGCCAAAGTGGATGGCCAGGATGGCGCCGCGGGTGACGAACGTACAGAGGAAAACTGCCGACAGTGCGAGAAGCATTTTCCCGCGTGCAGTTCTTTCTGTTTCCTCCGGTTTCATCTCTTCGGATCAAAGTTCTGGATTCATCCTCTCACTAATCGCAGATGAGTAAATCACGGATGCAGACCCAGAACCAGCCGGTGTACATGCAAATGCTACATCCGTTTCTGCCATGCTTTACGCAACCCCTCAAACATGTGCTAAACTCTAAGGTCTGTTCCGGAGCTAGAACATGGGGCATACAACCTATTCACAAGTAAGACAAAAGGCGCCGAAGCGTACGCGCCTGCGCGTCAGGGTCACCTTGCCGGTTGTCGTAATGCTGGCGGTCGGGGTGTCCGGTCTCGTTGTTTTCCTGATCGCGACCCATGCGATCCAAAGCGCTACTGAGCTGCCGGATGAGGCCATCGATCGGGCCATCGTCAAGGTTTTCCCGGCCATCATCGCCTTGTGTGTTTTCGGGCTGGCCATCGGTTACGGGCTGGCTCAATACATCATCGCCCCACTGAAACAGCTCACCAGCCAGGCCGAATCCGCCACGAGACGAATATCGACCTCACTGCGGCGTAAGGACAGCAAAAAAACCCGTTCAACCGCAGCACAGGAAGTCTTTGGCGAATTGGGAGTCGTGCTGGAACAGATGGTCGGCTCGGTGGGATCGCAACAGCTCGACAGCTACATCCTTGACAGCGTGACCAGCGGTTTCATTACCATCAACCGTCTCGGCATCATCACCAGTATCAATCCCCGCGGCGAAGACATTCTTGGTTATGAAGGGGACGAGGTGAAGGGGCATCACTACGAAATCATTCTGCCTGAACATCCAACCAATAACGCCATTCGAAATGTCCTGAAAAACGGCCTGGACAAGGGAGAGACGGTTTCTTCGCTGGAGGTCATCGTCCTCAACAGCGAACAGAAGGAGGTGCTCATCGGTGCATCTGTGTCTCCGCTGCTCGATGAAGACGGTGCAAGTCTTGGCATCGTTCTTACCTTCAAAGACCTCGATGCTGTGAAGCTGGCACAGGCACAGATCCAAAGAGTGGATCAACTGGCCACGCTGGGCTCATTCGCCGCGGGCATGGCGCACGAGATCCGTAATCCGCTGGCCGCGCTGCATGGCATGGTCGAGCTTCTGCTCGAGGATGTTCCGCCCGAAGATTCCAAGCGGCCTTTCCTTACCAAGATTCAGCGGAATGTTACCCGTCTGACCGCGCTCACTGAAAACCTGCTCAGCCTGGCCCATCCGGGCGACGTGAAACTGGACAGCCTTGACGTCAACGAACTGATGCAGGACGCATCCCAGACTGCGAGATTTGAATACAACGATTCTGCCGTCACGTTCAACGAAAACCTGCGCTCCGGCCTGCCGCCAATTCAGGGAGATTCCGAAAAGCTGGGCCGCGCTTTTCTCAACATCGTTCAGAATGCATTTCAGGCGACATCCAAGTGGGGGAAAGTTACCATTGAGACTGGCTTGAATAATGGTGACTCACCTCTCCCGAACGGGCAGGGAGCAGTTTTCGTCGCCATCTCGAACACAGGCAGCTATATCCCGCCGGAAGATCGGCAGAAGCTTTTTACACCATTTTATACGACCAAGGACAGAGGGGTCGGGCTCGGGCTTGCCATCACGCACCAGATTGTCTCCGCCCATTCGGGCGTGCTTCGTGTGGAAAGCGACCCGGCTCACGGAACAAGCTTCATTATCTTTCTGCCTGTTGCACAGGAGACCTGATTTCTACGCAGGACCAACACTCCATCATTCCACAAAAAAGATCAGAAGCGGGCCGAGACTCGAATCCCGTGACCTGCGTTAAGGAGCAATAAATGTCGCATCGGATTCTGGTGATCGAAGACGAAGAAGATATGCAGTTCATGCTGAGGGAGGCCCTGGGCCGCCGAGGCTATGATGTTGAAACTGCGGGCACCGGCGATGAGGGCCTCATAAAACTAAAGGCAGCGTCCTTCGACCTGATACTCCTGGACGTTCGCCTCCCCGGCCAGGACGGCGTATCACTCATCCCGACGATCAAAGAGATTGACCCCATGTCGATCATCATCTTGATGACCGCATTCGGATCGAGGCGCCTGCAGTCCGGCGCGTACGACTATTTCACCAAGCCGTTTCGCATGGATGAAATGTACACCGTCATCCAGCGAGCCATTGAAAAACGCCAGCTCCTGAAGGACATTCACGAGCTCGAACGCCGGCACAAAAATAGTGACCACGTTCAGCCGAAAGTAGAGGTCTTCTCGAAACTTTCCTTCCCCGACTGCCTTTGAAAGATCTCGATTGGTCGCTGCGATAACACGTGTGTCGATTCGCACGGTTTCCGCGCCGCCCACTCTTTCGAATTCTCGCTCCTGCAGAACACGCAGAATTTTTGCCTGCGTGGTGAGGCTCATGTCCCCGATTTCGTCGAGGAAAATGGTGCCGCTGTTGGCGAGCTCAAATTTTCCTATGCGCTGATCGACGGCGCCGGTGAATGCGCCTTTTTCGTGACCGAAGAGCTCGCTTTCGAGAAGGCCGTCGGGGATGGCGACGCAATTGAGCTTTACGAACGGCAGGCTTTTGCGGCTGCTGTGATAGTGGATGGCCTGCGCAATGAGCTCTTTGCCGGTACCGCTCTCTCCGATGACCAGGACGGTAACGTCGGTGTCGGTGATTTTCTGGATGACTTCAAAAACTTCCTTCATCGAGCCGCTGCTGCCGATGATATTCTTGAAATCGTATTGTTCGTGGAGCCACCCCTGAGGGATCGTAAGGACGACATCCCAATGCTTGCTGAGCATTTTATCCGCCTCGGCAATTCAAAATTTCGCCGTCAGATGGAGGGCCTCACTCCGGACGCCCTCGGCATGCTCATGAATTACGATTGGCCCGGCAACGTTCGCGTTCAGAACTACATCGAGAGGGCCATCGTCCTCTCCGACGAGATCGTCCTGGGCCCGTCCTGCTTCCCTCCCCAGATCACGCACCAGGACCGCTCCGAAGGAGCGACCCCTGTAGATACAGAGGACCGCAGCCTGAAAGACGTCATGGGCGATCTCGAAAAGCAGATAGTGATGGACGCCCTCTCGAAAACCAGCGGCGTCCAGGTCCGCGCGGCCAAACACCTCGGTATCACCGAGCGCAGCCTCTGGCACCTGGTGAAGAAACACTCGATTGAAGTGGAGAAGTTTAAGTAGCCACAGACTGCTGCTGGCAGCCTATTCTACGTAGTGCTGACACTCCGTGGCAGCTTCCCAGATCCCGTCGCGTAGCCCCGTGACTACGCCGAACAGGCTGCTGACAGGCTGGTGGCATCCTGTGGTAGCGGCGGCGTCTCGCCGCCGAATTTCTGCGGCGGGACGCCGCAGCTACGCTGCAAATGTCAATGCAAACGGCTGACA
>JASLXP010001080.1 GCA_030740295.1 Planctomycetota bacterium
GTGTGAGTCTTCAGCAGTGAGATGGCCGCGATGCCGACGATGGTTTTTCCCGCACCGCAGGGGAGGACGATGACGCCGTGCCCGCCGCTCTCCGATCCGCCGGCGTGGAAGGCCTCGACAGAATCCGTCTGATACGCACGCAATTCGAATGGCTCACCACTCAGCGCGGTCTCCTTCATCTCGATTTCGAGCCGGGCGCCGTCCTTGTAACCGGCGAGATCCTCGACAGGGAACCCAAGATGGATGAGCGCCTGTTTCACATGCCCGCGGGTATGAGGGATGACAACGAATTCCGTTTCGCTGCTTTTCCTGTCAATGAACTTGCGGGCCTCTTTGGCGTGCCAGATTTGCGCCATCAGAGCCCGGTCTTCCGATATGAGAATGAGGTCTTCGCCTTCCTTGATGAGTTTTACTCGGCCGTAGCGGGAGACGTGCTCCACGACTTCACGGATGACGTTATCCGGCACGGGATATTTGCTGAATTCGCTCAGCACCTGAAGCATCTCATCGCTTGTCATCCCGGCAGAGGCTGCGTTCCAGAGCGAGAGGGGCGAAATCTTGTAGGTGTGAAAATGTTCGGGGCTCTTTACCAGTTCGGCAAAACTCGCAAGGCCATCACGCACCTCCGGATACCTGGGATTATCAACCTCAACGAGGACGGTCTGGTCACTCTGGACGATGATCGGGTTCAGGGGGTTATATTGCATGAAAGCGTCTGAGAGTCCGGTGGCCGCGGCAGGGAAAGGCCAGCCAGCCATTCTACTTTGGCCATAGGTGTATTCAAACACTCGGTGGGAGAGGGGAGAAAGAGAGAGTGGGCCGGAGCAGACAGGCGAACTGAGAGCAACCCCAACGCAAATCAGGTGTACAAGGCTATACTCTCACTGGGATGAATTCAGAAAACAGAGCCATGAATACGCCTGAAGAACAACCGAATTCGGATGAGGCCCAGTCTGACGAGACCGAGGCTCCGGTGCAGGAAAGGGATGATGAAGCTCACCATCAGATGCCTGAAGTGAACCTCGGGCCGGCGCAACTTATGCCCTGGTTCAGGAGAGAGGGGCCTTACGTCATCGCGGCTTACTGCCTCGTGGCCGTGCTGATCGTAAATACAGTGCAATCGGCCCTGACGGAGGGCGGGAAGCAGCGAGCTGAGGAGAACGCTGGAAAGGAAGGGGAATCCGGTAAGAGCAAGACTGAGCAGACTCTCAAGCTTGAGAACGAGCGGGGAGAAGGCAAAGAGAATGAGATGGTTGAGGATCAGCAGAAGGCCCCGGCGAAAAAGAAGCGGCGACAAGGAGGCATAACACTGACTCCCGCGCAAGTGGAGCAGCTCGTGACAAGTTTTCCGGACCTGGCGATCTTCGTTGGTCTGATTGGACTGGCAGTGGGCGCCGCCCTGCTGATTGGCACCGGACTATTCGGATGGTGGATCATTCAGAAGCTTCAGGATCGCGAGCCGCTGCAGGAGGAGGGAGCGATACCGTGGGCGAAGTGTCGCTGGGGCTTCTGGGACGTCCTGAAGGTGGCTGTCATGTACTTCTTCTTCCTTGTTGTGACGGCCAGCGGCATTCGTCTGCTGTGCATTGACGATGGTCTGCGAGCCAGTTACGAGGCCCTCACGCAGATTCAGCAGGGACTGATTCTACAGCTCCCGGGCAGTGTGCTGATCATTGGCGTGATGCTGCACATCCTGAAATCGGAAAGAGGCTACGACCTTGATGAACTGGGCTACACCTTTCGATGGACGCCTGTCGCAAAGGGGGTTCTTGGTTACCTTGCCGCTTCGCCGATCGTGCTGGCGTGCGCCTTTGTGGGCACCACATTGATTCAATACGTCGGCTCAGAAAAGCTGGATCACCCAATCGCCGGAGAACTTATCGGAGAAAATCCTCTTTGGTCGATGGTCATGATGGTGTTCTTTGCCTGTGTGCTCGCGCCTGCGTGGGAGGAATGCTTTTTTCGGGGGATGCTTTATCGAGCCATCAGAAAGTGGTGCAGCCTGCCGATTTCGATGGTGATTTCGGCGACCTGTTTCTCCATGCTTCACGGCAATCTGTCGCATCTGCTGCCGATATTCGCGCTGGGCCTCCTGCTTGCCTATCTCTACGAAAAGACGCAATCCATCTGGAGCTGTATCGCGGCCCACGTGGTTTTTAATACCGGCTCGATGGTCCTGCTTTTCACCATACGCTTCATGCTCAGGCGCCTGGATACTCTCAACCAGGGCAAGCAGATGGCCGCGCTCTGGTTCTGAATCAGCCGATATTCCGCATCTCGTTCAGGAGATTCTCCAGCCTCGTCACGCCTTCCCTCATCTTTGCGACATCAGACAGGAGTTCTTCACTCGCCGCCGGCTGGCTCTCGAGCAGGTCACATCTACTCAGGACGTTCTCGCAATCCGGTTCAATCGCCTCACGAAGCTCACGCTCATATTTGCTGACATTCAAATCCGGATCATTCTCGACCTTCTCCTTATGAACGATCTCGTTAATCCTGCCAAGGATGGATTCGCCGGATTTGTTGATTTGGCGAAGGATTTCCACCAGACCATCCTCCCCATCTTCCTGGGCATCTTCGATTAATATTTCGCTATAACCCAGGATCGGATTAAGCGCTGTGCGCAAGTGATGGCGCATCCTCCCCAGAAAAGTGCCCGCGTCCGCGGCATCGCCTTGGTTTTCCGATGACATCTTCCCCTCCTTACTCGCCTCAAGAATTCCGACCAAATCCAGGTATGAGCATACTCTCATTTCCTGCCGGACACGAAGCACTGCAGACTGCCGGATTTTCAGCGGCCCAACGTCTCATACAACACCAAGCCCTGCGTACAGGCTGGCAGCGGCCACGATAAAGTCACTCCCCATGCACACCCAGCGAGTCGAGATACACGGCTCGGTTCTTCACAGGTCGCTCTTCGTTCACGTAAAAAATGTGCGGGCGTATGGTGACGATGACCTTCGTCAGCTTAATTGGGTAATCGACCGGTTCATGGCCGGGATGGGGCTTCCGCGGTTTGCGCGGGGCTTTCGGTGCACGGGGCGGGCGTTTCTTTTCTTTGAGAGCTTTTGCTTTTTCGGCCTCGTACTCCTGCATTACTTTTTCGTGCTCTTTGAGCGCGACCTCGTAATTTTTCAGCGATTCCTGATAGGTCTTTTCGATTTCAATCGCCTCCGGTGAATTGCTCGGCCACCAATCGAATTTGTGCGGGCGATGAACGAACTGATCGTCGCCAGGATACTGGCCGGGCAGCGGCATGGTGATGGTGTTCCAGCCTTCAAAGCTGACCCACGAGGTGGCCTTGTTGTCGGACGAATTCGATGCCCCTGCATACTGATTACCGCAGGAGGTCCAGACACGGCCTTTGGCGTCGATGAGTTCGAACAGGATGCGGCCCCAGCCACCGTTGCCTTTCATACGCAGGGAGAATTGGATTGGCCTGCCCTTCAACTCTATGGGCTCCCGCAGGGCAAGCTCGACGTAGCGAGGCAGGAGTGTGCGAGGGTCATCGTCATCCTGCAGCTCGGCCTTGAGGCAGGTGACGCCGTCTGCGTCTGTGGTCGACAGTTTGAAGCTGCCCTTGACGCGTGGCACTGCCCAGTCACCATCAAGGATGGGGTTGGGAGCTTGCACCACCTGAAATTGGGCTTTGGCGAGTTTCAGAAGTGGCACTCCGCGTTGTGCTCCTCTTTCGACCGGCTCATTGCTTACCACTCGGGTCACTGTTGCTCCGGTCACGTATATCGGGGTGTCAGAGACTTCGAGGGAAAGCACACCTTTCTTCGCTTTTAGTCCGAGGTCATTCCCGAAAGCATCAGTGACTCGCGGCCGGCCGGAAACTTTCAGCGCAACCTTGTGGAGCCCACGAACAACCCAGACTGGATAAACGTGCCCTCCGTCCTTTCTTTTGAAATCCAGCACGTGCAGAACATTGCTGTCACTCTTGATGAAACCGGCAGGCTTTGTCTGGTCGAGAATCTGCGTGAGCCAGGCGAACATTGAATAGCTCGGTTTCGGATTAATCTCAGGTTCACGGTAGCAGTACCCGCTCGCACCCCAGTTGCTCCAGTGATAGTCGTCGGAAGAGTCCTTGATGAGGCCACAGGACGCGAGACGCTCGATCCCGTTGGCCAGAGCCAGCATGGCTTCACGGACGCTGATGACGGCCTGTTGATGGAGCGTGAGATTGCCCGGGTTCGTGCCGTGATAGAGGGCCTCGGTAAACCAGACCGGTTTGTTGTAACCGTATTTCTTTTGCGCACGCTTCCAGATGTTCACTTGCCCGAGTAGGCAGAGCCAATCTGGCTGGCGCTCGGGCTGCCTCATGAACATGGCACCCTCGCTGCCCCAGGCATCGAAGAGCTCGGCCGGCATACCGCGCTTCATGTATTCGATGCCCACAGAAGGGTAATCATTGATCAGAACAATCTTGGCTTTGGGGTCAGCTTTCTTTATCGCGGCGCAATACTTCTTCACGTTCTCAAACTGCTTTTCGAGTTTTGCCTTTTCCGCATCGGGCATGTCGTACTCGGTACCGCCCAGGGTCTCGCTGACGCGCCGGACGATGTCCGTGGATGAGCGCGATTCGTGCAGCACTTTGTAGTAGTGGTCGATTCGATTTTTCCGAGAGGTCTCCAGCCAGGGGACGACCTTCTTTTCAAACTCAGCTTGGTCATACCAACCTTCACCGCGCTGGTAAGCATTGGGTGGGCTCTGCAGTGTCAGGGTGATCCCGTATGTATCCTTGATGTGATGGAGGGCTTTTGTGGCGTCCTCCGGCTTGGACCGCCGACTTGAGAAAGGCCTGCCGCCGTACGTCCATCGCCAACCTCCTTTCTTAATGAGACTCGCAACATCATCGATCTGTTTCTGCCCGCCAAACTTCACACTGTGCGGCAACCAGAAGGCCCAGACGCCGAAGGGCGAGTCTTCTTTTGCCTTGCGGGTGTCGGGAGCAAGAACGGCGAAGGAAGTATCGCGCTGCTGCAGGATTCGTCCTTTCAGTTCGATGCCAATGCTGCATGAATACCAGCCTCGCTTCTTCGGTGTGACGTCAAGGAGGACTTCTTTTGTCTCGCCAGGACCGAGCTTGACCTTCTTGTCTTCAGTCCACGCCTTGAGATCTATTCCATGCTGTTCGCCGGTGCCCGGCCCTGAACATTCGGCAAAGACACGTGCAGACTGTTTCTCTTTTTCGCGGTTCGTTATCCTGCAGTTGAAAACGGCTTTCTCCCTTTCCGAGAAAACATTCCCAGGTTTGCCGGAGGAATGCGTGAGCAAAATGGGGGAGTTTTCCAGGGTCGCCGCAAGCACATAAACGTCGCTTGGTTTCCCAGCAGGCAGATTGCCGAACTCGAACGGATCCGGGACTGGAAGGTGAACACTGATGTCGCGAGTGAACTCGATACTCAGTGATCCAAACTCGCGCACATTGCCGCTCTGTGACATCGGCACGCGCAGGTAGTGCAAGTAGCCCTTCTTGCCGTCCTTCTGCTTGACTGGGATGCTTGCTTCGAGGAAGGGCGTTCTGTCTTTCTTGCCGACCTCAGGCGCTGCAACCACCTGGTGGTGCAGGATGCCAGATGAGCTACCGAAGTAGCCGATGCTTACCGTCATGCGCGGAACATGGCCATCCCGTCCACCGGAGAAAGCAACCAGGTGAAGCGCAGAGTATTGGTCGCCCGGAACTGGCAGCACAATGCGCCCGTTCGCGTTCGTGCCATTCTGGTGCAGGTAGGTGTACTTGACCCGGATGGGCTCTTTCAGCCCACTCATGGACTTCGACACATCGGCCGCCCAGCCCTTATCTGAAAACAGGAAAGGTACGCGCCTGAATGAATTCAATCCTTTGGGCAGTGGCTCGATGTAGCTGACATCCGTATTCGCCTT
>JASLXP010001081.1 GCA_030740295.1 Planctomycetota bacterium
GACAGCCACCTCAATCTTCACAGTCGTGACAAAGAGCGTTTTGAAGATGCATTTCAGGCAGCGAGAGGGCATCTCGATTTCCTGCCGCTTGCCTACTATCCGATGGATTACTACCACACTGATGAAGGACTGCGCGTGGAGTCGTGGCACAACCGGCCCAATTTCCTCGAGGAATGGGAGTGCATCAAACAGCTCTGCAAACAGTATCACGAGCCGGGATGCTTCGTGCCGTTTGTGGGATACGAATGGGGCGGCAACCGCACTCGATGGGGCGATCACAACGTTTACTACTTTGACGAAGATAATCTGCTCGATGACGCTGACGATATCGATGACCTCTATGCCAATCTGCGCAAGACCAGGGCTCTCGCGATTCCGCATCACGTCGGTTACTCGACCACCCAGCGCGCCAAAGACTGGGATCATTTTGATCCCAATCTGTCGCCGTTCGTTGAGATCTTCAGCAATCACGGATTGAGCGAGACACCCATCAATCGTTGGCCCCAGCCCAATTACGCGATGGGTCCCTGGACGAATGGCAGCACGGTCATGGACGCGCTCGCCCGCGGGCTGCGCGTTGGAATCATCTGCAGCGGCGACAGTCACAATGCGTTCGGAGGAGTTTACGGATCGGGCCTCATGGGAGTCTGGGCAGACGAGCTCACTCGCGAGTCCTTGTGGGAAGCATTTTTGTCGCGCCGAGTTTACGGTGTCACCGGTGACCGGATGGTTCTGGATTACCGAGTCAATGGAGCGTGCATGGGATCGGAGATTCAATCGAACGGCGGGCCAGTGAAAGCGACGATAAGCGCAGACTGTCCGCAAGAGATCGATCGGATCGAGCTCATTCGAAACAACCGCGTTTTCAGAACCTGGTCACATCAGGATGGCCTGCTGCCGAGCGATGCCGACCCGGTGCGGTGCCGCATCCGTATCGAGCCGGGCTGGGGGCCGACGGTCAGTTACGGATACAAGGCACACGAAAAGAAATGGGTGGGCGGCCTGTCGATTTCTGAAGGTGAGATTTCTGTTCTACAGGGATGCTGGACAGATTTTGGCAATTCCATTTCGCAGGAGAGCGACCAGTCTGTTCAGTTCCAGACGCTCACCAGAGGCATTCGTAATCAACCGTCGCAGGCTTTTATGGTGGAGGTGCGCGCTCCCCGCTCTGCCACGATTCGATTCGATGCTGATCCGTTTGATGTTTCCTTCAGTGTCGAGGAAGCGCTTGGCCGGACGCAGTTGTGGGCAGACCTGGAAGGAATCAAAGCGATCACGGAAGAGCAATTCGGATTGAAACACGATGAAATCGAAAACCCGGACGTCTTCTTTCACAACGCGTACAAGCTCCGCATCTGCCAGGCCGCGACAGAGCCGGAATTCACAGCAGAAGTAGATTTCGAGGATCCGAATCCGCCTGAAGGCCGAAACTGGTATTACGCACGGATCAGCCAGATGAACGGTCAGATGGGATGGACGAGTCCAGTCTGGGTGGATGTGTGAAGGCCCAATCATCCATCCGGGATCGCTTCGGAGGCGGCCCAAGCTTGGTTTAAAGCCACCACAAAACCATCGGCTCAGATCTCTCTGAGCGGCTTCTTCTGAGGGGCGACGCCTCCCTTACCTCCCCGGTTCTGGATCCGCGGTTTACCTCCCTGGAAGCCCCTGTAGTACTTTGGCTTTGCCCGTTCAGCGCCGATGATCTTTTCCAACTCGGCATTGTATTTTTCAACCGCGCCGGACTGCATCTCGCGTGACTTTTCTTTGGCGTCGAGCAATGTCTTGAAGAGCGGTCTCATATCCGCAGACAGGGCCTTCGTGATCGCTTCCTCAACCTTCGGCTCTATTTCGGCCATGACTTCCTGCCTCTTTGTTGCGGCGGCCTTATTGTAGGTCTGCCATGCTTCCATGTCGCGGCCTTTGGGACGTTCTATCCCCGCAGCCTTCAGCGCCTCATTCATCTTTGTGTAGCTGCTCCGCCGAACAAGCATGGCTGCCCGAGAGACGGCTTGTTTCTCCTCCTTACTCAGCGTTGGCATGGTGGCGGGAATGTTGTCCACATTCCACGGAACGTGGGACGCTTTCTGCTCAAAGAGCTGCTCGAACGCTTTGAAGTAAAGCTGCTGCGCAGAACCCAGATCTTCAGCATAAGCCTTCATGGCCGCCTGGATCTGGACGTATTCTTTCTGTTGGCCTTCATTGAGTACGCTCATGGCTCGCTTTCCGAATTCTTCTTTCAGTGCAGCATCTACCTCCTTAACTCGGCGCGCACGCTCCTGCCATCCAACTGAAAGTAACGAGTAAGGATATCGGTCGGATAATTCGGTATGTTCGCTCCGTAGCGATAGCTGTTGTAACCATAGGAGCCTGCCCCAACAGTGCTGCGTGAGGTCTTAACCTTCACTTCAGGTTTGTTCTTTTGGGTTTCCTGGGCGTCTACGAGGCCCGACACGATCAACATGGCCGATGCACAGATACAGATGATTCTCATTGGGAGTCCCCCGGGAGAAGAGTGAAGAGAACCAGATCCTTCAAGCTCTCAGACGATTTCGCAAACTTTTAGTGATTAAACTTTGCCAGAATTTTGAGGCAAATGAATCCGAAAAGAGAGATCTGTCGAATTGGGCCCGCATTGGATCTCGTAGGCTTCGTTCGGCTCAACGGTCTTCTCGAACATCTTCAGTTCCCCGCCCTCCTCCCAAAGATGCGTCACCTGTGCTTTTGCATGCTGCCAGGATTCCTGGGGCAAAAGGCCGTGGGCCCGAATGGAAAACCGATTCAGGCCGGGTTGGCCTTCGAATCGCACTTTCAGCTTTTCAATCGGCCCGTCGAGACGTACGTCTTCTTCAAATCGCGTGTGCCAGTGATGCACCCATGATGGGATGTCCGGCACTTCGATCTCCCGCCATTCGTCCGAGTCCACCTGGAAATCAATGCGATGATGGTTCTGCCCCGGCAGCGGGTTGTGGTAGGTTCGTAGGCTCGCGCCGACACGAAACCAGTCGATGGGCAGGCCGTCGGTGTGACTCATAAACAAGGAGACCGGTTTGAGAAAACGTTTCTTCAATTGGGTGAACTCGTAATGATCAGGTGGCTCATCAAACCAGGGCTCCGTTTCTTCGGGGAATCGAGTATCCGGATCGCAGGAGGCGACGGTAGTCATCTTGCCCCAGCGATCACCCACACCGAGCTGCCTTTCGTTTATGCCCTCATGCAGGCGCGGCAGGGAGCGGGGAGCGAGCTGATGCCAGGATTCGCTGCGCCACTTTTCCAGCACAGTTCCGCCGGACAGATACAGCCGGAACCGGCAACGATATTGCCCCTGAACGAACTGCGTGAGGTCCAGAGTTGGTGTGTCTGACAGTTCGCCCTGTCCCGCGTCATGCCATCGGCGTCCTTCATCACCCGAGACAGACAATTTGAATCTGCCGCTGCCAGCAAGCGATACGATTGCTGCGTTTTCTGGACTCGGTTTCAGGGGATCGAGAAGCTCGCCGACAAACATGTATGGATGGCTCCAGTCGAATTCCCATACCCCTTCTTCCCCTTCGACCTGGAGGCCCGCGCTCGTTGTCTGTATCGAATGCAGGATGCTGTTGCCGGGCGTACCCAATGTCTGATCCGAA
>JASLXP010001082.1 GCA_030740295.1 Planctomycetota bacterium
TCTTTCCCGTTGGCCCCAGGGGCACTGGCCCAAAACCATAAATATTTGGATCAGAAGTCGTAAAGACCCCTTGCTGAAATCCGGAAAAGGACATTGCGACATACACCTGTCCACCGCGTGTTTCACCGGTATAAACTACGGATGAAATCGTTTTTCCTTCGGGGCCTTCAAAGGGCTCATGAACCAGCCTGGCTACGAAGAAGTAGGCCTCGACAGCCTCGGGACTATCAAACAGGCAGCGCCATTGGCCCTTTTTGTCACGATCAACCAGTCGTCCGCCGGCTGAGTATAGAAAGCTAAGAGTTGTCCAGGACAGCGCCTCGTCGAGGGGCATTTGTATCCCGAAGCGATCCTCTGCCGGATTAGTCAGCTTCTTGGCAAAGTCGAAGAACTCTTCATTCGTCCGCGGTGCCCAATCCGGGAGTCCTGCTTCATGAAACAGATCTTTGCGGTACAGCAGGGCCGCCACCAGCGGATGTTGCGGAAACGCCCACACGTGATAGTGCGTTTCGGTCGGCTGGAAGTTCCAGGGTCCGCCGTTCGCCTTAGCAAAGTGACAATTCTCTCCGTACGGACACTTGCGTCTCATCACCTCCCAGCACTGGCGGGGAACGCGAGGGGAGCTGCTGCCGGTCCCCGTGCCGATTTCGGCCTCGTACTTCCGGGATCGCCTCAGCTCTATGAGGTATTCGGGCAAGGTCATGTTCTGGCCATTGGTGATGTCGAGATCGAGTGTCTTTTCTATATACTTATCGAGGGGGTAGAGGAATTTGTTTTGGATATATGTATCGGACTGCCGAAAGTTCACATACATCACGTCGGCGGCGATATCCCCGGCGATCTGCATCAATGGCACCATGTCCATGGTCTTGGCCCCCTCAGGCATGGTGATGCCAGTCGATGGTACCGGGTTCACCCGCGGATGCAGCCTACGGAATTCCTCCAGAACTCGCAGTTTTGCCAGTGCGATCACACTCGCGGAGTTGGTGGGCACACCCCAAGCTCGCAGCCGGATTTCCTCATGGTCTGCAGGCTTTTCGGTTTCTGCATACCCCGCTGCTGAAAGAAGTAGCAGCAGAGAAAGCATAGTTGGAAAAACTGTTTTGGATGTCATCCGGCTTATCGTAATTCACATGGACAGACGTTTCAAGTCACAAAGTTGAGAATTGTCGCAATACCGATCATCTCCACTCCCTAACCTGCTCCTGTTTATTATCCATAGGCTTGGGCTACAAGATCGGAAACGATCCGCACGCGTTCGAAGTCGGCATTGGGGGGCACGTTGTCGGCCATGCCCAGCACGAAGGACTGTGTAGGGTGAATGTCCTTGAGGATATGCTGGACATATCGCTGCAAATCTTCACGGCTGCCACCCTCTTTGCACATCAGTACTGAAGGAAGCCCGCCCTGCATCACCACCTGGCCGGACAGGCTCTTCAAGGCATCTTCCACAGCCAACTCGCTCATCGGCTCAGTGACCACAGCCTCAACCACGTTCACACCTGTGTCGGGAAGCAAGGGGAGCAGCTTGCCTGTTCGGCCGCACCAATGGACCTCCAGCAGCTTGCCGGCAGAGTGGATGATCTCAGCAGCCCGTTTGTAGAAAGGCGCAGCATAGTGGGTAAATATCTCAGGAGAGACCATCAGTTGATCCATATTGTCGCCGAAGTGGATGATTTCGGCCGGCGAGTGCTCGACAGTGAGACGGATTTCTTCCAGGAAAAGTTCGGCATATGCTTCGATTACCTCATCAACAGCCTTGCGATGGTCGAACCACATATATAGGCCGGTCTCCCAACCGGTATCTGTCTTTCCGAATTGGATAAAAGGGATACAAGGGCAAGGTTCCAAAATAACACCATCCTGACCTACATCCTCCAACTCCATCCTGGCAGGTTCAGGATTAATCTTAAACTTGGTCGCTCGAATCACTTCCAATAAGGCGGGCAGATCCTTGACACTCTTCACGGGATGTTCGTGCAGTACGACGGCGTGATCTTCGCCGCCTTGAGTGACATACACCGTGGTCAGATCGCCGGAGTTTGTGTGAAGAGTCTCACGCCATTTGCCCTGGCCGAGTTCCTGACGCTCCGTAGGTATGTCCGGCACATGAGCAGAGACAGTCTTGACTCGTGACCAAATCGTCCCGCCGACATTGCGGACAAGATCATTGCGACTCAGATCACGATACTGCGCGGGGACCGTGCCACGCTCGGCGTTAACTATTAGCCAATAGTCGAAATTTGGCACCCAAGTCAGTCTATCGAAACGCTCGTTCCGCAGAGCACGCAAGTATTGTTTACGTTTGGACATTTTGTTCCAGTATTCAGGTGTTCAGCCTTGCTGCTAAACTTAACGCTTACTTTATCACGATCAAATGGTCCGGATCACCGCCCGGGCAACCCGCAGGATGTTTCTACCAACAATCTTTTCAATATTCTTATCGGAGTAGCCCCGTTTGACCAGGCCCACGGTGAACAAGGGCCAGTTCGTCCAGGCCAAGCTGAGCAACTGATGCGGCCGATTCCAGTTAGGGTCCCAGAGAGCATCGTCCACCGGCCAATAGTTGCTCAGTCTCTGACGACGGGGAGGACGAGAGGTAATTTTATTTCGCTCAGCCACGGCATTGACGGATTCATAGGCTACGTCAGTGCCGATCGACACATAATCCATGCCAAACTTGCGGGCGATATAATCGATGTGATCCAAAAAAGCATTGATATCACCAGTTCCGCCCAAAAACGCGGGAATACAGCATATACCCACGCATCCGCCTGAATCTGCAATCGCTTTAATGACCTCGTCCGGCTTGCAGCGGTGGTGATCGGCCAAGGCTGAGCAGGAAGTATGACTGGCGATCACTGGAACTTCGGAACACTGTACAGCCTCCAGTGATGTTTGCCATCCACTGTGAGCAACGTCGACGATAACGCCCACGCGATTCATTTCGGCAATGGCGGCCCGGCCAAAGTCGCTCAGGCCGGCATTCGAGGATTCTGCACAGCCGTCGCCGAGCTGGTTGCGGCGATTGTAGGTGAGGTGCATCATTCTAATGCCCAACTGGAAGAACACCTCGATGAAGGTCAGCTCCTCCTGGACAGATGTCCTTTCCTCCAGCAGCGGAACTCCGTTGGCAGTAAGGTACAGGCAACACTTACCCTGTTGCCTGGCTTGGACTATTGCCTCCGGCGTCGTAGCCTTGGTCACCAGGTCCGGGGCCATGTCGGTACAGTAAATAAAGTGGGCTAGACGCGGTAACAACGTCTTGATCGACGGGCCCTCTTGGCCGGCGTTTTGAAAAATGCAATCGACACCAGCGGCCTTCCAGGCCTGGACAAACTCCTGACGCTCAGATTCGACCGTCACGTGGCGAGTCATAAACATGTTCTCGATGAGCCAATGAATCTCGTTTTCACTGGCCCCTTCCAAGATGGCCTTACTAACAGCATCCCCGTCGATAGCTGAGGTGGGGGCAAACCCGTATCCATCGCAAACCAGGAGGTCTGAATGGAGTTCAAGCCCGTGCTCAAGCTCAGCTGGCGAAGGCTTCAAAAGACTCAGGGCAACGTCTCTGCTTGCTTGAATTACCTGGTTCATTATGTCCTTATCAAGTTTGTGTATCGTCCAAGTTCCAGCGGACTGCTTCGCTGCTTCCTCTACGCGAATCATTTCCGGTTTAGGCCACAGCAAACTCTACCCGGGTGACTTTAATGTAATTCCCATGCCGCAAATTTGCGTTCAATTCGATTACATGCTCTTCATCGGCCAACGCTTTTTCCGGCACATCATAGGTCACGAGCGTGGAGCCGACGTCGCCGTCACTTAGAGAACAGACCTCTCCATTAACCCGCATCTTGGGTGGCACCAGACTGGTACCTGTATCCTTCTCCAGTCCAATGACCACCTGAACCTTGCGGCCCGAGGGTTTGGGACCTGTCTGGAGACGAAAGATCAAGTCGGAACTGACCATCGGCAACGGGCTGTCAATGCGGCTGAACTCACCGAACCATTTCGGAAGAAGCAGATGGTCGTTGCGAGACACCAGTTCCCCCGGGGCCAGGACCTCCCGATAGGTGATGATATGGCGCCGCGGCAGGAATTGTAGCTTTTTCCGCGAAGACATGGCCTTGAGAGTT
>JASLXP010001083.1 GCA_030740295.1 Planctomycetota bacterium
GAACCGCCACAGGAAGCAGAAGCCGCCGCCGCCGCCGCCCCCGCGGAAAGCTAGCTCTCACAGCCTGGGCTGTCTGTCAGCGAAAATATTTCGTGCCACGGACGGGTCGTAACACATAATTGAATCAGTGTTGCGAGCCATTCGTGGCACTTTTTTTGTGGTCAATGGCTGATGGTTGATGAATAGCATCGCCGAACGATTTACCATCCCTGCTCCATCAACCATCAACCATTTCTTCACCCATCTCTTCAAATGTCTGATTCCGCATCCGAGACCATCCTGAACCCGGCAGTCCTCAAGAAGCTGGATGAATTGACGCAGCGCCAAGAGGAATTGCTGCAACAGATGGCAGACCCCGATGTCATCGCCAATCAGAGTCTGTACAGGACTGTCACCCGTGAGCAGGGAGCATTGAGCAAACGAGTGGTACTCATCCAGCAGCTCAGAAGGGTCATGTCGGAGCTGGAAGATTCGCAGACTTTACTGGATGGTGACGACGAAGAAATGGCCGAGTTGGCAGCGGCAGAAATTGAAGACCTCCAGCAGAAGCAGGAAGAGATCTGCCTGTCGATCCAGGACCTTCTGCTCCAGGATGACGGTACCGACTCGCGGAACGCCATCGTGGAAATCCGTGCCGGCACGGGCGGTGATGAAGCCGGATTGTTCGCGATGGATCTTCTCAAGATGTACAGCCGTTTTGCAGAGCGAAGAAAGTGGAAGGTGGAGGAGATGGATATCTCCGCCAATGAGGCCGGCGGCGTCAGCCAGGTGGTCTTCTGTGTTCAGGGCGAGGAAGTATACCGATTCCTGAAGCACGAAAGCGGCGGCCACCGGGTCCAGCGTGTGCCCACCACGGAATCGAGCGGCCGCATTCACACCTCGCTCGCAACTGTTGCCGTGTTGCCTGAAGCGGAAGATGTGGAAGTGGAAATCAGAGATGAAGATCTCCGAATCGACCTTTTCTGCGCCTCTGGGCCAGGCGGACAGAGCGTCAACAAGACCACCTCGGCCGTACGGCTTACCCATCTCCCGACGGGACTCGTGGTGAGCTGCCAGGACGAACGTTCGCAGCACAAGAACAAAGCCAAAGCCATGCGCGTCCTTCGAGCCAAGCTCTTCGATCTCGAGCAGCAGCAACGCCAGAATGAGCGGGATGCATCACGTAAATCAATGGTCGGTTCCGGGGACCGCAGCGGAAAAGTTCGCACCTATAATTTTCCGCAGGATCGTGTGACCGATCATCGCATTGGCCAGAACTTCTTTGGTATCCCTAAGATTCTGATGGGCGAGATCGATGAGATCTGCACGGCCATGATGGAGAACGAACGCATCGAAAAGCTGCAGAACTTCGATTCGCTGGTAAACGCGTCTTAAAGTTAAATCCGCGGCGTGAAAGAAGGAAGAACCTGGACCGTCCTCGAACTCCTGCAGACCACCGAGAAATACTTCCGAGAGCGCGGCATTGATTCACCGCGCCTGGATGCCGAGCTCCTGCTCGCGCACGTTTACGGATGCCGGCGCATCGAGCTCTACACGCAATTTGACAGGCCTCTGGAAGCGACCGAGCTTGACAAATACCGGGAGATTGTCCGCAAACGAGCCGGCCGGATGCCTGTGCATTACATACTGGGCGAACGTGAATTCTATTCGCGCACTTTCAAGGTAAACGAACACGTTCTCATCCCGCGGCCTGAAACGGAACTGCTCGTCGAACGAGTCATCGACCTCGTGAATGCCCCGGCCGAGCAGGCAGAGCCATCGGGTGAAGAAGTGGTGGAATACTTCGAGCCAGTGGTGCCGGAAGTTCCCGATGAGGATGAGAGCCAATCTGACGAGGCAGAGGCTGCCCTTGAGGACGGTGACTCGCCTGATCTCGAGGCGGAAGATAAAACAGAAAAAGCTCAGACATTCAGCTATCTCTCCATCGCGGATATCGGAACCGGAAGCGGCTGCATCGCCATCACGCTCGCAGAAGAGATTCCCGGCTGCCGTGTCTGGGCATCGGATATCAGCGGAGAAGCGCTGGCAGCAGCGCGATTTAACTGCGAGACGATGCAACCGGCTTCGGCCGTCGAATGGATCGAGTCGGATCTGTTTTCCGGATTCGAGGAATCGCTTCAGCACAATTTCGATTTCATCGTCTCCAACCCGCCGTATATCAGAGAATCGGATTATGAAGGTTTGATGCCGGAAGTCCGCGAGTTTGAGCCGAGCCAGGCTCTGGTTGCCGGGACGGACGGTCTGGGTTTCTATCGCCGCCTGGTCGATGAATCGCCCGCATGGCTGAAGCCAGGCGGCTGGCTCATGCTGGAAGCTGGTGAAGGTCAGGCAGAGAAGATTGTGGAGTTAGCCGATCACTCCGGCAGTTACCGGGCCCATGCAGTCACCAGAGACTATGCCGGCATCCAGCGGGTCGTGGCTCTGCAACTGTCAGCAGACTGAACCAGCTATCCGGCCAGCATCTCGCGAAAGAGAATCCAGGGATCCAGAAAATATTCCCCGCCCTGATCCAGGACCCTGAAAAGAAAATGCGTGTGATCGTGCGCGCCAGTCCAGACCCCCGCGGTCGTTGCGTACGCCGTACCCCGTTCGAGTGGCTGGCGTTCAGGCACGAGCAATTCGATCAGGTGGTGGGATTGCAGCCACCATTCCGAGCCGTCCGGCCAGCGGCGGATCCCCCGCCAGCGATTGTTATTGAAACCGGCTGCGACCGAATGGTAGTAATAGTGATCATCAAATGAGATGGGCGCATAGAGCTCGGTACCGGCCGGGTGATTGATGTCAAGCCCGCAGTGGGCGTGCGCTCCTGCATAAGGTCCCATCCAACAGTCCTCTCCGTTGTAGCAATCCTTCATGTTGACCCGGCCATCAGGGAGATCGCACCACATGGCAATCGGTTCCGGGCAAATGGGAAGTGTTGAATCCTGAACTGCGAAACGGGCCTTTCTGTACGGCTTACAGATCATGCCGTTTCGCCAGTCCTTCTCATCCATGAAGCCGCCGTCCTCGATAAAAATGTCAGAGGCCGCGTCGAACCATAGCCGTATTCCGTCCCTTTCAAAAGGTTCGTAAAAGCTCTCCTGCGAGCCGACAAAGCGCTCGATGCGCGCCTCCACACCGTTTACCAGCAGTTCGCAATCGAACGCGTAAACTGAAATATCGCCGTGGTTGAGGTAACCGTACGTAGCGTAATTGCGATCAACCACACGGGCCGACGTGGAGACGAGCTCGATCTCCGTGACCTTCCCATCGCACAGCTCAAACAGAAGTTTGTCTCCATGATTGAGCTCGAAGGGCGTCAGCGAATCTTTTGCTTTTCTTTCGAGAATCACGTTCAAGCCCCGATAAACCGATCGAAGTTCCCGCCGAGCAGGCCGGCCACATCGCGCTCGATCTCTTCACGCTCGAGGCGCCATCCTGAATCCAGCAGATCGCTGTACTTATCCGTCAGCACGTCTGCGATGATCGCTTTCGAGTGCTTCCACTTGTAAACAAGCTGATCGAGGATTCGTGCGTCCGAATGCTGCGGAATGACGCTCAGGCCGAGCAGTTCGATTCGCTCGCGAGTCATCTCCTCGATGATGCTGGGATTGTTCATGAACCACCAGCATCCGAAAATCATCAGGTTGGGGAACTTCCGTCCAATCACGCAGAGCTCGTGCTGGTTTTCACGGGACAGAACGGTCACGAGGAATCTGTTGTCCGGGTTTTCGCAGCAGATGTTCTCCACGGCACGCATGTCTGCTTTGGCCACGCCGTCACCCGCGAGCTGGAGCTGCGGATTCACCGCGCGGGTCACGCCGATCATCATGGCGAAGGGCACGCCGCGATCCCTCGAAACCGGCAGCACACATTCGTGAAGAATCTTTCCACGGGAAGAGGCTGCCGGGTATGCAAAATCAGGCGGCAGCGAGACGGCCATGTATTTCGGTTTCATCTTCTCAATCCAGTCCGACAGAAAGCGGCGGATTTCTGCAAGGGCCGTATCGGAGAGTTCTTCATCGACGTTGTAGCCTTCCGCGCTCAGTTTCTCCCGACCGGCTTCAGCATATGAATTGAGAAGAGGATCGATGCGCAGGGATGCTTTGAACCGCTCATCGAAAGCGGTCCCGTTCTCCCACACCGGCCGTTCCAGGTCATCAAAGGGATCGTTCGTCATGACCACCTCTTTTACGTTTGCCAGCGAGAAGACCTTGTCGATGTGTTCCTCAGGTGTCAGGTTGGCGAAATACTGACGATACTCATTCAAATCTCGAATGCTGAGGTCGAGCCCGAGATCGTTCAGGGCAGTCGCCACACCCCGGCAGGATTCACTGATGGGTGAGTTCTCGATGAACAGTGTCCGCCAGATCAGATCGGCCTGTTCCGATTTGGACATCGCCCAATAAGCTTCATAAGTGACGTCGGCCTTGCGAAAGGTCTCGGCGATCAGGTAGTGATACGTGATAAGCTCATCCACGCCCCAGAGCAGCAGCTCACCGAAGGCAGGCGCATAAAGGTGCGTATGAATGTCAGTGACCGGCTGCCCCCCGACAATCTCTTCGATTGTGGCAGGCAGGTTTTCTTTGTTAATTGGCATATGAATTCTCCCTTCACTGATTGAGCTTGGGAGCTTAATGGGAGGTGAAGCAATTAGGAATCAGGATTGGGGAGGAATGGCAGGAGCTTCAGAGGATTCTTCCAGGCCCAGTTCCCCACTCAACTCGTGATACAAGCCCCCAGTCATCAACCATCTCTTTCTCCCATGTCATTCAAATTCACTGACCAGCACATCGACGACTACCATCGACTGGGATACACCATCTTTCGCGGCCTCATGCCGCCGGCGTTGTTGAGCGATCTCCGCGGCATGGCTGAAGAGGCCAGGCGAATCTGCTTCGACAAAAAAGGACCGCAGGCCCAGCGGCTGCAGCCGATCAAGGATTTCGATCTCGATATTACGCCCTACCACGAGCTCGCGGCAAATCCGGAACTCGGCAAGGCAGTCAAGGCCATCATTGGTGAAGACGCCTGGTATGCCTATCCGAATCAAGACAAGGAACTGGCCCGTGCCGGCATCCTGTTTCAGCCCTCCGAGCAGCCGTACTGCACGCACTGGCATCGCGACTGGCGCGACAACATGGCCGGCATGTCGTTGAAAGCATGGGAAGAGCAGCAGAACAACATCCGCCTCTTCAACCAGGTCAATGCGCCTTTTTACGATGACAACTGTCTGTGGGTTATCCCTGGCAGCCATCTCAGAAAGGACCTTCCGTCCGAGGCGGCCCGTTTCCCTGACCGCCCCATTCCAGGCGTGGATACGAAGGAAATGAATACCGAAGAGGCCGAATGGGCCTGCCTCGAGTACTGCCGCAGCATGCCGGGCGCGCAGCAGGTGTGGCTGTCCGCGGGAGACTTCATGCTCTACCGGAACACGCTCTGGCACATCGGCAATTACACCCCGCATAAAAAGCGGGCCACGCTCCACGATGGTGTATGGACAAAGGAATTCTACGACTGGTTCACCGATCCTCCGCAGCGGGCGGACGGCAAACGCGAATTTGAAAATCCGCATGAGAGAGAAGAACTTCAGTGATCCATCACGATCTTGCCGTCATCGGCGGGGGCAGCGGGGGCTTCGGCGCGGCGCTGGCCGGCGCCCGGCTCGGGCTCTCGGTCATTCTGATTGAAAAGGGAGAAATGCTCGGTGGCAACGCAGTGCGCGGCGGCGTCAACTGTTGGGAGATGGGCGTCGGCGGCACGGGCATCCCCTTCGATCTGTACAGGCGTGTAAAACAGATTCCCGATTCGATTGGCGTTTACTCATACGGGCGGCACGGCTCGTGGTATCGAAGTAAAGAAGAGCGTTACCGCTTTCTCGGCGGCGAACAGGTGATCGACCCGAGTATGAAGTATGCCGACTCGCTTCTCCGTCACGGATGTGAAGGTATGGGCAAGGACGAAGCCTTCTGCCGCAAGTATTGGCATGGCGTTCCGTTCGAGCCGGAGATGATGGCGAAGGTCATGCTCGAAATGCTTGATGAAACCGGCAATTGTCAAACGCTGCTCAACACAGAATTTGCCAAAGTGGATGCCGCCGAAGGGAGGGTGCGATCCATCGAGCTCAACAACGGCGATACGATCACTGCGGATTCTTACATTGACGGCACGGCAGACGCGCTGGTCTGCAAAGCCGCGGGTGTGAAGACGGTTTTCGGCCAGGAAGCCCATGCCACCTACGACGAGCCCGGTGCGCCGGAAGAGGCGAACCGGCACGTGAACGGGGTCACCCTGATTTTTCGAATTACGAAAAAGGACACGCCAAGCGTCTGCCCTCGGCCTGACGGCATCCCTGATGAGATCTGGTGGACGGACCACATGCCCTGGGTCTGCATGAATCATTACCCGAACGGTGATCGTAACATGAACATGCTGCCTACCATGGAAGGCGGTGAGTTCATAGAGCTCGGTTACGAAAGCGCGAGAGAAGAATGCCTGCGCCGCGTCTATGCGTATTGGCATGCAGCGCAGACCGCGATGGATGAATTTCAGAGCTACCGGATCAGTTGGATCGCGCCGGCTCTGGGCGTTCGCGAATCCAGCCGCATCATCGGCGAATACGTTCTCACTCAGCATGACCTGCTTACCGGTCTGAGCGGTCAGACACATTCCGACATCATCGCCATCGCGGATCACGCGATGGACACCCACGGCCGCGATACCGGCCGCCAGGGCTGCGGTGAGTTGGCCGAGCCTTATGGAGTTCCGTTCCGCTGCCTGATTCCGCAAGGGTTTCGAAATCTGCTCATCGCCTGCCGCGCCGCCAGCTTCAGCTCCATCGCTGCTTCGAGCTGCCGGCTCTCACGGACCATGGTGCAGTTCGGCCAGGCCGCGGGGGCCGCGGCCTGGATTGCGAAGGATGCTGGTGTCGATGTTAGCCAAACTCCATCTTGCGAACTCCGCCAATCATTAAGCGAGCAACACGTAGCACTTGATTGGCCTATGCCGGCCGAATTGAGCAAGTGGCTTTCACAGGAGTGAGCATCCCCTTGTCTCCTCTGTCGCTGTTGTGAGTGATACTGGATGCTGGTGCTGGATGCTGGTCAGGCGGTTTGAAGTTTGAGCGGCCGTCCCAAGCGGGCAAGGAAACTTGTTACCGCATATCTCTTGGATGCTCTGATTTTACAGCCGTCATCACAACAATGTCGGCACGACCGGCATCGAGCATCGAGCATCGAGCATCCAGTATCACTCACAACAGCGACAGCCTCGCTCCCTCTCTCCTCGTCTCAATAGGGGAAACCCTTTTTCGGTCCTTCTAAAGCTGTCATCCGGCTCCGTCTTGCTTTAATAAGGGCCGGACAAGTGAAGAGCGGAATGAGTCCGTGCCTGTTACCCCTAATTTCAGGAGAGTAGAGATGAGCAGTATCCATATGAAGTTCGAAAGTGAGGAACTGCAGAGCCAGTACGAACTGGACCATCAACGGAAAAAGTTCGAATGCCTCGGTTGTGGCAAAGTCATGACCACCGACCGGTGCCATCGCTTCTGTGAGGAATGCAAGCTCCGCCTCGAAAGCCCTCGCCGGCCATCGCTGAGGGAAGCCAAAATCCACTGGAGGCGATGCGATGGAAAGCATCCGTGAGCTCAACTGAAGACGGAAGTCGCTCAAAATCCTCCGCTGCGGCCAGCCTGTCATGACCGCTGCCACCGTCGTCGTGCACGCTGCAAAGGGGGACATGGGGGAAGAGAGCGATTCGAGCTTGATCGCTATCGGCTAATAACCTGTCGAACAGGGAAAAAGCAAAACAACTGATCGGTGAAGGGAAAAGCCAGACATTCGCAGAACAGCACTGCAGGCCCAGGAAGAATCAGCTCCGATCCAAGCTCCTCCCCATAGCGTTATCACACGGATGGCGACACCGGCGAGCGGCCAATCTGGGCTATCTGATACTGGACACTGGATTCCTGCTCCGATGCGCTTATGACCTCGGTCTCAGATCGAATCGCATGGAGAGAATTGACAGCATCGAGTATCCAGCACCCACCCCTCTGCTTTATGAAAGGAGCGTTATGTCGCCGATCAGAATTGCATCCCTGTCCTTGGCCATTCTTCTCGCCAATTCACTTCTTACCATGGCACATGCGGAAGATGATGGTGCGGAATACCGCCGAATTCTGGCCGCTGCCAAGAATGCGAAACTCACTTTAGTTGATGCCATCAAAAAGGCCGAGACTCGTTTGAAGGGCGTGGCTATTGAGGCAGGTATGGAAGCGGAGGAAGGCCTTGAGATCTTCGTCGTAGTGGTAAATCAGGAAGGGCTTTTGTGTCAATCGTAAACCAAAAGCTCGCGAAAGTAGTTCTCGAACGCTTCAGCGTTGCCCGGACGTGGGTTACCGCCTCCTCGATAGATCATCATGCCTGGGAAATCCTGGTGCAGGTCGCGCAGGGCGGCCAGTTCCTTGTAGATGTCCTCCGGCTTGCCGAAGTCTATCGTCAACGAATTCGTCTTGATGAGGAACAGTTTGTCCCGGCCGGCCCGGCGCATGAAGTCTCCCGGCTTCATTGAACTGCTCTCCACGTAGAGGCCGTCAGGACGAAGCTCCAGCAGGTCGTCCAGAATTTCAGAGTAGTTGCCGTCACTGATGAAGAGCACCTTTCGACCTGCCTTGTGAATCGTGGAGAATATCCGGTCGTACCACGGGAGGACATACCGGCGAGAGAATTCCGGATGGATGAACAATCCTCTGGTTGCCGCGATATCGTCGTGGATGACGATTACCTCTGTCCCGTCGGTCTGGGCCCATCCTTCTGCGACGGCCAGGGATGCTTCGCCGAACCGATCGAGGATTTTCCCAAATCGCTCCGGATCGAGCGCAATCGCCATCAGGAAAGGCTCCCAGCCGAACTCGATGGTCGCCCTTGTGATGAGCGTCCCGTAGTGCATCGGGACAGGATAGGCTTTCTCTGATCGCTCTTTCAGTAATCGTTCCATCACAGACAGCATGGGCTCTCCGACCTCCTCGACTTTGAAACGGTTGAGGTCGACATCCAGCACATCGTTGTGGTCCCTGTAATTTTCGCGCGCGTCTGTTGGCCATACACCGCCGTCCCGCGTGACCATCCTCTTTCCATCTTTGGTGCGTCCGATCTTCCCCGGTGGTGGCAATGGCCCCCGATCCCCCAAGTGGTACACATCCGGACGGTACTCCACCATTGCGTGATCGCCGCACGGCATCCGTGAGGGGCGCTCCAGTCTCAGAGCTTTCTGCATGCATTCGAAGCTCTCTCTGACAAGTTTCTGTCTGGTGACCACAGCAGGAGTAAGGGCCGAAGCCCTGCCATCAGGAAAAGACTTGCTTGCTTCTAACGCCACTTGGCCGGCAGTCAAATTCGCGCCTGTCAGGGGCACTCACTTCTCACCCACGATCAACCGGCCCGGATGCGGCGAGAGGAAGGGCTGGCAGCCCTTGAAAGTGACCTGCACATCTTCCATGAAACCGGACGCTGCTTTTGAGACACGCAAGCTCCAGGGAAGGTTGGCCTGTTCCGGCGGGACCTTGGCCTTCAGTTTCGCCTTTGCGGTTCTGGTGGTCTCTACTGATTCCACTTCCTTGCCTTCCGGATCAACCAGCGCAACCCTTGCCGTTTCGCCTGGCGAAGCGGTGTAGATGCCGATCTCGATCTCTCTGGCATCCGGCATAGGAAGGAAGAAGGCTTCAGGCTGTGAGTAGATGAACCACAGCGTTCTTGGCAGCAGCAGACAGACGTGGCGATTCTCGAACCAGACGCGGGCGCTGTTGTTTCCAGTCAGGAGCGAGACGGCATAAACGCCATCCTTCTTTGCCTTGACCCGAATCGCTTCAGCCTTACCAACCTGAAGCTGTCCTTGCCCAACCACCTTTGCATCCGGATCTGTGATGATGTACTCGCCAGGGCGTCGGTCGCTGACCTGCCTCAACTCGATTCGACCCTTCAATTCCTCGCCCGCGTTCAGCAGCACTCCCCAGTTCTGCCGGAACCTGACCTGGAATGCCTTTTTGAGGGCCTCGGCGGGCACATCCACATCAACTGCGGCCCTGTACTTCGATGAAAGAAGAACCCCGCCGAAAGTCATCTTCGTGGGAGCTTCCGCAAACGAGGCGGTTTCCCAAAGCCGATTCAGATGGGTTTTGCCCGACGGTTTATCCTCAGCGTCAGCCGGGAGACGGAGATGATGGACCAGCAGATTGATCCGTTCATGTTTCGAGCTGATCTCCGCCCACGGTTTCGAAGGGCCTCTGATAATGAACCTGCCAGTGACTTGCTCGACCCGCGCGGCAGGTTCGCCTCCGAAAGCCGTCAGGAAAGGACGATTCTCATGGTCCTCTATGAAACAGTCGATGAACTCGACTCCGCCATGGCGCTTCGCCATCTCCGGCCTGCGCAAAAACAAGCTCAGGGGTGACGATGACGGGGTCTGCGCATTGTCCCGCCAGGCACATCGTACGAAACGAACCGAGGCGCGGCCGCTGGACTTGTCGTAGACGTGCGCGCCATGTCCGTGCGAACCCTCGACGATGACGTCCCGGAATTCTATTTTGCCGCCCGGGCCATCGTCTCTGATGGCGCCTACAAGGATGCCCGTGGAGTTATTACGTACGATGCAATTCTCGAAAAGGATGGAAACGTCCTTTGATTCAACTGAGAGTGGCCGCAGATAAACGAGGATGCCGGCCCCCTCGTTTCCTTCAGCGACACATTTCCGCACCACGCAGTTTACCAGTCGCTCACCGGCAGAATTCGGCTCGAAGTCGATGCCGGCCCGCGGGGGCGTCCCGCCGGTATTCAGCAAGCGTGTGTTCTCGATGAGCAGATTCTCAGCGCTGATGACGCTGATGCCTTGGCGGTGGTTGTTATCGCACGTGACATCCTTGATGTGGATGTCTTTGCAGTATCTCTGCTTTGATGTAGTGCCAATGTAAATCCCGTCGCCACCACTGTCCCTTAGGGTGAGGCCATAGACTTTGATGTTGGTGCTGCCGCGTATGGCCAGTGCCATCCGCCATTCCGCCTTCTCGTACGGAGGCATGGTGTAGTCTTCCTTGCGCATTCTGCAGACTGCCCCGTAGCCCCGGAGAGTGATGTTGCTGCAGTCTCTGATATCGAGGAGCGACTCGTGCTTCGACAGGAACTTCCCCTTCATCGCTACGAGGACCGTCCCCTTTTCGAAGATGACTTCCAGGTCGCTTGCAAGTTTGACTGGCTTTGCCGTTATCCAGTCCTTCCCCATGTTCGGTATGAGGACTGTCTTGGCGCCGGAATCGATGGCCGATTGGATTGCCAGAGTCGAGTCTTTTTCATCGAAACCCCACCAGGCCGCGCTGGCAACTTTCCGTTTCTCGTCCTGGACCTCCTGAACGAGGTCGGCGTCTTTCTTTCGAACAGAGGGTTCTGAAAACGGATCCATCTCAGCAGACACGCAAGATATTAGAAGGATTGAGAGGAAGAGCATTAGGGACTGAAGGTAAAGAGAATGAGAATCGTCAGTCGTAGCGTGGTCTGGTCCGGAATCGGGACCCACGATGTGATTTCAGAACAGCCGTGAATTTGCCTTCAGGAAATCGATGACTTCATCGACCTGCGCGTAGCACAGACAGGTGTATGTATCTGCCGCCCCGTAGTAGATGGCCAATCGTCCGGTCTCCGCGTCTGCCAGGGAGGCGCATGGGAAGCAGACGTTTGGAACGAAGCCAGTGGTTTCATAGGACGCTTCCGGGTGGAGCAGATATCGATTTGTGCGAAAGAGGACCTTCCAGGGCTCATCGATGTCCAACAGGACCGCGCCCATGCTGTAAACGTAGCCGTTGCAGTTGGTGATAACGCCGTGATAGAACATCAACCAGCCTTCGGTCGTCTCGATGGGAATAGGCCCGGCGCCGACTTTGGTGGACTGCCACCACTGCCCGCCCGGCCCCATCACGAAGCGGTGCCTCCCCCAGTGAATCATGTCCGGGCTCTGGCTGATGTAGATATCGCCGAACGGCGTGTGGCCGTTGTCGCTGGGACGGCTGAACATCAGGAAGTTGCCATCGAACTTGCGCGGGAACAGCACTCCGTTGCGATTGAAAGGAAGGAAAGCGTTTTCCAACTGTTCGAAGGCTTTGAAGTCCTTTGTCTTTGCCACTCCGATTGTCGGACCGTGGTAATCATTGCACCACGTTACGTAATAGGTGTCGTCGATCAGGCAGACCCTGGGATCGTAGGTATAGGCACCCCGGCCAATTTCAGGGTCGCTGCTGGAAATCTCGATCTTTACCGGCTCGATCTCCCAGTGAAGTGCGTCTTTGCTTCGAGCGAGGTGAAGCCTCGGCATGGAGTCCGTGTGTTCGACGCGGAGCACTCCAATGAACTCACCCTCGTAATCGATGACCGCGCTGTTGTATACGCCCTGCGCTCCGGGGAAAGGCCGGCGCCCTATCAATGGGTTGCCACTGTGTCTCCAGACAACGTCCGTGCTGTCCGCCGGCTTATCTTCCCAGGGGATGTTCGGCATCGGCTTGCCGAGGATTGTCTGGCTCATTCTGTCTTCTCCCTCGCTCTGGAAACCGGCCAAAGGCAGATTCTAGCAAGGGCAGGCAAATAGTGATAGTTAGCCCTGAAACAGAGGATTTCATAACGTTTGACGGCGAGGCATTCCGTACGGAAGCTCGTGAACTTGCGTGTAGAAAAGGGGGTACTGCCAGACGATGCGATCCAAAGAATCGGAGAACACGGAAAAGACCATCAGAACGCGGTTCTTAAAAAAAAGAGTCGACGAGACGCGCTGCCCTTCAGTGATCAGGGATGAAGGGGTAACTTCTGAACACGTCTTCATGCTTCGCGAACGGATCGAGTGCGGCGACTGGAAGCACGTGAAAGACTGCTTCGTCCGGATTAAGGGGAAACACATCCTGTCAGAGCCTGTGGCCGCCAGGGCGTATCTGACAATCCATCCGGAGCAGGTCGTCGAAATCATGGAGAGAGAAGGGATATGGTGATGAGCCCGGACGGCAAGCGTTATGACGCAGGGCGATGTCATCTCTGTCCTTTTTTCTTCTCAACCTTCTTATCGTCCTGTCCTGTTTCTTCTAAAACCATATTATCGGTAATCGGGAGGAGACCATTGTGAACGACCTTGAATGGTCAAGAGGAATTTACGACAGGTCCGTCTCCAGCGAATGCTGGTGGTTCACGCCGTTCGACAGAGATGATCCGACCTACTGGGATGCGGTCTCGAAGGACGAGGAAATGCGCGAGATTCTCGCGATGGAGCAGAGCCTGGCCGAGGTGCCAGATTGGGCACGGTCCGTGGGTATCGGCTATCTGCCGCCCTGCGGGCACTGGAAATTCCCGGAGCCGTTGCTCCAGATTCTAACCCTCATAGGCTCGGCGAATCCGGTAACCATCGGAGAGTCATTCAAGCTCCAGTGCTATACCGTTGACCGGGACCGCAAGAAGGCCGCTCAGGATTACTGCCTTTGCCTGGACGCATGGCTGGCAGGGACCGGACCCGATGTCCCTGCGTCCGAATTGAACGCTCTCGCCTGCCGCAAAATCGATTGGACGGCGGTCTGCTCTGACCTCTGGAACGTGCTCGGGGAGCGCAGCGAGAAAAAGGATTTGCTCGTCGAGCGAGTGCTGATCGCCGTGCGTCACGCCGTGAAAGCTTCCAAGTGGGACGATGAAAGAGGCACCGAGTTTGGCAGGGATCAGTACCTCGGCGGCTTCAGTCTGACGCCGGACGGGGAGCCTGCCTGCGACACGCTTTCATCACCCAGAGTACAGAGGATAGAGACAGAGCTGGCCGCGTCGCATCCGGATTGGCGTTCTCTGATCAAGGTCGACCTCGGATTCTGGTGGCTGTGCGCTCCAAAGGCGTTCCGTTTCCTGGAACGCGATCTATGGGCCATCGGAAAAGACCGGTCACCTGAAAAGGGCGAAGAAGTACCCGGCTTCCTCAAGTGTGAGGATCTGTATCCCAACCAGGACGAGGCCGCCGAGTGGTACAGGGAATTCTGCGCCGCGCTTGACGCATGGTGGCAAGGCAAACGCCCCACCGGCCCCGCCGGCGAGTTAGTCTGTCAACGTCTCGGCGACAGCTCGCCCGTAAAGCAATGGCTTGTGCGGCTGTTCCGGAAGAAACTCAGGATGTATGAGGCGACCGGGGGCACCATCGGCAACCTCGTGAATCCCAAGCCTCACCAGAAGCGTGGCGCAAAGTCCATCGAGATCAGTTAGTTTTCCGCACGCATCGCGGGGCGGGTTGGCAACGCTGGTAATCCGCCAGAAAACGGTCGCGACGATCGCTGGCTGGCCGTGGGGCGTGTGGGGATCTCGTCCGCGGAACCTTTCGGGCTTGTTCTGTTCGTCTTTGAATGAGGATGCGAAATGAGAATGGGAACAGCTTTACTCCTCGCAGCTCTGCCTGGCCTGCGAGCCGCACAGGCCGAGGGAGGTGGTGCCGTGAAGAACGCGATCGATCTCATGCCCTGGCGCGCCGCAGATGACATCATCGAAGGTTGGGACTGGTCGCTACCGACGGGTGTGAAGCCGGTTCCGTATAGCGGTGTCAAGTTTTGGGACAAGGCGGATCGCCCGTTCCCTGGCAATCGATACGTGTCCATCAGATCGAGTTGGCGTGAGTGTGAGCCGAAAGAAGGTGACTATGACTTCGAGCCGCTGAGGAAGAAGCTCAAGGGCCTGCCGGCGTGGTGCGCAGGAGCGGAACTTCACATCTACGCCTCCGTGGCAGAGACAAAGTATTTCACAGATTCATCGCTGAAGGAGATAAGGAAGACAACGCCCGGTACTGCGCCCGAATGGCTTGTGATGGAACACCAGATTCCAACCACGGGAGAGAAACCCAAGACGAATCTCGCGACCCCTTTCCAGGTCGTCAACTACGACATCTGGCGGCTGGAGTATCACTCGCGCTATCTCAAGTTCGTAGAAGCCTTTGGCAGGAGCGGTATCGCACGGATGAAGGAAGTACTAATCTCCTACGTGCACGGGAAGTCAGCCAGCCGTGGTGAGGAAGCCGGGGGCCGATACGAGGGTACGGCGCTTGAGCGCATGAAGGAAAGGCTGGCCGCATGGGCAAAGGCATTCAAGGGCGTCGAACACAAGCTGGCGTGGGTGGGACATAAAAGCGACCTGCTCGACTATGCCTACGACCTCGGCATGGGACAGCGGAACGGTTTCGTTGAGATGTATCTCATGCATTGTGAGAACCCACACTTGGGGCAAAGCATTGACGAGGACGGCTACCTCATCGTCGATGAGACGTGTCCGCCCATTCGTCATGGTCGGGCCTTCGGCGATGAGAACGAAGAGTACAACAAACGAACTCACGTGCCGCGATTCGGCCCAATCGAGACGTGGGCGCACCGTTACCGCGAGTCCATGCTACGTGCACTTCAGATGCGGCGTAACTTCATCTGGGCGGAGGGCAATCCGTGGGTGGATACCCAGTTGCTCTCGTACGTCGGCCTCGAACTGGGCCGCAACACCAGTAACACGCCCGACGTGTGGTGTTACCTGCGCCAGAGCTACGTCCGCAGCCGCGGGAAGGCAAAACCCGTGAAGAACTTCGAACGATGGCTCTTCCAGCGTGACCGCGGAGGCTACCGGACCCTGCCGGCCGTAAAGGTGACGATACCCGACCAGTTGCGCTGCCATCATCCCAAACACAAGTACGATTACATCGCGCGCCGTACCGACATGGCCAGCGGCAATAGCGCCATCGGATTCGCCGTGGATGATCGGTTCCTCTCCCGCGGCCCATACAAGGTGGCGATCAAAGTGACGTACCACGACATCGGCAAAGGGAAGTGGAGCATGGTGTACCTAACGCCCAATGGCGAAGCCACCTGCGCCGTCTCGTGCGAGAACACGGGCAAGATCAAGACCGCGACATTCTTTCTCGATGACGCGAGCTTTCCGGCGAAAGGAACTGCTTTCGACTTCGAAATCCGAGCAACCGGAGACGACGCGACCATCAGCTTCGTGCGAGTCATTCGTACGCCTTGAACCGCATACTTGCACGCTCAAGAGCAAACGGAGCGACCAACCCGATCCCTTTGATGGAGAAGTTAAAACGGAGTTTCAACGAACGTCTGTGAACAGAGTGTAGAATGGCGGCTTACTCTATGGTCTGAAGGAGCAATGGACGTGAATACTGCCAACCGAGCCAGCCTTCTATTCTTCGTCGTTGCCGCCGGCGCGGCCTTCGGTGAGCCCGATCCCTCTGCCCAAGCCGAATCGAAAGAAAAACCGCGCATTCTGTTCCTGGCGCACGAGCTGCGTGCGAGGGAATTGCGGCTTGCGGACAAGGTTGAGAAGGACGTCAAACAGGAGGGCTTTGCCATTGCCTGGCACAATTCCATGGCAGACCTCACCCATGAGTTCCTGCGCCAGTTCCATGCGGTGGTGGTCTACTACCATCATGTCGCGCCGAGGCCGGACGACCGTATCAAAAACGGGCTCGGGGAACTTCGCAGGTACGTTAAGGCGGGCGGCGGGCTCCTTGTCACCAAGGATCTTTACAGCCGGCGCGGCCAGGATTTCTACCGCGAGCTTCTCAATCCGCTGGAAATCGAGATCTTGATGGAGCAGGTTCAGGATCAGCAGAACGTTTACCGGCTGAAAACACTTGGCACGCGACAACATGGCGCGTTCGGCTGGACCGACGCCATCACCAAACATCCGGCGACTGAAGGAGTGGAAGGTCTGTTCTACTCACTGGGCCAGTGGGAGCCCGGAGAGCCTGGAGTCCTTCCACTCAAAGCGGGCGCCGATTGGCAGGCGCTTGTGCGAGGTATGCCGGATGCCTCGACGTTCGTCCCGCCACCGGTCGGCCACAGCCCCAAGGCGCGGAAGATTCCAGGAACATATTCCGAGTCGCCTCCGTTGCTGGCGGCTCGCAGCTTTGGCAAAGGGCGCGTCGCTGTCTGGCCAACGCTGGCAACATTCACCTTGCTCGACGGCTATTCACCGATCCTGGAAAACGGCATTGTGATGCGCGGCCGGCGGGGCAGTATGAGGAGTGATGGGGCACGACTGACCTACAACCTTCTGCGCTGGCTCTCCGAACACTCGCTTTCCGACAAGTCATTCGGCAACGCCATTGCCAAGTCGAAGCTGAAACCGAAGCAGACGGCGGAGCCGGAGGAATTGCCCTTGGGCTTTCGCACTATCGACTGGAAAGAGGTCAGGGAATTCGGACCGGCCTTCCAGCACGCGTATCTTGGGCTGATCGGCGCCCGGACCTCGCTGTCCACAGGCAAGGGCACTCCGGACCAATTTATCGCGGCAGCGAAAGAAGTCGGATACGAGTTCATCGTTTTCTGCGAAGACATCAACGAAATGCCGAAACAGAACTGGCTGAAGCTCGTGGAAGCGTGTGAGAAAGGCACGGACGAAAAGTTCCGAGCCATCCCCGGCATGTACTACCTGGACAACGAAGGCGACGCTTTTGCCGTGCTCGGCAACATCGGTTATCCGCCGCAGGAATGGGCCGATCCCAAGAACCCGAAGAAGAAGATTCTCTACAACGGCACGATCCGAATGGCCGTGAACCCGATCCCGCCGATCGTGATGCTGCCGTTGAAAACCAACAAGCGTCCGGCCCGGCTGCACAGTTCGTTCTACGGCTATGCCATCCAGGTCTATGAAGACGGCAACCTGCTGGCGGAAGACTGGGACACCTATTTCCGCTTGCAGAAGGAGGGGCTGGGACTGTTCCCGACGGCCGTTCACATCGTGAAGAAGCCTGCAGAGGTGGCGCGTGCACGCAAGCTCGGCATGCAGGCTTACATCCGTGCAGATTCGCTGGACAAACTGCTGGAGTCGGTAGACATGACCAGCAGCGCCCGCGGACGCTTCTTCAAGCCAGCTTCTGCTTCATCGGGGCCAGAGATCTGCACGATGTTCGCGCGGAACTGGGGCACTTCCGACCTTACTATCGTGGATAACGACCGCTACCGGCTGCGGATGCTCGTCCGATCCGACAAGGGATTGGCCGAAGTCCGGCTCAATGACAGAGGACGGACCATTCGTCGTTTCCTTCTCAACGGCGCCAAAGAATTCCGCAAGACACTC
>JASLXP010001084.1 GCA_030740295.1 Planctomycetota bacterium
ACCCCTGGTGGCGGGTGCGTGGGGCCGGGGCCCCCCCCCCCCCCCCCGCCCTTCCCCGGGGGTTTCCCCCGCGGGGGGCGCCCCCCCCCGCGCCCAGGGAAGACAGCCCACAAGCAAGCTGCTTGTAGCTACGTTGCTGGCGTTGCCCTTCTTTGCAGATGCAGAAGAGCCAAAGCCTTCCCAACCCATCGAAAAGGCCGTCTATGCCCACTACATGGGCTGCTGGCCGGCGGGAAGCGGGCCACTTGTCTGGGATCGGCACACCCAGTTGCCAAAGATGCGACACGACCGCGGCAAGGGCGTCATGCGGCGCGGTGGACACGTTCGCAATTACGATCTTCTGCCGCCTGACGAGAAACTCACTGCGGAAGAAAGCGCCGACCTCGAAATCCGGCGGGCCATGCGGATTGGGATTGACGGTTTCGCGATCGATGCCTGGGCAGGGCAGAAAGATGCGAAGAAGACGCTCAATGCGCTCTTCGCCGTCGCAGAGAAGAAGGACTATCCGTTCAAGATCACGATTTGCCTCGACCCGTCCTGCGGCGGAGGAGGAGATGCGATCAAGTACATGCTCGAACGCCACGGCAAGAGTCCCAGGCTTGCACGCCGCAACGGTAAACCGCTCATCTTTGGTTACGGCACGGGCTTCTTCTTTCGGGGATATCTGAAACGCCGTTTCCCTGGCAAATCGGAAGAGGAGATCAAACGCCTGAGCGGCACTCCGGAAGCCTGGAAGTATCTGGGCGACATGCTCAGGGAATGGGAGAAGACCGCGGGCGAGCCGTGCTTCTTTCACATCGACCTCGGCTACTTCTTCCATGAAGTGCCCAAGGGCGTTCTGCCGGCCGACGCCAAGGTGAAGGCCGCATCGGTCTTCGGCAAACATGCCAACGCCATCGGCGCTTTTACCTGGGCAGGGTACGGTGCTCTCGGCAAGCGCCTGCCAGCCATCGCCAAGGCCACCATCAATGCCGGCGCAGAGTGGTCGTGTCCCATCGGCATGTATCAGAAGGAGAACATTCCTTACGAACTTTTCGGGCCGACAGGGACGCAGTGGGTGGACGGTTGCTGGCGCAGCGCGAGGGAGCAGGGAGCAACGCTCATCCAGATGACCACCTGGAACGATTACGGCGAAAACACCAACATCGCTCCCGCCTGGAATACCCGTTACGGCATCTACGACCTGACCGGCTACCACATCGACTGGTTCAAGAACGGCAGGCAGCCGGAGACCGATCGGGATCGCATCCTCATCACGCATCGCAAGTATCCCAAGGGCGCAAAAGTCTGGCCCTTCGCGCAGGGCGGTTTCATCAACGGCGCCATCGAAGTGCTGTCCATCCTTCCGCGCCCGGGCACCATTCGTCTGCCCGGCCGGGATGGGCAATACGAAGTCCCCGCAGGTTACCACCGGCAACAGTTCCCCGTGACGCCCGGAAAGGTGATCGTCGAGCTCGTGCGTGATGGCAAGGTCGGTCTCCGTCTCGAAAGTCCGGAACGCATCACCGGCCGCCCGTTCCGCGAGGACAACGGCATGGTCTGCTGGTCGAGTGAAGACGAAGGCCTGTGGAAAGAAGATTTTGGTGACACGCCGATGCTGCGTTACAGCGAATACGGCGACCTCGACAACGATGGCCTGCCCAACTGGTTCGAGATGTACTGGTTCGGCAAATGGCCCGACATGAAAACCGCCACCGCAGCCAACCCCAACGACGACCCGGACAAAGATGGCAAAACCAACCTCGAAGAATACCTCGCCCAGACCGACCCAACGCTGGGCAAACCGAAGCTCGAAATCGAAACTGAGGAAAAGGACAAAGATGACGAGGACATCGGAGATGAGTTTGAGGATTAGCCCGCGCCCTTGACCGCCCGATACGTCGAGGTGATTCAGTCAGCGTCTGAGGCCGGTTGTCTACGAGCTGCCCGCAAGTGAGAAGCGGCGGCGAATTGCCGAGAGGAGACTGACGCCGAGCTTCAGTGGCCACCTGAATGTTCTTCCGCGACAATCCCCGGCAGATGCAGTTCAGAACCAGCTACAGATGAGGCCGGATTGCTAAAGGAGAACCCGACATGAAAATTACCGACGTAAAGAGCGCAATTATCGGCAGCAATATTGTCATCCGCGTGGTGACCGACAAGGGAATCGATGGGTACGGCGAAGTGGAGGAGAGCAAAGACTTCGTACGGCCCTTGATTCCTTACTACAAGGATCTGATCCTTGACTGCGATCCGACGAACGTGGAATTCGTCATGCGCCGCATCCGGCGGGCAGGCGCGTTTAAGCCGTGGGGAAAAGTAGTAAGCACGATTGAAATGGCGCTTTGGGATATCGCAGGCAAAGACGCGGGCATCCCGGTGTACAAGCTGCTCGGGGGAAAGGTGCGCGACAGGGTCAGGGTTTACAACGGGAGCTTTCGCAACCCGAATCCTCCCCACCCCGTGGCCGATACGCCGGAAAAACAGGGGGAGAACATCCTCGCCCTTCGCGAACTTCCCGAGGGCTTTACGATCGTCAAGGGCGGCGGCGTGTTCCATGGGCCGGACTTTTACAAATCGATCGGCATTGACGAAGCCGCGTACAACACCTATCCGCAGGTGCCGGAGGCGTCCTGGATGTTAGACAACGGCAGCTTGCTCACGGAAGAGGCGCTCGACGCGTACATCGACCATGTCGCCCGAATAAAGAGCGTGGTGAAGAACCGTGTCGGCCTCGCCTTTGACTGCGGGCCGGGCATGACCGCGGTCGATGCCCTGAAGCTCGCCAAAGCGCTCGAGCCGTTCAACATCATGTGGCTGGAGGACACGATCGCGGGCGACTATACGCCGTTTACGCTGGCGCACGTCTATCGGGATATCACCATCAATACGACCACGCCCATCCACACCGGCGAGCAGATTTACCTGCGCCAGAACTTCCGGGAGCTGATCGAAACTCGGGCGGTGAATGTGATTGGGCCGGATCCGGCCGACGTAGGCGGCATCGCGGAACTGAAGTGGATCGCAGAATACGCGGATCTGCACGGCATCCTCATGGCGCCGCACGGCACGATCGACGGCGTATTCGGCATGGCGGCGCTCACACACGTTTGCTCCACGATGCCGCAAAACTACATTGCCTACGAGTACCCGGCCGGCCGGCCCGATTGGTGGTACGACATCGTGGACGGTCTGCCCGATCCACTGCTTCAGGACGGCCACGTGACCGTGTGGGATAGGCCCGGCCTTGGCGTCGAGTTTAACGTGAACAAGGCGTCCGAATACCTCCGAGAAGAGGACAAAGACTTCTTCAGATAAGCGAAAAACGGAGAAACGACCACAAACTCGACTGGATCGAAGCGAAAGTGTCCGGTCGGTGGTGAGGGCAATGCGATCCAATGTGGGGAACGCCGAAGTCTTCCGGTCACCGGCTCCCAGCCGGCCTCAACGCCGCAGGCGTTGGAAAGAGAAGCCGGCGAGGGTGCCGGCGTGCCCGGGAACTCGAACAGTTCAAGAAAACAGGATACGAGACAGATGATGATGGCGCTCTTTTGCTTATGCCTGTCAACGCGTCTGATTGGCAAGGTCAGCGCCATGCCGACCGAGAATCACGGGATGAGCGTCTTACCCGCCACCGGCAACGTCAAGGTCGACGGCGACCCGTCGGAGTGGAATCTCTCGCAGACCATCTTCGTCTGCGGCGACGTCTCACCGCCGGATTTCTGCAGTAAGACGCCGCGGCTACAATATGGCCGGTCAGGAAGCCTTTGTTTCTGTCTACACTCGAAAACACCATGTCTCCGAACACCCATCAAAACTGGCCGGAAGTAAATGCGATCGAGGATGTCGCTTCAGGAGACCCAGGACTCTTACGAATCCCTGTAGATTTTGGTGACGGCGATGGAACAGTACTTTCGCTATTTATTCTGCGGGGAAGCGAGGATGGGCCGGTGTTTCATCTGCTGGCGGGGCAGCACGGGAACGAGCTGAACGGTTGCGCGGCGCTCGATGCGTTTATTCAGCAATTGGACTTGTCAGAACTGAAGGGAACTGTGCTGGCCGTGCCGGTGGCGAATCCGGTGTGCGTCGCGGAAGGGCGGCAGTATCCGGAGTTCGACGACGGCTCGCAGAAGAATATGAACCTGCTTTGGCCGGGGAGGCCGGACGGCACTTACATCGAGCGTCTGGCCTGGGCGATCTGGGAGAATGGACTGTCCGATTGCGACTGGTGTCTCGACCTGCATAGCTGGAAACGATGGCAGGCGCCCGCGGCGTTGTTCAGCAGGGATGGCGACGCGCTCGTGCCGATGGGCCGGGCATCGGGTCTGAGTGTGGTGAGGATCCTGGATGCTTTTCCACTGGACAAATACGTTGGCTATGCCCCAACGATTGCTCGGAGGCTGGGACATGCTATCGGCTATGCCATTGAGCTGAGCGGACAGCAGCGCGTGTTTCCGGATCAGGTCGAGCTCGGCTGCAGGGCCATTCAGAATCTGCTCAAGCATGCGGGCATGTTGCCGGGCGAACCGGAAATCCCACGCCAGGTCAACATCGCCGAGGCCAGAGAGGTCGAGGTGCGTTCGCCGTCGGATGCGGTCTTTCTCCCGCTGGTCATGCCGGGGGATGAAATTTCTGAGGGACGGCCATTCGCTCGACTGCTTCGTCACGACACCGGCCGTCCCGATTTGCTCACCAGCCCGGTCGACGGGGTCGTCTTCAAGCTTGGCCCGCTCGACCAGATTCAGGAAGCGATGGATAGTGAAGCGGGCACAGGAAGAGACCGTTACGACCGAGACTTCAGCGGGCCCGTCCGAGGGAATGAGCTAGTGGCGGTAATATATGAATGGGAGGGTGAGCCGTAGCTGCAAGCTGCCAGCTTGCTTGTCAGAAACGGCATCCAGATGCCGTCTCGAAGGCACGCAAGCTGGCAGCTTGCGGCTACGATGCGTATCCGAAACAGCTACTAATATGAAATCAATCTCCTTATCTCTGATGTTCGTGATTGTCTTTGCGTCGATATGCGAGGCAAAGAAGGGCTTTCATAAGGCCATGCCTGAGAGTGAGCCGTTCGATCGCATCAGCACGGATTATGTTTCGCCTCATATCAAGTGGGCCAGGCCATTCGTCAGCGGGAAGCTCAAAGTCCTTGTGCTGGCTTCGCTGATGCGCCACCGCGAAACCATCGAACTCTCTCAGCGGCTGGACATGGAATTCGACACCATGATCTCTTCCGGCCCGAATGAGTTCATCGGCGAGTATTTTTTCCTGACCCGAGAAGAAACTCTCAAGCTCAACATGAGCAAGCTGGCCCCAGACAGAGAATACGACGTGATCATCATCGCGGTCAGTTGGTTCATTCTGCCGAAAGAAATGAAGCTGGAAATCGCTCGAAGAGTCAAGGCGGGCACGGGCGCGCTGTTCACCGATTCCAATGGCTACAAGGCTTTTATGGAGAGTGCGCCGAAGATACTCGAAGCTGAAGAATTCCGAGGCGTCAAAATCGAGCCGGAGGAGTTGGCCCACGGCGAGGATGAGGAAGACGAAGAGGATGAAGAACTCGAATTCGATGAAAAGGAAGAGCAAGCACCACCGGCGCAGTCTGCGGGGAAGTTTGTCAGGCTCAGCATGACTCCAGAAGCCATGCAAACGAACATACGCGTCAGCGAAACGACTTTCGGACAGGGGCGCGTTGTCAGTATCTATGGCGTTGGTCAGGCACGCCTCCACTCCTCTACCCCTGCCCTCATGCCCAAAGTCGGCATGGAAGGCAAACGCCGGAAACGAGTGCTCTACGAATTCCACACGGCCCATCTGGCGAAGGCCGTCGTCTACACCGCGCAGAAGGAACCAAAGTCCACGATAAGGCGGATGCGACTGGAATTCGGAAAGCAGCCGCTGTCGGGGACGCCACGCGGTTTGACGGTGGAATTGAAGTCGGAAGTCGCCATGCCTCGTGCGCGCATCGACCTGATGGTGTTCGACGAGTTGCGGAATGAACGCATGCGCCGGCAGAAGGATATCGCCCTGAGACCTGGTGAGAACACGATTGCGCTGGATATGCCGTTCTTGCCGGAAGGCGGTCGGCATTTCGTGGCGGCGCGGCTGATGCAAGGCGACAAAGTGGTCAGTTGGGACGCGATTTCGGTGAAGCCGAGCGCTGCGAACAGTGTCCGGAGCTTCGAGTTCCAACCGTTTTATCGAAGGGGCGAACGCATCACTGGGAAAGTCAGTCTCAGGGGGCCGTTGACTAAGAGGCAGTCCATCACGATCGAAATCCTCGACAATCTGAATCGTGTGCTGCATCGGCAGTCCACCGAGCAAGGCAAGGTCTTTGCCATTGATGTGCCGGCCTTCACCGCGCTCGTCCCCATGCATCATGTACGGGCGATCATCCGTGAGGCCGATGTGCGGATCTTTGACTACGACCATTCATTCCTCGTTCAGATGCCACCGGTGGACAACTACAACTACGTGCTCTGGACGGACACCTCGCATTACTACTACCGGCAGTTGCTGATGGATCGCTATTACGAGCTTGGCGTCACCGCGGCCACGCCCAGCATCACACTGGCGTCCTCCAATCTGCGGCCCTGGCCATATATCACTCGCCTTGCGCAGTGGCGTGAGAGCATCGAGGAACGGGAGCGTCGGATTCAGCAGGAGGTGGATGAAGCGGCGAGAAACTCGACCTCTCAGTTCAAAACGGGCGCGCTCGATCCGAAGACGAAGAAGATCGACGCCGCTCTCGATCTGGAAGGCATCAAGACCTCGAACGACAAAGTGAAATCCATCGGGCCGGTGAGTAAGCCCTGCTTCAACGATCCAAAGTGGGTCGAGCAGATTACCAAAAAACTGCAAGAGGCGGTTCGAGATTCGGAACCGTTTTCGCCCGTCGGCTACAGCCTCGGCGACGAGAACATGATCAACCTCACCTGCCATTCGGAGCACTGTATCCGTGAATTTCGCAAATGGCTGAAAGACCAGTTCAAAGATATCGGGACACTCAACAACCGATACGGTTCGCAGTTTAAAGACTGGGATGGAGTCATGTGGCCAACCTTCGCCGATGCCAAGATGGACTCCGGCAAGCTGGTGCTGTGGTACGACCGGCAGAGATTCACGGACTGGACGTTTAACAATGCACATCTCATCTGTCGCCGCGCCGTTCACAGTGTTGCACCCGACGCCCCCATCGGCTTCAGCAGTTTCTATCCGCCACAGCCGGAGCGGGGCCTGGATGCCCTGCGCATGTTTCCCTGGGCGACCTTCAACAACCAGTATCAGGACTTGCGCTGGGAAGACCTCATGAGAGCCTTCAGCCCTCGAGATGCGCACCGTGCCGTGATACAGGGCACTTACTCTGGATACAAGCACCGCCTGGAGTTCGTCTGCTATCCCTGGCTGGAATTCTTCCGCGGCGCCAATGGAAAGATGTGGTGGCGTGGACAATATTTCAAAGACGCCACTTCATGCCTCGACCCCGGCTACACGCCACTGCCGCCCTTCCACAACACGATCAAGATGGCCAACGAAGTGCGCCGCGGGTTATTTCATCTCTTCCGCAACTACGAGTTTCAGAATTACGGCATCCGCGTGCTCTACTCGATGGCCGACATGTATGCGGCCTATGTAAAGGATCAAAAGGACGGCCCCAGAAACTGGCTGCGCGCGACACAAAGCATGTACAAAAACATGCGGCATCACGGCTGGCAGTTCGACTACGTCAGCGCCAGACAACTCGAAGAAGGTGCGTTGAGCGGCGCCAAGCTGCTCTTCCTGCCACGCACCGAGTGTATGTCGCCGGCGATGGCAGAGGCGATTCGCAGTTTCGTAGAGAACGGAGGTACCCTTGTCGCCGACGCCGAGCCCGGCACACGTGCGATGAACTTGCGTCCAAATGGTCGCGCTTTACTGAATGAGCTCTTCGCAGGCCTCAAAGAGGGAGAGGTGCGGCCTGTCGGAAAAGGCCACGTTTTCTTAAGTGGTTCGCTGCTGCAGCGTGGCAAATGGAAGGAGACGACCACTTCTGATTTGGTGAAGTCCCTCGTTGAAAAATCCAAAGTAAACAAGGGATGGTCGCTCCAGCACTCAGACGGGCGGCTGGCCACGGGCTGGGAACTGTTCACATACAAAAGCGGGTCGGCCACGCTCCTGGCAATCGGCGCTCGCGATTCCATGTTCGATGCCGAGCCCGAGACTTACACATTGCAGCTCTCAGTGTCGTCTGTCGTCTACGACATTCGCGACCGAAAGAAGCTGGGCACGGGTAAAAGATTCGAGCTCAGTCTGAATCCCGCCCGTCCCAAAATCCTTGCGGCCCTGCCAGTTCCGATGGGAACGTTGGTGGCAGAACTGTCGGCAACGACGAATCGGGCCGGCGATCCATTGATACTCAAAATCCAAATCCAGCCAGCGCCCGACTTCATGACCACCTGTTACGTTGAGCTCGTTGTCCCCAATGGCCGACGACTCCGTCACTACGCGCGCACTGCCGTCTTGAAAAATGGACAGGCGGAACACGTCATCCCAACCGCGCTCAACGACACGGGATTGCATCGAGTGGTGGTGACAGAAACGATCAGCGGCCAGCAGAAAGAACTGCCCATTGATCTGAAGTACCAGGAATGATGAACTACCCAAAGCAACCCTCGACTCCTTAACTCCGAATCCGCACAGAGCAACCAACATGGTCGACGCGAACAGCACATCCTTTGAATGGTCGGATCACCCGACGGATATCTGCATTCTGCCGATCGGCGCCTGCGAGCAGCACTCGCATCACATGCCGCTGGATACGGACAGCATCATCGCTGACTACTGGGGCTGCTTCCTCGCGGAGGTACTCGACTGCGCACTGCTGCCCACGCTTCGCATCACGACGAGCATGGAACATGCCGGCTTTCGTGGCTCGATGACGCTCAAGCCAGAGACTCTGATGCAGGTGATTCGGGATTTGGCCGACGACATCGAGAGGCAGGACTTTCGCATCCTGATTCTTCTGAATTGCCACGGCGGCAATCACTGTCTTGTCCCGGTTACGCGACATATCAATCGACAGGAACGCAGCCTCCGCATCTTGCTCATGAACGGATACGGCCACGGCCGGCCAAATATCAAGATGGATGCACCCGCATCGGAAATTCATGCCGGCGAATGGGAGACTTCCGTGCTGATGGCCATCCGCCCCGACCTGGTGAAGGAACGCCATGAGGATATCCAGACCGACGAAAGCGAATTTCCACTCACCCGTCCCGACCTGACGATGTGGGGGATGTGCCGCTTCAGCGAATACGGCGCACTCGGCTATCCGTCACTCGCCAGCAAAGAAAAAGGTGAAGCCATCATCGAAGCATGCAAGAAATCCATTGTCCCCTGGACAAAAGACCGGATTCAGCGTCTGCGTGAAACGACGTATTCGGGGAAAGAGGAATCGTGAGTGCGGTTACAAGGCTGTGAGATTAGGCGAGTCCTCGCGGTCTCGTGCCTGAATTACCAGACAGACAAGTGAAACCAAAGACAAGTCATTCATTGAATCTCGTTCAGGGCTTCCTGCTTAATCTCCTGCTTTGCACTGCCCCTATCCCCGCATCTGCCGAAGCGGAGGCCCCCGCCTCCACGACCGACTGGAACAGATGGCAGGTCATCGGCGACTTCAAGCACAATCCGGACGACCGGAGCGTTACTCTCACCTGCGGCAACAGTGCTGCGCTGCATCGACAGGTCGCGCTGTCGCGGCCCGGCCATTACGTCTTTCGGATTCATGCGCGAAGCAACGCCAGGGTCGCCCAGATGTCAGTGGAAGGGGCGCTCGACTACGACACCGAGGGAACTCCGTTCACCGCCCCTTACTACGGCGCGTTCGCCATTCCGCTGGGCCGTTCGGACGATTTCAGAACTCACGAAGTTCCCTTCGTCATCGAGAACGGCAGCGAACCGCGCGCGGTGACCGCACGCATCAACATCAAGCGCGGCGGCGGAACTATGCACTTCAAGTCGGTGGAAATCCTTCGACTTGGTGACACTCGTCAGGAACGCCGCTGGGGACAAAATCTGCCCGCCGATCCGATTCATGGCCTGACAACACTGAATGCGGCGGCGCATTACGACCGGCCTGGCTTCGCCGCGTTCGTGGACACTTGGACGGGTGCGGAAGTGTGGCTCGTATCGCAGGGGCTGAAGTCCCGGCTGCAATATCCAGGCACGCCGAATTTCACCAGCGACGGTAAATACTTTTTCCTGACTTCGCCCGGCCACGTGCTGCGAGCCGATGGATCGCGGCGATACGGCCCGTTCAAGGCTAAAAGGATCGATTCCCGATATCTCCCCTGGCCGGCAAAGTGGATGCGCGATCACCTGCCGAGCGACCGTGACTCCACCGACTGGATGATTTCGGAATACGTGGCCAACAGCTACGGCCTGACGAATGTGATTTCCGGTGCGTCCGCGACCATCCATCTGCCGAAGCGCGACGGCTGGCGCCTGGTGAAGATGCCGAGCGACGAACCAGGCACGTTCGTCAATGCGGATACGAATCACCTGTGCCTCTGGATTTCCAACGACCGCCGCCGGTTGGCCGTCTCCGATTCACACGGTAAACAGTTTCGTGAGATCAAGACTAAGACCGAATCAGACGATCCTACGAAGGATTTTCTGAACGATCCTTTCTGGTCGATCGATACCGACGGCCACTGGTATGTCTCGTACATCCTCAACTGGCTGCACCTGCACAATTCGTTCAAGAAGACACCGGAGAACAGCATCAACCCAGGCCAGATTTGGATGATCAGGGCGACGCCGACCATCGGGCAAGCCCGGAAGGTGATAGAAGGTCTCAAGCCGGGTATCAAGCGGCGTGTTCTCTCTGACGGCACCCTGGTTCGCCGAGCTGAAAACATGGGAGGCGGGCACAAAGCTCTCGACCCGACCCGCGAGCTGCAGATCGACATGCTGCATAAGACCAGCGCCATGGCTGTCCAGTCTCTCCTCACCGGCGAGGTATGGCATCTGGGCAGCTTCCCTTATCTCGAACACCCCGAATGGGTTTGGCATCGCGACTTCGGAACTGCCCGCGGCGACCTGCGCCCCTTGCCGCTTTTCTTTTTCGACACTCGACATCAGTCCATGTGGCCCATCGTGTCGATGAATTACCATGACTATGGTGAACGGCTGCAGTGGCGTAGGCTAAGAAAACCGGGCAAGGCAGTCTTCTTTTCCGGCCAGGCCACCAGCCCTGATGGGACGAAGGTGGCCTACGCGTCCGGCATGCTCTCGGACAATCCCGCGTCGAAGGCCGATGTCTACTTTGCCATCGCCCGTTACCCGCTGCCGCCAGTCAGACTTGAGCTTGAATTCGGAAAGGGGCAGAAGACAACATTGAAGTGGGGTCCTCCCCGATACCCCCACGAGATTGCCGGCTACCACGTCTATCACACCACGAGCAGCGGCCAGAACTACCGCCGCATCACTGCAACGCCGACGCAAGGAACTCGATACGAAATCTCCGATGACGGATTCTATGTCGTGACGTCAGTCGAACATTCAGGACTCGAAAGCAGAGCCTTCTCCAACGAGGTTTCCCTTAACGGCGCCGGGCCGATACGAATCTACTGCGAGGCTGAGTTCAGCGATTTCACCAAACCGCTCGAGCCGTGGTTCGACCAGCCGACAGCATCCAACGCCTACGCAGTCGGCATCCTCGACCGAGACTTACTTTACCGTGCCCGCCTACGCGAAGGATTGACGGCCAGAGCGACCCAAACCGTGCGGATTCCCAAAGCAGGAAAGTACACCATCTGGGCACGGGTCAAAAAGCGGCACCCAGAGGAAAGCGGCCGATTCAAGGTCTCACTGAACGGAACGCGGTCCGGCGAGATCGTCATCGACCGACAAGTGAATGGAGGATGGTCGTGGGTAAAGATGACGGAGCCTCTCGTTCAACTCCCATCCGACTCAATAAAACTTGCGTTCACGACTTCGGACACCGGCATCCTTGTCGATCAATTACTACTCAGCAACACTCCAGACTGGACTCCTCCACCATCAGGCAATCGCCCGTCGGTGAAGCCATCGACACCGAGAAACCTGAAAATCGTCGGCGTGGGCTCGTCCAAGATCGTCTGGGTAAGATCGACAAGGACGCATGCACCGCCTGCGAAGGCGGGCGAGGATGTTACAGCCAGACTCAGTTGGACGAAATCCGCCGCCCCTCAGGGCGTGACGCGCTACCATGTCTGCCGCTCCGACCGCCCTGATTTCCAGCCATCCCAGGCAACCCTGATCGGCACCACCCTCAAACCAAGCTTCTCGGATGTAGGCTTAAAGGATCAATTGTATTACTACCGCGTCGTCGCAGAGGATAATTGGAGGAACCGGTCAGAGGCGTCCAAAGCGGCCAAAGTCAGAATTGAATAGACACCACCGTTGGCCAGCCGGCTGGGAGCCGGCGCGTCCGGGGAGACCACAGGCTGACGGTCTGAAGATTCAGGGGAGGCGCAATCCAATGCGCCTTCCCTACCCCTATCGGTGCGGCTCTGCTGCCTTAGGCAAGCAATCGTGGCCACAAGCGGCTGCCAGCTTGTGCGTGGCGGAGGGTTCTCGCCGCAGTCGGCACTCCTGGCGACCTTTGGTCGCCTTTTCTGCGGCGAGGGGCCGCAGCTACGATTGCGGGAGAAGACTTGTTAAGACAATTGACGAAACGAGCGCAGCGAGTCCCCTAGCACCATCATTTTCCGTCGACGATCCACCGTCATCCCAACATTCATCACAAGCGGATAACAAAGACAAAAAGCAATAAAGTACACTCACCCACCAATGAAAAGTCCCTTCCCAAATTCCTTCGTGCCTTCGTGCCTCCGTGTGAGCCTCCTCGTCCTCGCCAGCCTCTCCCTTACCCCACTCGTCGGCGACCCTAAACCACCCGTACCCATCCCGCTCACCCTCCCAAAGGACAGCTACCTCACCCTCGTCATCGAGGACCGCAATGGCAGCCGCGTCCGCAACCTGGTCAGCGAAACGTTCTTCAAGGCCGGAGAGCACACGGTCTACTGGGACGGTATGGATGATCACGGCCGAGCAAACATCGGCCCGCACGGCAACTATGATGCGACCGGCAGCCTCGTCGCGCCGGGCACCTACCGCATCCGCGGGCTCATCCGTGACAAGGTCGACCTCGTCTATGAGTTTTCGCCTTACAATCCGATCAATCCTCCCTGGCGCACGGCGGATGCCAGGGGTCAGTGGCTTGCGGATCACACTCCGCCGAGCTGTGTGCTTTATGTTCCCGGCGCTGAGCCAAGAATCCTGATCGGCAGTTCTCTCGCCGAGGGCGCGCACGGTCTGGTCTGGACAGACCTGAGCGGCAGGAAGATCAGAGGAGTCAGAGGAATCGGCAGGGGCTGGGCAGGCGCCACCCGGTTGTGTCTCGACAAGTCCAACCAACCCACTCAATTCATCGCTTACGGCCTCGGTGCTTCTCGATTCGGTGATGTCACGCTGGTGGGCATTGGCGAGCAGCAGAACAAGGTGCTGTATTCGCCGAAGGAAGACATCCCGCACCACAAGAGTCATTACATCGTGGACTATCCCGTCGGAGGGCTCGCCGTTCACAACGGCCTTGCAGCGATCAGCTTTCCGATAAAGAACCAGATCGTCTTTGTGAAGATTGATCCCAATGCCAGCAAACCCATCGAAGAGCGGCTGGCGACGCTCGACTTCGAAAGCCCGAAAGGGATAACGTTCGATGCGGCCGGCAGACTTCTCATCTTGTCCGAAAGCAAACTCGTACGGTGTTCAGTCTCTCCCGATGCTAAACACGGCGTGAGTCTGAAAGACCAGCAGACTCTCATCGCCGAAGGACTCGACGATCCCAAAGAGATCGTCGTCAGCAGAGACGGCAACATCTTCATTTCCGATCACGGTCAGAGCCATCAGGTCAAAGTGTTTTCTCCGGCCGGCGAGAAACTGTGCGTCATCGGTAAGCCGGGCAAACCTGCGAACGGGCCCTATGACGAAGAAAAGATGCACCATCCCATGGGCATGGCACTTACGCCTCAGGGCGAGCTCTGGGTCGCGGAAGAGGATTACCAGCCAAAGCGGGTGAGCCTCTGGACGAAAGACCGCCAATTCAAAACCGCCTTCTATGGCCCGACCGAATATGGCGGCGGCGGCAAACTCGATCCCACGGACAAGACCCGTTTCTACTATTTCGGGATGGAGTTCGAGCTGGATTGGAAAAAGGGCAATGACAAGGTCAAGAGCATCTTTTACCGCCGCGATGATCCAAACACTCTGATTCTGCCTAACCATCAGCGCGGCCCCGGCGGCAATCCGGAGACGCCGGTCTATCTGGACGGCCGCCAATACATGACCAATACCTATTCATCCCGCCCAACGATGGGGCCGCTGATTGCCGGCGTGTGGCTGATGGTCGAAGGCATCGCTAAACCAGTCGCGGCTCTCGGCCAGGTAAACTACTGGGACATCTTCAAGCGGCCAGAGTTCAAAGACAGAATCCCACAAGACATCGACCTCCACGCCCCCACAAATCAGCAGTGGGTCTATGACAGAAAGCCGCCCTATGAAAACGCGCTGCTGTTCGCCTGGTCGGATACGAACGACGACCAGAAGATTCAGGTGAATGAAGTCACGTTCGCACCGGGAAAGGTCGGAGGCCTGAATCAGAATGACGGACTGACGTTCATCACCGCTGATGGTCTCCGGATCGCTCCCGAAAAATTTACGGCGAGCGGCGTGCCCGTTTACGACCTGAAGAAAGCCAAAGACGTCTGCCCGCTGGGACTGCCTCTTCCTTACACAGCCATCGTTCCGGGCCAGCATGGAGACTTCGCCGTGCAGGGCTTTGCCGCCTTCGCCGCACCCGGAAAGTCCTACGGCTCGGCGAGTGGCATCACAAAGAATGGGAAACGCTGGTATTACCCCAACCAGTGGACGGGACTTCACGCTTCCCAAAGCTACCCCGTCAACCGCACTCCAAAAAGCGGTGAACTGATCGGCACGACCAAGATCATTGGGCCGAGTTTCAAGGTCGCCGGCGGCAAAGAAGAGCTCTGGGCCTTAAACGCAAACTCCGGCCAGATCTATCTGTTCACCATCGACGGATTCTTTGTCGCGTCCTTGTTCAAGCACGGCTACTTTTCCAAACCCAATCCGCCCACTGCCAGCCGCGGCATGAAACTGAACGACAACACCAGCGACGGCGAAGGTTTCTACCAGACCATCACTGCGACCAGCGACGGCAACGTCTATGTGCAGGCGATGAATCACACCAGCTCGATTGTCCGGGTGGACGGACTCAACAGCATCCGGCGTCTGAAAGACACCAACATTGAGGTCACCAAAGGAACCGTCGACCTATGTCTGGACTGGTTCACGCAGGCCGAAGTCGCACGACAATCAGACGCAGGCAAGACGAAGGCGACGATCACCATCGCCACCCAAACGCCAACCGTCGACGGCAATCTGGCAGACTGGGCCGATGCGGAGTGGCTCAGGATCGACGACACAACTGAAGGCGCATTTCGGATCGCCGACGGAAAACTCTGCGCCGCCTGGAAGACGCTCCATCGCGACCTGCTGAAGAATTCCGGTACCGACCCGTGGCAGGGCATGTTCAAAACCGGCGGCGCGCTGGACATCATGATTTCCACTTCGGCCAACACCAGGACAAGTGCGCAACGAGGCGACCAGCGGCTGCTCATCAGCAAGGTCAACGGCAAACTGAGAGCCATTCATTACGAGCAGCGATCTGAAAGAAAGGGACACGTCGCAGAAATCGCCTCGCCCAACCGCACGGTCAAATTCGACCACATCGCGGACGTCAGCGAGCAGGTAAGCCTGGCCGAAGGGCGAGTCGGGATGGCCTTTGCCAACAGCAACGTCGTCTTTCGGCTGGGAATCCAAACTCGAATTGGCTACGCCTATGAAGCCGCCGTGCCCCTGGAATTGTTCGGCTTGAATTCCGCGCCGCAGAAACTCGCCGGCGATATCGGTGTGCTGCTGGGCAACGGCACAACAACCATCAAGCGTCTCTACTGGTGCAACAAAAACACCACCATGCTCTTCGACGCCCCAGAGGAATCCCTCCTGAAACCCGGCCTGTGGGGCGAACTGAATCTCGTCGCCCAAAAGAGCTTCGAAGAAACCATACGAGCTCGCGGCGATAAGGTCGATGTCCTGTCGCACGTCATGGGACTCCTGGACATCGACTCCACTAAGCTGAAATCAGGCGAGCCCTGCGCCGCCATCACCTGGAGCGGTAAAGGCCAATTGTCGACCCGCTCTGTCGGCCGTCACGGCTACATCATCTTCCGCCACCAGGCAAAAGAGTGGTGGGGCTCTCACAAACCCCTCATCAACGTCACCGCCCCTTTTGAGGCCACCATCGACATACCTGGCCGATTCAAAGACGGCCTCTACGCCGGCTCGAAACCCAGGCATCTCTTGATGTATCTCGACGACCAAAGCTGCACCGGCCCCAAAGGTTTCCTCGGCGGCTCCCTCTGGGCCGGTCAGAAGACCACCCAATCCGCCTCATGGGATTTCAAAGTCGCGGATGAGAAGGAACACCAGATGACGATCCTCCTCGGCACGGGTGCCAAACAGAGCCTGCATCTGAGTCCACTCGACTCTCCAAATCGGCAACGACAGCTCATCACCTTCGACGGCACTCAAGGCATGACCGTCGTTCAGTTCAGTTTCCCCAGCAGCATCCGCCTCACGCTCGAGCAACCGCCCTACACCGACGAAGACACGAAAGAAGGCCGTTACGGAAGGAAAGCCCGTACCCCAGCAAACATCACCGCCATCTTCCTGGATTGAGATTCCCCTGGGTGCGCCGGCTCCCAGCCGGCTCAACGCCGTAGGCGTTGAGAGAAGAAGCCGGCAAGGTGCCGGCGCGCCCAGGGAAGATGAGCCCCTCAAGTAAATCTGGTTCAGGCAGACGGCCTTGTCAAAGAAAGGAACGGAGTTCAGAATAGAGCCCGGATTCAAGTTCACGATGAAACCTTGAGTTGGGGTCGTCACTTGCCCGCGTGTCGAAGATAATTGACTCTCCGTGGCCACGGGCCACATCAGGCTCTCAGGAATCACTCAATTCACAGAGGACCCTCATGCACGGAGCTCTTCTATTTCTTTTGGCCCTCGGGCCCCTGTCCGCAGAGAAGACATTCATTTTTGAATCCGCCCGCCAACTGCCCATTGCGTACGAAGTCGATATCGCGATTGTCGGCGGCAGCACGGGGGCTGTTCAGTCGGCGATCAGTGCCGCTGCAGAAGGGGCGAAGGTTTTTCTTGCAACGCCGCGCTCTTATCTTGGCGATGACATGACTGCCACGCTGCAGCTCTGGCTGGAGGAAGGAGAAGAACCGGAATCCGAGCTTGCGATGAGGATCTTTTCCGTTCCGGGTTCCGTTCCTTTGATCAAGAACACGATTCCATTCAAGTATACAACGAGTATCAAAGCGTCGGGGGTACACCCGGATCCCAGGCTGCGCTTCTTGAATGATTGGAGGTGGCACAACGCTCCCAAAGAGAGCGTTCAATATGGAGGAAACGTTGTTATCACGGCAGACTTTGGTGCGGTGAAGAAGATCAAGAAGACTCACGTGCTGGCCTACCAGCGGACCGAGGATTTTGAAGTGGCGCGAGTGAAGGTTTCCTGGAGCAGGGATGGTAAGGACTGGCAGGCCGGCGGCACGACTGAGAATCCGAAACTTAAGGACGGAGGCTTCGAAAATGATTGCATCGATATAGCAACGGAATTCAAGGCCGAGGCGAGGTATCTCAAATTCGAAGTGGAGCAGACCGAACGAGTCGCCCGCCACCTTCTTGGTGAAATCGCAGTAGAGGGCGAAAAGAAGGAAATCGAAGCCGAGGAAAAACAAGCGCGACCGATGCCCACGCCGCTCCATGTGAAGCGGACCCTCGATGATGCGCTGATCAAGGCGGGGGTAAAATTCCTCTTCTGGTGCTACACGACGGATCTGCTGGTGGATGAGAACGGCCGGATCGCCGGCATCGTGATCACGAACCGCGGCGGCCGGCAGGCAGTCATTGCCAAGACGGTGATAGATGCGACTGCACGCGCACGGCTGGCGCGGCTTGCAGGGGCGAAGGGCATCACCTATCCCGCGGGTATGCGAGACTTCAAAAGGGTAGTGATTGGCGGCGAGGCACTGGAAGACACTCCACGAATCAATGGACGGATCATCGAGCCGGCCTACCACAAGAGCGGCAAGCAGTATTCGGTCATCGAGTACAGCCTGCGCATCCCCTTGAAGAACACTTCGCCCGGCGCCTGGGCCGAGGCCAATCAGAAGGCAAGAGACATGACCTGGCATCCAGGGCAACAGTTCACATCTGAAGAACTCATCGAGGTGCCTCCGGACCCCATTCAAGGCGAAGTCTCGTGGCAGGGCGAAGGCGAGATGCCCCTGGAAGCCTTCAAGCCTGAAGGTCTCTCCGGGCTTTTTGTCCTCGGCGCCTGCGCGGATATCCCGCGAGACCACGCAGCGAAACTCGCCCGTCCACTGGCGTTAATGAAAGCCGGTGAACGCATCGGCAAGGCTGCCGCTCAAGAGGCGGCTTCACGTGAGATGCCGTCAAAGCCAGTCGTGTTCGGTCCGGAGGGGCACATCGATTCAGGTCTCGAAATTCGTGAGAGCCTTGCGGGAATCCGGCCCATTCAGAATCTGCCAACGCTGACCCAGTCGAACCGGCCTATACCGGTGATCGGTGACTATGATGTTGTGGTCATCGGCGGTGGGACCAGCGGCGCGCCGGCCGGCATTGGCGCGGCCCGGCAGGGAATGAAGACACTGGTTGTCGAGTATCAATACGGGCTCGGTGGTGTAGGCACCATGGGCGCGATTGCCGGCTACTACTACGGCTATCGCAAAGGCTTCACCCTGGAGGTCCTGGGTGGCAAGAGTCGCTGGGGCATCGAGGAGAAAATGGAATGGTGGCGTACCGCATTGCGCAAAGCAGGAGCGGATGTCTGGTTCGGCTCGCTGGGCTGCGGCGCCATTGTCGATAAGGACAACCAGGTGCGCGGCGTCATCGTCTCGACCCCTCAGGGCCGAGGCGCCGTACTGGCCAGGGCGGTCATCGATTCCACCGGCAACAGTGACATTGCGGCTGCTGCGGGCGCACAGACCATCTATATCGATGGCACCGACCTCGCCATGCAGGGCACGGGTCTGCCACCACGAGAGCTCGGGGCAAGCTACGCCAATACGGATTTCACCTTCAGTGACGAGACGGACATGATCGACGTCTGGAATCTCTTCGTTTCGGTACGTAAGAAGCACCACTCGTTCGATAGCGGCAAATTCATCGACACTCGCGAGCGACGCCGCATTGTCGGCGATTACACGCTCACTGTTCTCGATTTCATGAACGAGCGCGAATACCCGGACAGCATCGTTTATTCCCGAACGAATTTCGATACGCACGGCTTCACCATCGATCCACTGTTCACGCTCAAGACGCCATCCAAGAAGCGCACCATCTATACCTACACACCATACCGCTGCCTGCTGCCGCGCGGGTTGAAAGGAATTCTCGTTACAGGTCTCGGAACGAGTGCCCACCGGGATGTCGTGCCCGTGATCCGCATGCAGGCGGATTTGCAGAACGAAGGCTACGCGGCAGGCGTCGCCGCGTCCTACGCGGTGAAGGGCAACGTTCCCCTTCGCGAGATCAACATTCGAAAACTGCAGAAACACCTGACCGGGATCGGTGCGCTGCCGGAAGACGTCATCTATGCCGTCGACACTTTTCCCATGCCCGAGGAGAAGGTGCAGGAGGCAGTCCTGCAAGTGAAGAATAATTATAAAGGCGCGGCCGTCCTACTCGCCCAGCCGAAACAGAGCGTCCCTCTGCTCAAGGAAGCGTGGAGAGACTCAGAGAAGGAAAGCGGAGAACGACTCATCTACGCACAGTTGCTCGGCATCCTCGGAGACGCTACCGGCATCCAGACGCTAATCGAAAAAGTGAGATCTTTTGATAAATGGGACACCGGCTGGAACTTCAAAGGGATGGGACAATTTGGAAATTCCATGAGCCGGCTGGATTCATTTATCTATGCGCTGGGGCTCAGCCGCGACCGGCGCGCTCTGCCGCCCATCCTGGAAAAGATGAAGACGCTGGAGGCTAAACACGCCTTTTCGCATCACCGCGCGGTGGCCCGTGCGCTCGAGTCAATCGGTGATCCGCGGGGCGCGAAGGCAATTGCCGAAGTGCTGATGAAGCCGCGTATGATCAGCGAGAATACGAACTCCCTGGATCGTGGTATCGCCTTGCGCGAGATCACCCTCGCCCGGGCACTCTACCGGTGCGGTGATCACGAGGACCTCGGCAGAGAAATCCTCGAGAAATTTACTCGCGACATGCGCGGCCATTTCGCTCGCCACGCGTGGGCAATTCTGAACGCAAACAGTAACTGAAACATCCGGAGGCCAACGCGTGCTCAATCTGAAAGACGCCACTGAAGAAGTCTGCGCTTCAATCATTGAATGGAGTGCCAACTCATCTGTCGAAGAACTTTCCGCATCCATCGCATCGCTTCGTAAACGCGAAACACCCAAGCTGGGGTACACCAAATCGTTCATCGGAGCTCTGCGGGCCGCGGCAACGGATCAGCAGAAAGCCGAAGCACGAGAGACGCTGAACGAGGCACTCGGAAAAGATCTCATTACCGGCGCGCATCAGAACACCATCACCGCGGCCGGGGACATCACAATGTTCCTTGGTGCGGACGCGGAAATCTGCAAACGGATTAGTGCGGGCGTGCTTGCCGCATCCGACAACTGGACTGCGGGGCCGTGGGGAACGACTCGCGGAATCTGTGAACTGCTGCGCCGGTTATTTTCGCTGGAATGCTGTTCGGATGATTCGCTGATTCCAATCTTCGCGTGGCTCAACCGCCAGATCTGGAAAGAGTGGGAATGGTCACGGACATGGGACGAAGCGCTGCTCGGCAGTTCCGGCCACAACTGGTGGCTCCATACCTTTCTTGGCTACTTTGAGGCGGGGCTTTTCTTCCCTGCGTTCAGGGGCTTTCAAAAATTCCGTGCATTTGCGCCGGCATATTTCGAGCGCGAAATGGATGTGCTCATGGAGGCCGACGGCTTCACCCGTGAACGCTCCGGATATCACTACGGAACGGTAAGACATTTCATCGATTATCTGCACGTTGCCAGAGATAACGGCATCCCCGTCAGCAAGGATTTCATGAACAAGCTGCGGTTGAGTGTTGATGCCTGCGGGAAAGTGCTTTCACCTGGAGGCGATACACCGATGATGGGGGACTCGGGCCAGAAGCATCGCGAATGGCCTGATTCCGCGAATCTCGAAGGCCTCCGCGTGCAGGCCGCAGAATTCGAACTGCCCGAGCTGAAGGCAATCGC